>JAKOSN010000103.1 GCA_029777335.1 Planctomycetota bacterium
CCAGGAGGGATTGGTGAAACAGTGGGCGGTGCCTCCCACCCCGACGCGGACGTTGACGCACAATCAACCCGTTCTGGCGGCAGTTCTCAGCCCGGATGGCAAGCGTGTCTTCACCGGGAGCAGTGATGGCCTGCTGCGGAGTTGGAGCACCGCCAACAACCAGGTGGAGCGTCAATTCACCGGGCATACGGTTGCCGTCTCGGCGGTTGCGGTCAGCCCCAACGGCCAGCTGCTCGCCTCGGGCGGCGGCGATCGTACCATCCGCTTCTGGAATCAGAACAAGGGTGATCAGGCGTTTCTGCTTGGTGCCCATGACGACAGCATCAATTCGCTGGTGTTTCACCCCAACGGGCAACAGATTGTCTCGGCATCCAGCGATGGCACGGTCAAGCTGTGGCAGGTGCCGACGACTGCTCCGCTGTTGCTCGCTCATGCCGATGCGGTCACTGGTGCCACTCTTACCCCGGAGGGCAAATTGCTCACGGCGTGTGCCGACAAGTTGGTGCGCCTGTGGAATCTCGCGTCGGGGCAGAACGAACGGAGTTTTTCCGGCAACACGCTGGGAGTGCTTTGTGTCGCCACCAACGGCAAGCACGTGGCCGGTGGGGGAGCGGATCGCTCCTTGACGATCTGGAATCTCGCCGATGGCAAGGTGGTGAAACGCTTCGAGAAACTCTCGGCCGCCGTTCAGAGTGTTGCCTTTGCCCCGGACGGCAGTGTGCTCGCCGGGTTCGCCGACAACTCGCTGCGACAGTACAATGTCACCAGGGACAAGGAAATCAAGTCTCTGGCCGGGCACACCGGCCCAATCAGCGACCTCGTCTTCACTCCTCGGGGAGATCTGGTCCTGAGCGCGAGCCAGGACAGCACCGTTCGCATCTGGAATCTCGCGGATGGCAGCACCAGGCAGACGTTGATCCACGGGGCTCCTGTGCAGGCGCTGGCGCTCAGCAAGGAGGGAACGCACGCGGCCACCCTGGGGGGGAAAACGATCAAGCTGTGGACCCTCGCCGACGGCAAAACGACCGCCACACTCACGCTCCCTGCCGAGAGCCGCAGCCTGGCGTTCCACCCCGACGGCAAGCAACTGATCGTTGGGGGAGCGGACAACAAAACCCGCGTGCTCGCCCTGGATGGCACGGTGCGTGAGTTCTTTGTGCATGAGGGGGAAGTTGCAGCCGTGGGTGTGACTGCCGACGGCAAGCGAATCATCAGCGCCGGGAAAGACAAGACGGTCCGGGTGTGGACCCCTCATCTGGTCTGGGTGGGGCAGCAGAAGGGGGCGGTTAGCCACGCTCTGCTCACTCCCCGTGGGGATCGCGTCCTCTCCGCCGGACAGGATAAGGCGATCCATCTCTGGAATGCGACCGATGGCAAGGTCGTGGGTGTTCTCCCCGGCCACGAGGACGCCGTCGCCAGTCTTTCGCTCAACGGTGAGGGGACAACGCTGGTTTCAGGCGGGGCGGATCAAACGGTCAAGGTGTGGAAACTCCCTGCTCAGCAGCCGACCGGGATGGAAAAGCCCTCCGCCACCCTCCCCGTGGGAGGAAAGGTGGAGAGCGTGGCCTGCAGTCCCGACGGCACACGGGTCGCCGTCGCCTTCCAGCAGAAGGACCAGGCGGGTCCCATCGTCGTTTTCGACCTGGGAACCGGGAAGGAGTTGATGCGGTTCACCGAGCACACGGCTCCCGTGGTGGCGCTGGCGTTCCAGGCGGATAACCGTACGTTGCTCACCGCCGCGCGGGACAAAACCGCCCGGCTGCTGGATGTCAATGCCACCGCTGTTTTCGAGGCGCATCCGGGAGGGGTGGCGGGGCTGGCCTTGCCGAGCAATGGTACACAGATTCTGACGGCCGGCGCTGACAAGAAAGTCCAGTTGTGGGATCTGAAAACACGAAAATTGGTGAAAACGATTGCCACTCTCTCCGAGCCAGTCACGGCGGTGCAGTACAGCCGCGACCAGACGTTGCTTGGCGTGGTTACGGGGAAAGTTGTGAAGGTGTTGACCAGCAGCGATGGTAAGGAACAGGCCACATGGACGCATCCTGCCCCGGTCACGGCACTCAGTTTTAACAGCGACAAGACCAAATTGGCGACGGCGTGTGCAGACGGCCAGGCACGGGTGTGGGACCTGGCAACCGGCAAGATGCAGGAAGCGTTTGTCCACGAAGGAGCGCTCAACGGCGTGGCCTTTCTCGGTAATAACACCAGCATCGTGACGGCAGGCGCCGACAGGACGGCACACCTGGAACCCCTGCGAGCCACGCGCCTGGTGACGGCGTCGAAAGATCCGCTGCTTGCGCTCACCGTTACGCCCAATGGAACGCATGTGATCACTGCCGGGGTGGAACCGAAGGTGAAGGCATGGAACGCGGGCACCGGCACTCTGGACCGCACCTTTGAAGGGGCCACGGGGAAGATCAGTGCCGTGGCGGTGAGCAAGAACAACACCTTGCTCGCGACCGCGGGTGCCGAACAGTTGGTGCGCCTCTACACCTTGAACGATGGGAAATTGATCAGCTCAATCAAGGGATCGGCCGCCATCACAGGGTTAGCCTTCAGCCCCAACAATCAAACCCTCGCCGCCAGCGGTGCCGATCAGAGCGTGCCCACCTGGAATGTGGTGATGACTTCGGGCCAACCCTTGCCGGCGGAGTTTGGTAAACTGGCGCAGAGCTACGCTCACGAGGGGGGAGCTCAGGCTGTGGTGTTCGCTCCCGATAGCGCCCAGTTTTACACAGGTGGGGCAGACAAAACCGTGAAGCTGTGGAAGTTTGCCTCGGAAACGCCGACGCGATCGCTCGCGCATCCGGGGATCGTGCACGCAGTCGCCTTCAATAGCGCCGGGACTCAGGTGGCAACGGGATGTCAGGATGGGAATCTCCGCATCTGGGATGTTGCCAAGGGAACCCAGTTGAAGCAAATTGCCGCACATACCAAACCAACCCCCTTTCCCATTTACTGTGTCGCCTGGAGCCCGGATGGCAAGTACGTGGTGACCGGCAGTGATGATCACAGTTTGAAGATCTGGGATCCCACCTCGGGGAACATGGTGCGTGAGCTGCGTGCCCACAAGGAGAAGGAATTTGAAAAGGGGCATCAGGAGGCGATTTACTGTGTCGCCTTCAGTCCCGATGGAAAGACGATTGCCTCGGGGAGCAGTGATCGCCAGATCAAGCTCTGGAATGTCGCGGATGGGAGTGTGCTGCGCGATTTCGCCAATCCCAAACTCAAGCCCGATGCTGCCGGGCTACGTGCGAGCCATCCAGGGTATATCTACGGCGTGCGGTTTAGCACCGATGGCAAGCGACTCGTTAGTATCGGGCGGGCGCCGGATAATCAGGGATATCTGGCGATCTGGAATGCCAGCGATGGCAAACTGCTCCATGGCGAGGATCTGCCCCTTGGGCCCATCTACGCAATGGCGGTTGCTCCCGATGGAAAGACGCTGGCGGTGGGCACCGGGCCGCGGGGCCGCCTCGCCTCGGTGGAGGCAGAGCAAAGCCCCACGGCGTATTTGCTCAAAATGCCTCAATAACCCAATGTGTTGTATGGCAGCGGTCCCACTCTTCTCAGGCAACAGAAGAGTGGGACCGCAAAGAATCCCTCCTGGGTAATTTGGGCGCTGCTTCGCAGATCATGGGAAGGGAGGGGAGAGAGGCTCTCGTTCTTGCCTGGATTCTCCAGGTTTCTTTGCTGGCACGGGAGAACCCCAGCGCACAGCTTGCCCAATCTCCACTCCAGCATGCGCATCGTGCCACAATTAGCCAAATCGCTTTTAGCAAGTGAACCGATATCAATGGTGGAAAATCGGTGAAGCTCGCAAGTCGGACTCTCCATCGCCCCGACCTGCCGTGTGGCAGCGCCGAGTGCAGCGATTGACCGGCTAATGGCGGTGCTTGCTGTGGCTGCGAGCCGTTTGGAGACAGCACCCCGAGGAACGGGGTCGCGCAGCCCGCGTCAAGGACTTAAACAAGGAGTGTTTCCATGTCGATGAGAAGGATCTTTTTTGCCCTGGCGCTTGGGCTAGTTCCTGCGTGGGGCAGTGCCTCGGCGGGCGATCGGATCTTCCGCTCGGTTGATCACAATAGCTGTCCGCCAGTCTATATTCAGCCGGGATGCCCCACCCCGGGGATGATTCCCTCGACCCCCACCACCCCCACGACTCCCACCACCCCGACCACTCCGGAACAGCCCCAACCGGAAGCCCCTGCACCTTCGTCGGACCTGTCCGCGACTGCCCCGGCGGGCGGGACCACCGGTGGCGCGACCGGCGATGCCCAGATGATCGGTGACCTGGGGGTGGGCGGTTACACCTTCAGCACGGTCCAGGTGGGCCGTGGCACCACCCGGGTGTCCTTCCCAGTCGCGGCTCGCGGTGCTTTCAAGATCTCCGAGAACGAAAGTCCGCGACCCACCGATCGTGTGTTCATCAACTACAATTACTTCAATAGCATTAGCGTCGGCAACGGCGTGCAGAGCTTTGATCTCCACCGCGAAACGATCGGTTTTGAAAAGACCTTCCTCGAAGGGAACGCCTCGTTTGGTGTGCGTTTGCCGTTCATCCAGCAGGATGGGCAGGCCGTGAGCAAGAACGATTTTGGCGACGTCTCCTTGCTCGCCAAGTACGCCTTTGTCAACGATCAGCAAACGGGGGATGTGTTCTCCTCGGGTATGGTGGTGACCATCCCCAACGGGCCTGGTCTGGTTGCCGTCGACGGCCAGAAGATTCACTCGACTCTGCTCCAACCGTGGTTGGGTATGATCTACCACTTTGGGGATCTCTACCTGATGGGCTTCACCTCCATGGTCATCCCCACGGACAACAGCGAGTCGACCCTGCTGGGCAACGACTACGCGCTGGGCTACCGCGCCTACAGCGGCGGGGCCGAATCCACCCTCCGCTATATCATCCCGACGCTCGAAGCGCACTTGACCACGCCGCTCACCCACCGCGGGCGTGAAACCACCCCGTTCGGCTTCCCGGACATCTTCATCATGACCGGTGGTGTGCACCTGGGCATCGGCGATCGTGGCGATCTTACCCTGGGTGTGGCTACCCCGTTGACCGGCCCGAGCCCGTTCGACGTCGAAGGGACCGTGCAGTTTAACTTCCGCTTCTAAGCGGTTTCCCGTCTGACTCTCCTCTGACGGGTTGATCCTCGGCCCTGGCAGTTACGGCTGTCAGGGCCGAGTGCGTTACTCCTCAATGCGATTCGATCTGCGCAGTCACGCGTGTCAAGCCTTCACTCGCCACGGGATGCTGGGGGGCGAGTTGGAGGACCCGTTGATAATGGTGGCGTGCCCAGTGCCAATCGCGGCGCAACTCCGCCAGACGTCCAAGAATCACCTGAGGAGCCACGCGCTGAGGTCGCACCGTGCTGGCGTGGTAGGCGTGCACAAAGGCTTCCCACATCTTACCACTTTGCAGATCCATGTAGGCGACCCATTCGGTGAAGTCGAGCTCGGCATCGCCGTCCCCGTTCCAGCGGCTGTGTTCCGCCTCCTCCGCCAGGCGCAGGGCCAGGGGGTGTTCTCCTTCGAGCCAGGCGAGCATGGCCAGCAACGCGGTTGGTTGGGCGGCGTCGGGGTAGAGAAGATGCGCAAGCCCGGCGTATTTGCGCGTCAAGGCCGGACGTCCCAGGGTCAATCCCAGTCGCCCTGCCTGGATCAGAAAGAGAGCATTGCGCGGATCGGCCTCAATGGCAGCCTCAATTTGCTCGCTGGCCCGGTCGGCCACCGAGGGCACCAGTTGTGCCTGACGTCCAAGCACATGCGCCAGGTGGGCGTTTCCCTGGGGATCACGAGGTTCCAGGGCCAGTGCCTGCTCCATCGCCTGAACGGACTCGCTCAGCAACGCCTTTCGCGCTTCCAGATCCCCCGTGTTTTCCGCGAGCAGACACGCCCCGGCGCCAAGCCGTGTCCAGTAGATCGGCTCCCGCGGGGCGAGCTGGGTAGCGCGGTGATAATGTTGGAGCGCCCGTCGATCATTGCTCCCCACTTCTCTCTCGCCCGCACAACACGCCTGCGCGGCGCGATAGGGTTGGAGTACTCGCAGGATCAGTACCGCGCACACCGTTGCGACGATTCCACCCTGCACCAGGAGGCGTGGCCAGCTTCGCGGGAGAATCGGTGCCACAACGGCTGCCGGATCCCTCGAACTTAATCGAAGCAAGGTGGCTGCGCCCCCAAGCAACGCACTTCCAACGATCCCGGTGGCCAGCCAGGGTGAGGGGTCGTTCTCCAGGTGTGCTCCAGTAAATTCCCTGGTGATCAGCCCCAGCGCCAGGAGCATCAGGATCGCAAGCGCCACACGGAAACTCGACAGGGACAGAAGGGGCGCCTCTTCGACGGTCTCCGTCCGTGGTTCGGTCAGGCGGGAGAGCAGACCAAGGATCACCACGAGGAGGCCTGTGATCCCTGTCACACTGAAGCTCACCATCAAGGTAATTGTGCCCCCCAGGAGGCTCGCCAGCAACGCCAATCCCAGGGAACCGGTGGGAGTGCCGCGCTGGTGCCAGACTCTCCGGGCGCTGGCCAGGACACCAAGCAGGAGCACGCCCAGGGCGAGTCCGCCAATCAATCCCTGCGTGGCCAGCACATGGAGTAATTCATTGTGAGCCCGGGTGGGAGTGGTGCCCCAGTCGTGCTTCGCCAACTCCAACGGTCGATGGGGCGCAAACGCGAGGCGAAAAGCATCCAGCCCCGCGCCGGTAAGCGGATGCGCCTTGAACATCTCCCACGCAGCGCTCCAGTGGGCACTTCGTCCACCAACGTGAGTGAGCGCTTCCACCCGTCTTTGGAGAGCCCCCTGCACCGGATGGGTGATCTGGTGACGCAGGATCGTCACTCCCACGGCAATCAGCACCACGGTCGCCGCACCAACTCCAAGGAAGGTTCGTCGCCCACGGCAAAGAGCCACCACCAGGAGAAACAGCAGAAGAACGCTCCCCGCCAGCCACGCTCCGCGGGAGAGAGTCACAACTACTCCAAGCGTCTGCAGCAGGCCGAGCAACGCCAGGGGGATCACGCTTCCCCAGCGTCGTTGGCGGATGCTGTCGCGGAGAAAATACACGGTGAGCGGAAGTGTCATTACCAGGTAGGCGCCCAGGTGGTTGGCGTGCCCGAGTGAGGCGAAGGGCCGGTCAATCACCCCGATGTGCGACACATTGTCCCAGGTGATGGGATCGAGATGGAACGCCTGCAAGACGGCATGGGCGGTTACCCCCACCCCGGCCAGGAGTGCCCCCGCGAGCAAACGGCGCGTGTTCTCCCCTGGGCCGCCCAGGTGGCGCGCCGCGAAGAAGAGCAGGCCATAGGCGGTCACGGTTTCCAGTCCGGCGTAACTTTCGTGGTCGCCAACGAGGGAGAGGCGCGGACTGAGCGATAAGGCCGTGGAGAGTCCCGCCGAGGCGAGGAAGAGCAGGATTCCAAGAGTAAGGAGATCGTATTTATGCTCGGATAGGCGCGGACCACGAGTCCACAAGCGGTGGCTCACTCCCAACCCCGCCAGGAGAAGTGCGTTGAGCAACAGGAGCCGGGTTTTGGGAAACTCGAACGGCTCCAGCGTGTCGTGGCTGAAGAGCAGCGGACACAGCAGGAGATGACCGAGCAGAACGACAAAGGCCGCGCGCTCCAACCAGGAGCACGAGGGCGCTACCTGTGCGTGCGAAGGAGTTGGTGCCATGCGCGGGGGATATAACGACGGTTTTTCCCCTCGTCAAGAGCATCGATACGGGATTCGTGATTTCGCCCGAGGACCTCTCTTAACGAGAGTGCGCAGTCGACGTAAACATCCAGGACGCGGTCACCCAGGTGCAACTCGGCTCTCTCAGCGAGGATAACACTCGTTCATTCAGCTTTCGCCCTTCGCCTTGCCCGAATGATGTGAACTGATGTTCATAAAATTCTCGTAAACTTCGCTGACCGGGGTGCGCTTTTTTGCGTGCTGGCGGTACAATACCCTACTCGAAGACCCTTGGAGGGGATGAGTGCAGGGGTTGGTATGCGCATTCGCGGGATTGAGCATCTGTCGCGGGAGGAGTTCTTGGTCGCCCTGAGCGCAGGCGGGCGTTTTATTCTCTTTGAGTACTGTATTTCGTTGATCTTTCTCACGGCGCGCCGCCCCAGCGCAATCTATTTTGTGCACGGCAATGACATCCCCTGGGCGCCCTGTCTGGGTTACACCCTGCTGTCGTGTCTGTTGGGCTGGTGGGGGGTGCCCTGGGGAGTGATCTACACCCCGCTGGTGCTGGTGAGCAACCTCGCGGGTGGCTGCGATGTGACCGAGGCGGTGTGGCCACGCACCGAGGAGGAACTGGATCAACTGTGGCGTCTGGGGCGGAGTCCGGAGTAAAGCGACCATGCGCCGAGCCATCGTCGCCTTCGTTTGTCTGGTTGTCCTTGGGATGCCCGCAGGCGCGCGGGGGGGAGTGTATCAAACGTTTGAACTGGAAGCCTGGCCACCCGCGGCCGATTTCCGCCTCTTCAAACTCCAACTCCAGGAGCGGCGTGACGGACTGAAAACCCAGGCTCGGCTCGATGCGCTGTTGAAAAAGAAAGCCAGCGCTGGCTGGACGGTGGCCGATCGCATCAATGCCTCGGCCCTGTATATTCGTTTGGGGAAATATCTCGAAGCGCAGGCAGTGCTGCTCGAAGCAGAGCGGCTGGATCGACGGAACTTCATGGTGCAATGTAACCTGGCGACCGTTCAGTTACTCCTGGGAGAGAACTTTGCCCAGGCGCATGCTCGACTGGAGCAGGCGCTGGCCGACTGGCCGACGCTGGTGCCTGGGTTTACCCCCGAACAATTGTACTGGTATCGTCGAGTGGAACGGATTCAGCTGGGATTGTTGCGCAGTTACGAGCGCATGCAAGGTCGCCCGCTGCGCGCGGAAGATCTGGTCGAGGGGCTTTTTCCTGGCGTTCGATTCGATGGCCCCTTTCGCGTTGGGGGGATCAGTCCGCGGATGCACGATCGGCTCCCCCCGGATGTGGTGCCGATTCTGAAGCAACTGGTCCTCTGGATGCCGCAGGACAATCAGCTGTACTGGGTGCTGGGCGAGGTGCTCAACGCCAACGGCGAGGTGTTGGCGGCCGCGGAGGTTTTCACCGACTTTGGGTTGCCGCCGTTGCGCAGTTACAGCAACCCTGTGTTGCTGGCGCATCGGCGGGAATTGATTCAGGCGCGAGCAGTGCTGGAAGCGCTCAAGCCCGAGGATGCGCGGCTGTTGTTGAACGTGGTTTCCTGGCGCTGTGCGCTTGGTGCGCCGGTTATCGGCTCCGCGGCGCTGGAGATCAACACCATGACGATTCCCTTCGAGGGAGGCGATACCGTGCCCGGCGCACCGGTTTCAGGGGGAGGGGAACCCCAACCCCCGGCGAGTCCGCGCTGGTTGCCAGATTCCAAGTCGGCGATTGCGGGGTTTGCGGCGGGGATTCTCGCCGGCATGTTGATATTGATGCAGATCCGCGAATTGAGGCGGCGCTTCTCGGCGTGAACGAGACACGCTCACGAAGCGCGGTCGGGAACACCACCGGACATGGAGGTCTTTTCATGACACAGCAATGGACCCAGGCGACGAGCGACGCTGTCGGAGTGGGACCGCTGGCTCTGGGGTGGAAGGAATACGTTGACTTTCCCCACTGGGGCATTCATCGGGTGCGGGCCAAGATTGATACGGGCGCACGCACCTCGGCGCTGGATGTCCTGGAGTATCAGATCCACGGGCGGACCGTTCGCCTGTGCATGGCTCTGCATCGGCGCAAGCCCGAGCGCATCGTCGCGATTGAATCCCCTCTGGTGCGTCTCACACGGGTGCGCAATTCCAGCGGCCACAGTGAAGAGCGTCCCGTGATCGAGGCGTGCATTCGCCTGGGGGCGGTGGAACGCTCCATTCAGGTGACACTTACCCGTCGCCCGCGCATGCATTTCCGCATGTTGCTCGGCCGTCAGGCTCTCGCCGGCGCGTTTGTCGTCGACGTCACGCAGAGCTATCTGTTGCGACCGCGCAAACACTGAGGGTGTTCTTGCTCGTATGATTTTTCAAGCTGCCGGCCGTGAGACTCCCGGGGAGCGCACGGCTGCCACGGATCCTGTCTCGCCAACGGCAAGTCTTTTTCCGCGAGGATGACCCATGCGACTGATCATTCTGTCGCGTCAGGAATCGCTCTACAGTACGACCCGGCTGGTGGAGGCGTGTCGCGCACGCGGCCACGAGGTGCAGGTTCTGGACACGCTCCAGTTCGACATCTGCCTGAGTCCCCATCACCCATCATTGCTTTACCGAGGCGAACCGCTGGGGCGGGTGGATGCCATCATCCCGCGCATTGGGGCCTCGATCACCACTTTTGGGCTGGCGGTGGTGCGCCAGTTCGAGAGCCTGGGAGTGTTCTCGGTGAACAGCTCCGAGGCGATTGCTCGTTCGCGCGACAAACTGCGCTGTTTGCAGATGCTCAGCCAGCGACGGATTGCGCTTCCGCCCACGGTGTATACCCGGCAGGCCGAGCATGTGCAGGCGGCGATCGAGCGAGTGGACGGAGCGCCCGTGGTGGTCAAGCTCCTGCAAGGGACGCAGGGGGTGGGGGTGGTGATCGCCGAGAGCACCCGGGCGGCCAGTTCGGTGATTGAAACCCTGCACGGCCTGGACCAGAACTTGCTTCTGCAGAAGTTCATTCGCGAGGCGAAGGGCGCGGATATTCGCGCCCTGGTGGTGGGCAACCGGGTGGTGGCGGCGATGCGTCGCCAGGCCGGGAAGGGCGAGTTTCGCTCCAACCTGCATCGGGGCGGAACAGCGCAGAAGGTGACCTTGCCGCAGCGCACGCGTCGTCTGGCGGTTGCTGCTGCCCAGGCGCTGGGGTTGCAGGTGGCGGGCGTGGATCTGCTCGAATCCAACGAGGGGCCGCTGGTGATGGAGGTCAACTCCTCGCCGGGACTGGAAGGGATTGAAAAGACGACAGGATTGGATGTCGCCGACGCGATTGTGGAGCACATCGAAAATGAGCTGAGCGCTCCGCTTCGGCCGCGCCGCCGTCCGGTGAAGCGCAAGCAGGCGGTCTAGACCCGGTGTCCGCTCGCGCGGGACAACTCCCCGCGAGCGGACACGCGCTGATTTCCAGGCCAGACGTGTCAATCGGCGCTGTGGTCCTCGTCCTTGAAGAGTTTGTACTCGAAGCTATCCACCAGCGCCAGCCAGCTCGCCTCGACGATATTTTCACTCACCCCCACGGTTCCCCATACCGACGCGCCGTCGCTCCACTCGATCACCACGCGCACCCGGGCAGCGGTCTCCGCGCGGGCGTTGACCACACGCACCTTGTAATCGACCAGGTGCATCTCGGCCAGGCGCGGATAGAACGGCAACAGCGCCTTGCGCAGCGCCCCATCGAGCGCGTTCACCGGGCCATCGCCCTCGCTCACCGTGTGCATCACCTGCTCACGCACCTGCACCTTGACCGTCGCCTCGGTGCGCGGCTGCATGTCCTGGCCCGCTTCGATGTTCACGCGAAACGCCAAGCGCGTGAACTTCGGTTCGTACAGCCCCAGGCACTTTTTCACCAGCAGATCGAACGAGGCCTCGGCCGCCTCGAATTCGTAGCCCTCGTGTTCCAGATCCTGCACCCGGCTCAGAATGGTTGTCATCAACTCGCGATCCTGAGCCAGGGCGTACTTGGTGGTCTTGGCGAGGATGGTTGATTGACCGGACAATTCGCTCACCAGAATCCGACGTTCGTTCCCCACCAGGGCCGGATCGAGATGCTCGTAGCTGGCCGTGGTTCGGGCGATGGCGTGCGTGTGCATCCCTCCCTTGTGGGCAAAGGCACTGACCCCGACAAACGGTTGATTGGTGCGGAAGTTCATGTTCGCGGTTTCGTAGACATAGCGCGACAACTCGGTCAAGCGCTGGGTGCTCCCGGGCTGAAGCACCTCGTAACCCCGCTTGAGGGCCAGGTTGGCGATCACACTGACCAGGTCCGCATTGCCACAACGCTCGCCGATGCCGTTGATCGTTCCCTGGACCTGGGTCGCTCCCTCGGCGACGGCGGCCAGGGTGTTGGCGACGGCAACATCGCTGTCGTTGTGGCAGTGGATTCCGATGGGGACGCGCAACGCACGGCGGACCTGAACGGTGCGTTCGGCGATCTCGTCGGGGAGTGTGCCGCCGTTGGTATCACAGAGGATGACGACCGAGGCACCGGCCTCCTGGGCGGCGCGGAGCGTTTGCAGCGCGTACTCGGGGTTTTGGCGAAACCCATCGAAGAAGTGCTCGGCGTCGTAAAAGACCTCGCGCCCGGCCGAGCGGCAGTAGGCGACGGAATCCGCGATCATGGCGAGGTTCTCTTCAAGCGTGGTGTTGAGCACCTGGCGCACATGCAGATCCCACGTTTTGCCGACGATGGTAACGAGCGGAGTCTCGGCGTCGAGAAGCGCCTTGATACAGGTGTCCTCCGCGGGAGAGACGCCCTTGCGGCGAGTCATCCCGAAAGCGGCCACCCGGGCGTGACGCAGCGAGAGTTTGCGTACCTCGCGAAAGTATTCGAAATCCTTGGGGTTGGACAGAGGATAGCCGCCTTCAATAAAGTCAATACCCAGATCGTCGAGCCGTCGCGTAATGAGGAGCTTGTCCTGCAAGGAGAAGTTCACGCCCTCACCCTGACTGCCATCGCGCAGGGTTGTGTCGTAGATGAAGATCCGGGTCATGGCTCGTACATCCATATCCAGGGAGGAGAACGAAGCGCCCTCCGCAGCGCTGCTCTATTGTAGCTCGCGGAGAGGTCAGGAGAGAGGCGAGGGGGACCCTCGCTGCGCAAGACAGCGGCATCGTGTTTGGAAACACGATGCCGCCGCGACTTGCTTCCACAGGACTGCTTACTTGCCGAGAGCGGCCTGGGCGGCAGCCAGGCGCGCAATGGGCACACGGAACGGACTGCAGCTCACATAGTTCAGCCCAATCTTGTGGCAGAACTTCACCGAGTCCGGTTCCCCGCCGTGTTCACCACAAATGCCGATCTTCAGATCGGCCCGGGTGCTTCGCCCACGCTCCACGCCCAGTTTCATCAGCCCGCCCACACCGTCGAAATCGATCACCTGGAACGGATCCTTCGGCACCAGGTCGTTCTCCAGGTAGTGGCGGATGAAACTGCCGTAGTCGTCGCGGCTCATCCCCAGGCCGGTCTGAGTCAGGTCGTTGGTGCCAAAGCTGAAGAACTGCGCTTCCCTGGCAATCTGATCGGCCACCACGCAGGCGCGCGGCAACTCGATCATGGTGCCCACCAGATACTTCACTTCCACCCCCTTCTCGGCGAAGACCTTCTTGGCGGTCTCGTGGGCGATTGCCGCCTGGGCTTTCAGTTCGGGGAGGAAGCCGACCAGCGGAATCATGATCTCGGGCTCGACCTTGATGCCTTCCTTCTGCACATTGCAGGCCGCTTCAAAGATCGCCCGGCACTGCATCGCCGTGATCTCGGGATAGACAATCCCCAGACGACAGCCACGGAACCCGAGCATCGGATTGAACTCGTGCAGATCCTTCACCCGGCGCGCAATGGCCTCGGGGGAAACGCCGAGTTTGCTCGCTACCTCTTTCTGTTGCGCGGGTTCGTGCGGAAGGAACTCGTGCAGAGGCGGATCGAGGGTGCGGATCGTCACCGGGTTCCCCTTCATCGCCCGGAACAATCCTTCAAAGTCGGCCCGCTGGAAGGGGAGCAGCTTGTCCAGCGCCTTGCGCCGTTCCTCGGGAGTGTTGGCCAGGATCATCTCGCGCATCGGTTCGATATGATCGAAGAACATGTGCTCGGTGCGGCACAGGCCGATGCCCTCGGCGCCAAAGGCCATGGCCTGAGTCGCCTGATCCGGCTTGTCCGCGTTGGTGCGCACGCGCAGTTTGCGCACCGAATCGGCCCAGCTCATCAGCTCGGCGAACTGCTGATAAACCCGCGATTGCTCGGGTTTGAGCGTCTTGTCGATCAAGACCTGGACGACCTCGCTCGGTTTGGTCGCAACCTGGCCGGCGATCACCTCGCCCGTAAAGCCGTCGATGCTGATGAAGTCGCCATCCTTGAGGACACGCGAGCCGACCGTGACCGTGCCGGCCTTGTAGTCGATCTTGAGATCGCTGCAGCCGACGATGCAGACCTTGCCCATCTGGCGGCTGACCAGGGCGGCATGGCTGGAGGCGCCACCGAAGGCGGTCAGAATGCCATCGGCTGCCTGCATCCCACGAATGTCCTCAGGCGAGGTTTCTTGCCGCACCAGAATCACCCGGCCGTTGGGATCACGCTCGCCGTGGGCATTGGCCTTGCCGTGTTGGGCCACCCACGCCTCAGCCTCGTCGGCGAAGAACTTGATGCGCCCGGTCGCGGCCCCAGGACCAGCGTTGATCCCCTTGGCGAGCAGTCGGCCCTCGTCGATCGCCTTGCGTTTGGATTCGGGATCGAAGATGGGCTGCAACAGCTGGTTCAGGTCATCCGGCGGAATCCGCCCAGCGCTGAGCGCCTCTTCCTTGCTGATCAGACCTTCATCGACCATGTCCACGGCGAAACGGACCGCGGCAAAACCTGTGCGCTTGCCGTTGCGCGTTTGCAGCATCCAGAGTTTGCCTTTCTGGACCGTGAACTCGATGTCCTGCACATCGCGATAGTGCTGCTCCAGGCGGATGCGGATCTCTTCGAGTTGTCGGTAGACGCTGGGCATCTCTTCATGGAGTTGAGCGATCTTTTTCGGGGTGCGAATGCCGGCCACCACATCCTCGCCCTGGGCGTTGATCAGATATTCGCCGTAGAAGACCTTTTCGCCCGTGGCCGGGTCGCGCGTGAAGGCCACGCCGGTGGCGCAGTCGTCGCCCATGTTGCCGAAGACCATCGAGCAGATGTTGGCGGCGGTGCCCCAGTCGTGCGGGAAGTTGTACTGCCGGCGGTAGACGATCGCCCGATCGTTCATCCACGAGCCAAAAACGGCACCGATGGCCTGCCACATCTGTTCGTGGGCATCGTCGGGGAAGTCGTGGCCGGTTCGCTCCTTGACCGCCTTCTTGAAGCGAACCACCAGTTCCTTCAGATCGGCCACGGTTAACTGGGTGTCCAGCTGGACCCCGCGCGCATGCTTGAGATCGTGCAGGATCTTCTCGAAGGGATCGATCTCCTTCTTGTCCTGCGGTTTCAGACCGAGCACCACATCGCCGTACATCTGTACAAAGCGACGATAGCTGTCCCAGCCGAAGCGCTCGTTGCCGGTCTTCTCGATCAGCCCCTTCAAGGTCTGTTCGTTGAGGCCGATGTTGAGAACGGTGTCCATCATCCCCGGCATGCTGACCCGTGCGCCGGAGCGGCAGGAAACCAGCAAGGGATTTTTGGGATCGCCCAACTTGGCGCCCATCGCCTCCTCGGTCTTGCGCAGGGCGTCGTTGACCTGGGCCTTCAACTCAGGGGGGTAGGTCTGGTTGTTGGCGTAGTAGTAGGTGCAGACCTCGGTGGTCAGGGTAAAGCCGGCAGGGACCGGCAGGCCGATGTTGGTCATTTCCGCCAGGTTGGCGCCTTTGCCCCCCAGCAGGTTCTTCATCTCGGCCCCACCCTCGGCCTTGCCGTTGCCGAAGAAGTAGACGTACTTAGTCATGCGCGTCGTTCCCTGTGAAAATACTGGAGCCTCCCCTGATCGGGATGCGCCTGGGGAAAGTCTAGGGATTGCGCCGAGCAGCGTCCAAGGGGCAATCCCTGATGGGGTCGTTCGGGCGCCGGGGGCGCTTTTCCTCGCTTCCTGTGGTGGCGGTGATTGTGGCAGCTCGCCAGGCCAGGTAAGATGGTAGGAGAGGTGAGACCAGGCGAAGGGCGAAAACCACGGGTTCACCCGATCTTCATCCTCGGGCAGCGACCTTGACCCACCCTTCCTCCGTATTAAAATGGGAGCCGTGTGGCCTCCCCTCGTATTGCCGCGACACCTCGATCTCGGGTGGCTTTCATGAAATCGTTCCAGTTGATTCTTTTGCTGGTGGTCCTGGCCGCCGCGATCTTTCTCATCACGTTCTTCAAGATGTATGTGCACACGCCTGTGCGCAATCCCGCGGTGGTCAAGACCAGCACCACTCAGGCCGAAGGCCCCATCCTGCAACTGCACTTTTACAGCACCCATTATCCGCTGGAGTTCACCGAGACCACCGCCGGCCAGCCCCGGCAAGTGATCGAGCCGCCCGAGTTTGAATTTGACCGGGACGCGCACCATGATTTCTGGTTCTACAACCCCAACAACGAGGCGACGCGCGTGGGGTTGAACAAGAAGAGCTGTACCTGTGCCAATGTCTTTGTTTTTGTCGCCGAGGAAGCGGAGCGAAAGCCCCTGACCGAGTTGGCCGTTGCGCCGCTGCTCAATCTCGGGTTGGGGAATCTGTCTGGACTGACGCAACGGGCGATGGCTATTACCAGCACCGCCGTGATTCAGCAGGAACAGTTCGCCTTGCAGGAGCGGCTGGCAACCGCCGCGGGCAAGGGCGGAGGATTGATGGACAAGGAGGATACTCACGGGGTTACCATTCCGGCTCACGGTCTGGGGATTGTTCGCCTTTTGTGGCATGGCAAGCGCAAGATTTCCGGCTCGATTCAGCCGGAGACTCTGACCGCTGAGCTGTGGTTTCACAGCAAACCGAGCGGAGCCGGGACCAACTTGCAGGTGCGCGCCCTGTTGCTCGACTCGACGCGCATGGATCGAACCGAGGCCTCGGTGCAATCGCTGCGGGTTGGCGATGCCCCGCGGCAGGTGGTCTTTCGCTGCTGGTCGTCCACCCGTCCGCGTTTCACGCTCACCAGCACCCTGAAGGCGGAGCCGTTGTACGGCGTGGAGATTCAACCGCTCACCGACGGCGATGAACAGGCGCTGCGGGCGCTTGGTGGGAGTGTTCGCTCCGGGTATCGGGTGGTGGTCACGGTGCGGGAACGCTCGGTGGACGGCACGCATCGGCTGGATCTGGGACCGTTTCGCCGCCGCATTGAATTGAAGGCGATGGATGGCAACGAGGAAATCGGCAATCACCTGGTGCTGGTGGAAGGAACGATGCGCGGCGGGGTCCGCGTTCTGGCTCCCGGGGGCCGCAACGATGGCGTGATCGCCCTGGGCACCTTTGCCGTGCGCACCGGGAGAGACGTGACGGCAACCGTCGAGGCCGACAAACCCGGCCAGGTGGTCAAGATCGAACGCCATCCCGACTTCATGGAGGTGCACCTGGAGAAGGATGCCTCGGCGAGCGGACGCCCCACGTGGCGGTTGCACGTCAAGGTGTTGCCCCTGAAGGTGGTGGGGGATTTGAAGCCCGATCGCAGCGAGATCATCCTGCGCGTGGAAGGCGCTGGCGATCCCGTGCGGCAGGTGCGTATCCCGGTAACGGGAACCGCTACGCAGTGAGTCATGCAGCAGACGCGACACCAGGACTCAGGGAAGGTCCGAAGGAGAGCAGCCCCGGAACTCACCGGGCGCGAACTCTCGAACTCTTTCAGGTAAAGGCGAGCCAAGATGCAAATGGATGATCGATCGACGCAGCCGCAAGGAAGCGCCGCGCCTCAGAGCCGCCGTTCGCGGACCGTGCGCAGCGTCACCTTCACCGTCGCCGCCCTCACCCTCTGTCTGGTCAGCGCCCTGGCGGCCACCGGACTGGCTCGCATGTTGCGCCCCGCTCAACCGCCCCTGGAGCCGGTTCCCAACGAGCAGAAACCCCAGGCAGCGCGCTTGCCGGCCTCTCTCTTCCGCAACTGGAAGAAGCCCGACCTGGCCCTGGTGGTGTCGGCTCAGCAGCACGGCTATCTCTTGCCCTGTGGCTGTTCACGCCCGCAAAAGGGCGGCCTGGAGCGTCGCTGTAACTTCCTGCAACGCCTGAAGGAGATCAACTGGCCCGTCGCCGCCGTGGACCTGGGCGACATCCCCCAGCGCCACGGAGCCAAGGATCTCCCCAATGTGCAGGGGAAGCTGAAGTATCTCTATTCCATGCATGCCCTGCGTGAGATGCGCTATCTGGCGGTGGGGCTTGGCGAGTATGAATCGGCCCTGTCGCTCTTTGATATTCTCGGGGAATATGCCCTCAACAACCCAGCGCCGCGGGTGGTGGTCGCCAATATTGCTGATGCCGAGTCGAAGTTCCCCGAGCAAACCAGGCCCTGGGAGATCTACGAGGTCGCGGGAACCAATCTTCGCGTTGGTGTGACCAGCATCATCGGCAAGAGTGTCCAGAGCAAGATGCTCGATCCGAATCTGAAGTTCGCCGACAATCGAACGGTGCTCAAGCGCGTGCTGCAGGAGATGGCCGACGCTCCGAAAAAAGCCGATCTGCGCGTGTTGTTGTTGCAGGGGAGCAAGGAAGAAGCCGAACTGTGCGCACGCGACTTTCCGGCTTTCAACGTGATTGTCTGCCTGAGCGCCGAGGATGAACCCTCGTCGGAACCCAAGCGGATCGACGATCGCATCATCGTTGCCACGGGGCACAAGGGGCGTTACATCGGCGTGGTGGGCGTCTACCGCACCGGCGAGCGCGCCAAACCTGTCGAGCTCAAGTATCAACTGGTCAGCCTCGACGAGGACTTCCTGACGGCGCCCGGGGAGGTCGCCAACCATCCCGTGCTGAAGCTGATGGAGCAGTACACCGCGCAGCTCAAGAAGGACGATTACCTGGGGAAATATGGGGCGGGGAAACATCCGCTCCAGCTGGCGGTCCCTGGCGACGTTCCCGTCTATGTCGGATCGGAAAAGTGCAAAAAATGTCACGATTCCGCCTTCGAGGTGTGGAAGAACTCCAAGCACGCTCACGCCTATCAGACATTGGTCGACGTCAAGCAGCCGTCCAATCGTCAGTACGATGCCGAGTGCATCGTCTGCCACACGGTGGGTTTTGGCTACGAAAGCGGGTTCCGCAATGAACGCAACACCCCCAAGTTGAAGGACGTGGGGTGTGAAAGCTGTCATGGCCCAGGGAGCAAGCACGTTGCGGACTGGAACAACGAAAAGTGGCAGGCGCTGATGAATCCGTGGAAGCCGAAGGAGAACGAGACGGCCAGGGAGAAGACCGAGCGCATGCATCGCGTGGACAAGTTCTGCCAGGGCTGTCACGACATCGATAACGACGTGCATTACAAGTTCGAGGAACGCTGGCCGAAGGTTGCTCATCCCACGGGCAAGTAAGCCTGCTTCAGCGCGAAGAAACAGAGAGGCGTTCCACCCAGGGAACGCCTCTCTGTTTTGTGCTCAGGAAGGTCCCTCGACAACGCGGAGCCCACGCCGATAGCGACTGGGCAGGGCGTTGTTGATCTCTTCCAGGCTGAACTTGCTGCGGTCGTTGATTCCAAAGCGAACCTGCCGGGTACTGCCGTTCGCGTCGATCGTGCGGTACTCTACCCACGGTAGAGTGGCAAGTGCATCACGCACTTGCGTCGGTCAAGACGTTCAGGTCATCCCGGGGACTTCCAGGAGCACGGTCGCTTCCACGGGTTTCGCCGGACGGGTGGCAGCCGCGGGTTCGCGGGAACTGCACCCCGCCAGCGCAAGCCCCAGCAGGAGGAGCCCTGGCGTCCACGCACGCAGAGAAGGCATCTCGCTTACCTCCACAGAAAGAACTTCCCGCTCCTCGGAGGGGCAGAGCAGCGGGCTCATCGCTACCTTATTTTCCGCCCGGTTTCACATACTTCTTCAGCCACGCAAACACTTCCTGGTGCCAGTATTCGCTGTTCCTGGGCTTGCTGACCCAGTGGCCCTCGTCGGGAAAGTTGATGAACTTCGACGGGATACCCCTGCGCTGCAGCGTGGTGAAGAGTTGATGTCCCTCGCTCACCGGGACGCGGAAATCCAGATCGTTGTGAATGATCAGCATCGGCGTTTTGAACTTGTCAGCCAGCCGATGCGGCGAATGTTTCTCGTAGGATTTGCGATTGGGGCCCCAGGGCGGCCCACCGTGCTCCCACTCGTCGAACCACAATTCCTCGGTGGTGGCGTACATGCTCTCAAAATTATACACCCCGCAGTGAGTAATGAGCGTTTTGAACCGCGTCGTGTTCCCCTGGAACCAGTTCATCATGTAGCCGCCGAACGAGGCGCCCGCCGCCGCCATCCGCCTGGTATCGATGAACGGCTGCGTTTCCAGGTAATCCATCCCGTGCATCAGATCGTCGAAGCACTTGCCGCCCCAGTCGCCGCTGATCTCGTCGGTGAATTGCTGGCCAAAGCCGGTGCTGCCGCGCGGGTTGGGCATTGCCACCACATAGCCCTGCGCCGCCCAGACCTCCGGATTCCAGCGATAACTCCAGCCATCTTCCCAGGCGCCCTGCGGTCCGCCATGTACCAGGTAGACCAGCGGCCACCGCTTCTTTGGATCGAACCCTGGCGGGTAGAGGATCCACATTTGCATCTGCGTGGACGCGTCCACCTTTACCTTGACGCTCTCTGGACGAGGCAGATCGAGTTGCTGAAGGAGTTCGGTGTTTGCCTGGCTCACGTTGACTGCCTTGCCCGCGGGCAACCGGGCGACATGGACCTCGGGAGGACTGCTCATGGTGGCGCGCGTGAACGCCAGCAGGCGTGCCTTCCCCGCCACCGAGAGCGAGCCGTTCACTCCACCGGTGAAAACTTGCTGCACCTTGCCCTTGTTCAGATCGATGGAAAAGATCGGTTTGCCGCCATTGTCCTCGGCGGTCAGATAGAGCGTGTGTGCGTTTTCCCAGACAAAGTCGTTGACCGAGCGATCCCAGTCGGGGGCCATCTCCTGGGGTTTGCCCTTGAACGCCCCCCCTGCATCGACGTCGACCACCATCAATCCCCAGCGGTCCGCCTCGAAGCCGGCACGCTTCTGGGCGCGATAGGCCAGCCTGGTGCCATCGGGCGAAAAGCGCGGCGAACCATCGGCAGCCGGGTTGGCGCTGGTCAAGGTCTCCACCTTGCCGCCCGTGATCGGCACCCGACAGATTTCAAAGTTGGTGCTCCACGCTTCGTCTCGTTCCGGGGTGGCGGTATAAAGAAGATATTTACTATCCGGACTGAAGGTGAAATCATCCCCCACGGAGAAGGTCGAGGAGGTTGGATAGGCATCGCGATCGCCGGGTGTCACATCCCGTGGCTCTCCGCCCTTGCCCTCGTTCCAGGGCATGATGAACAGATGCTGGCGCTTGTCCTCCACGTAGGAATCCCAGTGGCGATAGAAGAGTTTGGTGAACACCTTCGCCTTCACCGGATTCTTGGCGATCTCGTCGATCTTCTTCTTGTTCAGTTCATTGCTCTCCTTGAAGGGTTTCTCGGAGAACTCGGGATACACCACCGAGACAAAGGCGATGTACTTCCCATCGGGCGACCAGATGGCAGTGCTCGCCTCGGTGCTGAGCCCGGTCAGTTGCTGCGCCTCGCCGCCATCCACCCCGATCGCCCACACCTGGGAATCGCCGCTGCGCGTGGAGTCAAAGAGAATGTACTTGCCATCGGGGGACCAGCGCGGATGGCGATCTTTTTTGGTGGTATTGGTGAGCCGGCGCGGTTCGCCCCCGCCGCTCGGGATGAGCCAGATCGACGAGGAACTCGTGTTATTCTCCAACGAGACGTCGGCCACCACACAGGCGATCGCCTTGCCATCGGGGCTGATCTGGGGATCGCTCAACCGCTTGAAGCGAAAGAGATCCTCAATCTTGATCGGACGAGTGGCCCCCATGACGGGGAGAGTCGCGCCGAGCAACAGAATCAGAACAAACAGTAGTTTCATGCGCTTCCTCGCTGCACACGGGCTTCAGGAGTGGATCCTCTCCTCCTCATTCTTATCGTCCTCCTGCGAGAATGTCGCTTGGGGACGCGGTTTTTCTGGTATAATGGGGCGAGTAAAGGAGATCCTTATGCCAATCAAGACCAAACGCTGGGATGATCCGATCGAGGCCGATGACGGTTTTCGCCTGTTGATTTGCCGCTATCGACCGCGCGCGCTCTCCAAGAAAAAAGAGACCTGGGATCTGTGGTGGCCGCATCTGGGCCCCAGCCGTGAGTTGCACGCTGCCTTCTATGGCAAGACCGGGCAACCGATCGGCTGGACCGAGTATCGTCAGCGCTACCTCGACGAAATGAAAACTCAGGAGGAAAGCATCGCGATCCTGGCGGAGACCGTGAACGAGGGCAAACCGCTGACCTTGCTCTGCTCGTCGGCCTGCACCGATGCCCGTCACTGTCATCGCACCCTGTTGCGCGAGCTGATCGAGCAACAGCTTGCGCTCATCGCCGCAGCCAAAGTTGCAGAAGCACCACCGCAAACAATCCCAGGCTAATCACCCCATTGACCTGGAAAAACGCCTGGTTGACACGGCTCAGATCGTCGGGCCGCACGAGCGAATGTTCGTAGAGGAGCAAAACGGCGACCACCAGAACGCCGGCGAGGAAGATGCTTCCCAGGGGCGGAGAGGCGACCCACCACAGCGCCAGGAGCAACGCCAGCATGACGGCATGACAGGCGGCTGCCACTCGCAGACTGCGCGCCACCCCCAGCCGCGCTGGTACACTGTGCAGTCCTTCCTTGCGATCGAAGTCGGCGTCCTGGCAGGCATAGAGAATGTCGAACCCGGCCACCCAGAAGAGAACCGCCAGTCCCAGCAGCACCGGTGTGAGCCAGCCCTCGAACCCGCGCAGGGCGATCCAGGCCGCCACCGGTGCAAGAAAGAGCGATGCTCCTAACCAGAAGTGAGCCAGGCTGGTGAAGCGCTTGGTGTACGAGTAGGCGCAGATAAATAGCAACACCGGCACAGAGAGAATCAGCGGCCAGTAGTTGTTCGAGGTGTAAATAAAGAGCAGAGTGGAGGCAACAAAGCCCACCGCACAGACGACGGTGAACGCGAGCACCGTCCCCACCGAGAGTTGACCACTCGGAAGGTGACGCATCGCCGTGCGCGGATTGTGTGCGTCGAGGTGGCGGTCGGCCAGGCGGTTAAAGGCCATGGCCACGCTGCGCGCCAGGACCATACAGAGAAGGATTCCGACCAGGTCGAGCCAGTGAAAGGGCCGCTCCGTCCAGGCGATGGCTGCACTCGAGAGCGCAAAGGGCAGCGCAAAGAGCGTGTGGCTGAAGCGGATCATTTCGAGCAGGGATCGAACTCGGCCAAGCATGCGCCCGTGTCTCCACAAGAATCGCCTCCCTCCGGGTGGAAACCGTCGCTCCACCCGGGGGATAACCATTCAATGTATAGGCCGAGAGACGATCGTTCAGCGCGACTCAGGCGACCTCCTTGCGTCCACCCTTGGCGGGACGTGCGCGCGCGGTGAACGCCTTGGTTTGTTCCACCGCGAGGATGATGGCGTCGCCCGTCCAGGTGGACAGATCCGGCTCGTAGCCCGCCTTCACTCCCGCCTCAACGATGAACTTCACCAGCTCGCCCGGGGCGCACAGGCCCTGTTTGGCCATCTGGCCGTCCTTGGCGTAGAGCCGTTGTTGCAATTCCACTCCCGTGGCGGGGAGATTGGCCGGGGCCTCGCCCCTGGGGCGCGCGGTGTCCGGTTTTGCCACGGGCTCCTCGGGAGGAGTCGGTTTCGGCGCGGGCGCCGGCGTGGGTTTCTTCTCGCGCGCGGCGGGCGCTTTCGGCGCTTGCAGAAGCGGCACCTGCACTCTGGGCGCCATCGCCTCGGGGGGGGCCTTGGGCAGTGCTCCCGGCGGAAGCTGCGGCGGCTTGGCGAACTGCTTGCGCTGGGGATCGTAATCCACCCATT
The DNA here is from genome assembly GCA_029777335.1 of Planctomycetota bacterium. Classification (GTDB taxonomy): domain Bacteria; phylum Planctomycetota; class Planctomycetia; order Gemmatales; family Gemmataceae; genus JAKOSN01. The sequence continues at coordinate 23,687 of JAKOSN010000103.1, forward strand.
GCGATTTCAGGCGATAGAGATAGCGCCCGATACCGAACTTGACCGCCGCACGTTTGAGGGCATCGCTGAACGCGGCCTTGCGGCGATCTCCCTCGTCGGGTTGTTCGCTCGGACCGCCCACATCCATCTTGGTGATCCACTCGTCGCCAATCTTCAGACGCAACTTGCACACCACCGAGCCATCGGGGAGGCATTCGTACTCATCCTGCCACCCCGTGACCCCCAGGACATCGTCGAGCCGATCTTGAATGACGCGTGCATCGACGTACGCCATTGCCAGGGCTCGATTTCCGCTCACCACCGCGGGCTTGAACTTCACCTCCTCCGCTTCAAAAGGCGCAGCCAGTTCATCCATCAGGTGATCGATGGTCGCCAGCGCGGTGGTCTCTTCCGGACGACTCTTCGTCAATTGCATCGCACTCTCCCTCTCAGATCATGGGGCAGAAGGTGCTTTCTGCCGGATTGGTCTCATCCCTGAATCCTGTGCCTTCCTCTGGTTTAAATATACAAGTATACACTATATAGTGTATACTTGTATATGTTAGCAGCCAGGGAAGAAGAGAGCGAAAAGTGGTAACCGAACCCCCATCGCAGAACCAGGTGAGCAGGAAGGATCATTCGCGCTCTTTTTTCTCTTCGAGCCGCACAAAGTCCTGTTCCAGAAAGCGCAGTCGCGCTGGGGTGCCGCTGGCATCGAGCGTGAACGCCACCGGACGATCAGCAAAGCGCGCGGGGGCCTCACCAAGGAAGGTGTCGTAGTGGAAGTGCTTGAGAGGAAGTTCGGCATTCGCCCAGGTGAGGACGAGGGCCGCGCCGCGCAGGGCGATGGTCGCCTTGCCGTAGGCGGGGTGCACGTAGGTGCCAGCGTAGGTTTCCAGCGCGCGCGAAGGTTTGGTGCCCGGCTGGCGCTTGGCGAGGAACTCTTTTGTGCGCTTCTCCTGCGCGGTGCGGTTTTCCTCTGCCTGGTGCTGATAAATGGCGTTCCAGTCCTTCTTCTTCAACCCCAGGTAGAGATCGACCAGATTCCGCCCCAGTGCCTCGGGCATGTCACTCCCTCCCAGGTTGACCAGCACCGCGATTCCCAAGCGGGCGCGGGGGACGAGGATCAGCCGGGCGCGAAACCCCTCGACGGCTCCGCCATGTTCCACGAGCAGATGGCCGCGGTAGTCGTGAATGTGCCAGCCAAGGCCGTAACTGGACTGGGTGCGCTCTTCCTCGCGAACCATCGTTGGCGTGGTGGGGACCACAATTTGCGGGCGATGCGTTTCCTGAAAGGTGCGGAGGGTCAGCAATTGTTTGCCGTTGTACGCCCCCTCGTTGAGTTGAAAACGGATCCAGGCGGCCAGGTCGCGCACGCCCGCCTTCACCGATCCCGAGGCACGGATCTGCTGGTCATCGTCATACCAGGGGATGCGTTCGATCTTGCCGGTCCGGGTGCGCTGGTGGGGGGTGGCGTGATCGGGCGCCTTGAGGGCCTCCGTGCGTGTGAAGACAACGTTCTTCATCTCCAGAGGCGCGAACAGTCGTTTCTTCACATATTCGTGCCAGGGCATTCCAGCAGCCAAGCCGACGGCCAGGCCAGCGGTGATGTAGCCCAGGTTGCAATGCTCATAGCGCGCGCGAAAGGAATGAGAGGGGTCGAGGGCGGCCATGCGGCGAACGGTTTCTTCCAGCGACCACGGAGCGTGCTGCCAGAGTTCATCGTGCCGCGCCAGTCCCGATCGATGACATAACAGATCGCGTAAGGTAATATCTCGATCCGCGAGCGCATCCTTCAGGTGAAAGGTGGCGAGATGCTTGCGCACGGGATCGTCCCAGGTCATCTTGCCCTCGTCGATCAGCATCCCGATCGCGGTGGCGGCGATCGCCTTGGTGCAGGAGCCGATGCCGAAGAGCGTGTCGGGAGTGACGGCGTCCGGTCGCCCCAACTCCTTGACGCCCTGCCCCTGGAGATAAAGCACCTTGTCGTTGCGCACCACGACCACGGCGGTTCCGGGAACCTGCCACGCCTTGAGCGTGTCCTTGATGAGTGCGTCGACTGCACGGGCCTCGGGGTTATCCGCTCGGAGCGGATGCCACCCCAGTAGAAGGAGCACAAGGGGAGCGAGGCAGCGCCACAAAGAGGGGTTCATGCGTTGTCCCTGCCGAGGTGACGTGTACAACGAAAAGAGAAGCATCCAGGCCTGGGAGAGCGCGCGCCGGTGAAAGCAAGCGAACGGAACCAATGGCGGGAAGGGCTTGTTTATGGCCTGGGAGCGTATGGACTGTGGGGGCTGGTCCCGCTCTATTTCGTTACCATTGCTCACGTTTCGCCCATGGAGATCCTGGCGCATCGGGTCGTCTGGTCTCTGGTGTTTCTGGCGCTGGTGGTCACGGTGGCGCGCCGCTGGCCCGAGATTCTCCGTGTGGTCCAAACTCCATCCCTGCGCAAACAACTCACCTTCAGTGCGCTCTTCATCGCCTGCAACTGGTTTGTGTACATCTACGCAGCGACGAGCAAGCAGGTTCTGCAAACAAGCCTGGGCTATTTTATCAATCCGCTGTTCAGCGTCGTGCTCGGATTGCTGGTTTTTCGCGAGAAATTGAGCAAGTTACAGTGGGCGGCGGTGGGAATGGCGGCGGTGAGTGTCGGGGTGTTGCTGCTCACCGTGGGGCGTTTGCCGTGGATCGCCCTGACACTCGCTTTCTCCTTCGGCATGTATGGGTTGGTGCGCAAACAGGTGCCGGTCGATGGTTTGACGGGGTTGATGGTGGAAACACTCGTCCTGGCGCCGGTGGCGCTCGGGTATCTGATCTACTGCCATCTCACAGGGATATTAGCGCTCGGGAATAGAGGGATTACCAGCGATGGACTCCTGCTGCTGGCGGGGGTGGTAACCTCGCTGCCGTTGCTCTGTTTTGGCCAGGCCGCCCGGCGATTGCCCCTGTCCGCGCTCGGGTTTTTGCAGTATCTTTCGCCAAGCATTCAGTTTGTGCTGGCGATTCTGGTGCTGGGCGAGAGCGCGACGCCAGAAACGTATGCCACCTTTGGCTGCATCTGGGTCGGGCTGGCACTGTTCTCGCTCGATTCCCTGCGGCGCTACCAGGGCGCGCGGCGATCCGCTCCCCTGATCCTCCCTGCCTCCGCCGGGGAACCCTCCGCATGACTCAACTCCAACCACAGGCGCCTGCAGATTCAGACCCGCCACGGGGGCTGAAGCGGAGCGTCGCGTGCTGATTCGAGGGAGGGGTAATCCCTGGTGCCGATCGCTTTTACCGACTTCTCCCTTGACGTTGGCCCCTGCGCCTGCATTCAATAAAGAGATACCCTCCTCTCAGGGGTTCCCGAGGAATCCCCTCCCCCCGAACGTCGGCTAGAAGACGAGGCTGGTCATGAACCGACGCCTGAGTTTCTGCTGGATCGCACTCCTTCTGGTGGTCACGCGCGGGTGGACGGCCCCTCCGGCCAGCAAACCCCCAAAAATTCAGTACACGCGCGATATTCAGCCGCTGCTCTCCACGCATTGTTTTGCCTGCCATGGCCCCGATGAGAAGCATCGCAAGGCCGGGTTGCGCCTGGACCTGGCCGAGACGGCGCTGCGCGAACTGCGGAGCGGCAACAAGGCGATCGTGCCCGGCAATGTGAAGGCCAGCGAACTTGTCACGCGCATTCTGTCCAAAGACGACGATCGGATGCCGCCAGCCAAGCATCCTACACAGTTGAAGGAGAGCGACAAGGAACTCCTGCGGCGCTGGGTCGAGGAGGGCGCAGCGTATCAGCGACACTGGGCGTTCGTGCCCCCGCAACGCCCGCCTTTGCCCACCCCGAAGATGACGGGATGGGCGAAGAATCCGATCGATCTCTTCCTGCTGGCGCGGATGGAGGCAGAGGGGTTGCGGCCCTCTCCCGAGGCGGATCGCTATGAGCTGGCCCGGCGAGTGGCGATCGATCTCACGGGGTTGCCGCCGTCGTTGGAGATGGTCGATCGCTTTGTCAAGGATCCTGCCCCGGATGCGTATGAGAAGTTTGTGGACCAGGTGCTGCAATCGCCGGCGTACGGCGAACGCTGGGCGCAGGTGTGGCTCGACCTGGCGCGCTATGCCGACTCCAATGGCTACGCCAACGACAATCCGCGTACCATCTGGATGTATCGCGACTGGGTGATCGATGCGCTCAACGCGAACAAGCCCTTCGATCAGTTCACCATCGAACAGATCGCGGGCGATCTGCTGCCCAAACCGACGACCGCACAGCTCCTCGCGACTGCCTTTCATCGCAACACCCTGAGTAACGATGAGGGGGGCACCAACGACGAGGAGTTTCGGGTGGCCGCCGTGGTGGATCGCGTCAACACCACCATGCAGGTGTGGATGGGGATGACGATGGGGTGCGCCCAGTGCCACAACCACAAGTACGATCCGCTCAGCCAGGAGGAGTTCTATCGCCTGTTCGCCATCTTCAACCAGAGCGAGGATAGCGACGCCAGCGACAACCGCCCTCTGTTGACGACGCGCACCCCCGAACAGGAGAAGGCCCGGGCGAAGTTGGACGCCGACCTTGCCGCCCTGGAAAAGGAGCTGGAGCGCAGCACGCCCGAGTTGACCGCCGCGCAGAAGAAGTGGGAGGCGTCGGTCAAACCCGAGGCCTTACCCGCCAATCTTCGCCCGATCCTGGCGCTCAAGCCAGAGAAACGCACTCCGGCGCAGCAAACGGCGCTCACCAGACAGTTTCGCCAGGTCGCTCCGGAACTCAAGGCGATACGCGATCGCCTTGCCGCCACCAAAAAGCAATTAAGCGCGCTGGCGGGAGTCACCACGCCCATCATGCGTGAGTTGCCACCGCGCCAGCAGCGCAAAACGCACATCCTTGTTCGGGGCAACTTCCTCGACAAGGACAAGGAAGTGACGCCCGGGGTTCCGGCGGTGTTTCATCCGCTCGCCAAGGGACAGCCGGCGAATCGACTCACCCTGGCGCAGTGGCTGGTGGATCCGGCGAATCCGCTGACCGCGCGCGTGACGGTGAATCGTTTCTGGGAACAGATTTTCGGGTTGGGGCTGGTGGAGACGCCGGAGGATTTTGGCATTCGGGGCAAGTTGCCCACGCACCCCGAATTGCTCGACTGGCTGGCGGTCGAGTTCATGGCCGAACACTGGGACATGAAAAAACTGCTTCGGCTCATGGTCACGTCGGCAGCCTATCGGCAATCGTCCCGAGTCACCCCCGCCTTGCTGGAGAAGGATCCGAACAATCAAATGCTGGCGCGCGGCCCGCGGTTCCGCAGTTCGGCCGAGATTATTCGCGATCAGGCACTCTGGGCGAGTGGCCTGTTGAGCACCAAGATGCACGGGGCGCCGGTGCGACCACCTCGTCCGAAGCTGGGGCTGAATGCGGCGTTTGGCGGGGCTACCGACTGGGAACCAAGCCAGGGGGATGATCGCTATCGCCGAGCGCTCTACACCACCTGGCGGCGCACCACTCCCTATCCCTCGCTGGTGACCTTTGATGCGCCCAGTCGCAATGTGTGCACCATCAGTCGACCACGCACCAACACCCCGTTGCAGGCCCTGGTGACGATGAACGACCCGGCCTTTGTCGAGGCCGCCCAGGGGCTGGCGCGGCGCATGGCGCGGGAAGGCGGACCCAAACTCGAGGACCAGTTGCGTCTGGGGTTCCGGCTCGCGCTGACCCGGCCCCCACGTGACACCGAGTTGAAGCGCCTGGTGGAACTGTATCAAAAGGTGCATGCGGAACTCGGGCGCGACAGGAAAAAAGCCGAGGAACTGGCCACCCAGCCGCTGGGGAAGCTGCCGCCGGGGTTGGACACGATCGAGGCGGCCACCTTGACCGTCGTCGCCAACGTGATGCTGAATCTCGACGAGATCTTCATGAAGAGGTGAGCCGATGTCTTTGCACCTGAACTCCCTGCTGAATCTCACGCGCCGGCATTTCCTTCGCGATTGCCAGCTGGGTCTGGGTGGGCTCGCCCTGTCGTTGCTGCTCGGGGACCACGCCACGGCAGTCCCGAAGGCCGAGGTCAACCCGTTGACGCCGCGCAAGCCGCACTTTGCTCCCCGGGCGAAGAACGTCATCTTTCTGCAGATGGCGGGCGCGCCTCCGCATCTGGACATGTTCGATTACAAGCCCGAACTGGTCAAACGGACCGGCCAGGATTGCCCGGAATCCCTGCTCAAGGGCAAGCGTTTTGCCTTCACCAGCGGCACCCCCAAGTTGCTGGGCACACCGCAACAATTCAAGCAGCACGGCAAGAGCGGAGCATGGGTGTCCGGGGTGCTCCCCGAGATCGCCGGCATGGTGGACGATCTGACGTTCATCAAGTCGATGTTCACCGAGCAGTTCAACCACGCGCCGGCGGAACTGCTGCTGTTCACTGGTTCGCCTCAGTTCGGGCGTCCCTCGTTTGGCTCCTGGGCGACCTACGGGCTCGGGTCGGAGAGCCAGAATCTGCCGGGGTTCATTGTGCTCGTTTCAGGGGGGACCAATCCCAGCGCGGGCAACAGTCTGTGGAGTAGCGGCTTTCTCCCTTCGGTCTTTCAAGGAGTACAGTGTCGCTCCGAGGGCGATCCGGTGCTCTTTGTCTCGGATCCCAGGGGGATGGATCGCAGCGTGCGCCGGCTGAGTCTCGATGCCCTGCGGGATCTGAACGAGTTTCAGGGCAGCGAACTGGGCAACCCCGAGACGCAAACGCGCATTGCCCAGTATGAGATGGCGTTTCGCATGCAGACCGCCGTCCCTGAAGTGATGGACATCAGCCGCGAGTCGCAACGGATTCAGGAGATGTACGGCGCTCGTCCTGGCGCTTCGAGTTTCGCCAACAACTGTCTGCTGGCGCGGCGTCTGGTCGAACAGGGTGTCCGCTTTGTTCAGCTGCACGACTGGGGCTGGGACTTCCACGGCACCGGGCCAGGCGAGGACATCAAGACGGGGCTCCCCAGGCGCTGCAGCGGGATGGATCGCGCCGTGGCAGCGCTCATCAAGGATCTCAAATCCCGGGGATTGCTCGACACCACCCTGGTGATCTGGACCGGCGAGTTTGGCCGCACCCCGTTCCGCGAAGGGCGCACAGCGGGGAGCAAGAACCTGGGCCGCGATCATCATCCGCACGCTTACACGATGTTCATGGCGGGCGGGGGGTTGAAGCCAGGAATCACGGTCGGTTCCTCCGATGATCTGGGTTTCCATGTCACGAGCGATCCGGTGCATGTCCACGATCTGCAAGCGACGCTGATGCACCTGCTCGGTTTCGACCACACCCGGTTGACCTTCCGCTTCCAGGGCCGCGATTTCCGCCTGACCGACGTCCATGGCAACCTGGTGAAGAAGATCCTGGCGTAACCACCCAACGCGGAGCGCTCAGGGAGGTGGAACGCCCATGGCAGATCACAGCGGTGGCCTGTATTCTCACCGCAACGGAGGGGAAGGCGTGGCTCGGCTGATGATCCTCGTCGCAGTTGCCGTCTTCACTCCCGTGGCTCACGCTGAATCCCTCGACGACGCGGCAGCTGCGTTTGTCAAGAAGCTTGGTGGGACCGTTGATCGAGACGAATCCAGGCCCGGGAGGCCGGTGCTCCGTATCCAGCTCACCAACCGCAGTCTGAAGGACGACGGACTCAGACAATTTGCTGGGCTGAAGGGGTTGCGGACGCTTATCCTCTCGGAGACGTACGTCAGCGATGCCGGGCTGAAGCACCTTCGGGAACTCCCGCTCGAAACGCTCGATATTGGTGAGACGGATGTGACGGATCGCGGACTCAAGGAGATCGTGGCGATCAAGACGCTGACTGCTCTTAACCTTTCCGGCACGCCAGTGACAGAGGACGGTCTCGAAGCACTCACCACCCTCCCAAACCTGCAGTATCTCTCCTTCTACGGGATGACTTTTGACAGCGTGATCACCGATCGGGGACTAAAAACCCTTGCGCGGGTCAAGCGCCTCACTGGGCTCTCGTTTTCCGCGTCGCGGATTACCGGGCTGGGGGTGCGGGAACTGGCGCGGCTCCAGAGCCTGGCCTCGCTGCGCCTGGAGTGTTCCAGGTTGATTGACGCGGACATGATCGAGGTCGCCAAGCTGGTTCGCCTTACCAACCTTGGCCTGCGGGCGATCCCGATTACCGACGGCGGCCTGAAAGAACTGGCCGCACTGAAGAATCTCACCGAACTGAGCCTGTTCCAGGCGAAGACGATAACGGGGGTGGGACTCAAACACCTGGCTGGATTGGAGAAGTTGACGGAGCTGGAATTGGGAGAATCCGGGTTGACGGACGACGGCCTCAAGGCGGTTGCTGGTCTGAAGCATCTGACCCGCCTCCATGTGTTTGGGACGCGCGTGAGCGATGCGGGGATCAAGGAACTTGCCGTGCTCAAGAACCTGACGGAACTCTCTCTCGGTCGAACGAACGTGACGCCGGAGGGTGTGGCGGCCCTGCGCAGGGCGCTGCCCCGGTGCACAATTCGCGACTGAGCAGGTGGGTTTTCCCGCGAACGGGTTGACTCACGCGCTGGGGACTTCGCGGCTTTCCACCTGGAGGGTTCGTTCGCACCACGCGGCGGCCTGGAACAGTTCGCCCTCGTGCCAGGCGGGGGCGACCAGTTGCACCGCGAGTGGCATCTGGTCGGCAGTCCACCCCGCTCGAAACGACACCACGGGGAGGCCGGTGTAACTCCAGGGAGAGTTGAAGGCCGGATCGCCAGTGGTGCGAGCATCCGGAGCGGCCGAGGTGGTCGCGGGCATGATCAGGGCGTCCACCCCCTCGAAACAGCCACGCATCGACGCACGCAGCTGCCGTTGATGCTCCTTGCAGCGTGCATACTCCGCTGCCGAGCAGGCCTGTCCTTCGCGCAGCAACGTGGTGAAGTTCGGGTCGTAATCCTCCGGGTGCAGACGCAAGCGCTGTTCATGATAACTCAGCGCTTCCACCGCCATCACGGCGCGGTGGCGTTCGAGCACCTCGCCGAACCCGGCCGGGAGAGCGATCTCGGTGATGAGGCTGCCGGCCTGGCCGAGCGTGGCACACACGCGGTCGAGTAATTGCCGCATTTCGCTGCTGGCGCGTTCCTCGAAGAGTCCACGGACGCGTCCCAGGCGCGGCGGGGTGGACGCGCCGGCCAGCAGCGCACGATAGTCCGGCACGGGACGCAAGGCACATTCGGGATCGAGGGGATCAGGTCCCGCGATCACCTGCAATAACAGAGCGAGATCCAGAACACAGGGAGCAATCGGCCCCGGGTGATCCATCGAGTGGGCCAGCGGCAAGGTGCCCTGCAGACTCACGCGGTTGTAGGTGGGCTTGCACCCCGCCACCCCGCAGTACGATGCGGGCCGCGTGATCGATCCCCCCGTTTGCGAACCCAGCGCTCCCAGGCACATCCCCGCCGCGACGGCCGCCGCCGAGCCGCTGCTCGATCCCCCCGGGGTGCGCTGGACATTCCACGGGTTGCGCGTGGGAGGAGGATCGAAGGAGGCGTACTGCGTCGTCACCGTTTTGCCCAGGATGATCGCGCCCGCCTGGCGCAGGCGCTGCACCACGGTGCAATCGTGGCGGGCGATGCTCTGCTTCCACAGGCGCGAGCCGCACGCCGTCGGCAAATCATGCACATCGAAGATGTCTTTTATCCCCACAGGAATGCCGTGCAGCGGACCTCGAGAGTGGCCCCGTTTCAGTTCCTCGTGCAACTGCAGCGCCTGGTGGCGCGCTCCCTCGGCATCGACCAGCACCCAGGCGTGGATGCGCGGCTCCACCTGTTCGATGCGAGCCAGGCAGGTTTCGACCATTTCGACCGGCGAGAGCGAACCTTGCTGGATGGCCTGCGCGGTGGCGTGAAGGGTGCGTGGCATGTCGGCGCTATCCTTACGAACGGGTGGTGGTCAAGCGGGCATGATCAATGTACAGTGACTGCTGCCTGCTGGTCAGGGGATCGAGGAACAGGAAAGCGCTACCATGACCAAGATTGCCATTCTGGGCGGGTCGGGATACACCGCCGTCGAGTTGATCAAACTGCTCTTGCGTCATCCGCATGCCGAGATTGTTGCGATCACCTCGCGCGATGAGAGCACTCCGCTGATCGCGGAGTTGCATCCGAGTTTGGCGCGGCGCCTGGAGCTGCGTTGCGAAACCTTCAATCCCGATCGATTGATCGCTCAGGGCGTGCAATGCGCGTTCGGCTGTTTGCCGCACGGCGTCAGCATGAGCATGATTCCGCGTTTGCTGGAGCGGGGCATGCGCGTGGTCGATCTCAGCGCCGATTACCGCCTGCGCGATCCCAATGTTTACGCCCAGTGGTATGGGGAAAGCCACGCGGACCTCGCTCATCTGGCGCAGGCGGTCTATGGGTTGCCGGAGATTTATGGCGATGATCTCCCGGGGGCACAACTGGTGGCCAATCCGGGGTGCTATCCGCAAACCGCCATCCTCGGCCTGGCTCCGCTGGTGAGCGGCAAGCATGTGGATCTCCGCTCGTTGATCATCGATAGCAAGAGCGGAGTGAGCGGCGGCGGGCGGACGCCCAGGCTCACCTTTCATTTTCCCGAGTGCAACGAAAGCGTGTGCGCCTACGGGGTGGGCACGCATCGCCATACTCCCGAGATCGAACAAACGCTGATCGACCTCGCTGGCGAACCGTTGCAGGTTCTCTTCACGCCGCACCTGATCCCCATGGATCGGGGGATTCTCTCCACGATCTATGCACAACCGACGCGCTCCTTCTCCGAAGCGCAGTTAATGGATCTCTATTGTGAGTTTTATGCCGGGGCACCCTTTGTGCGGGTAGTGAAACATTTGCCGGCGACGAAGGAGAGCGTGGGCACGAATTTCCTGGATATTACCGTGCGCGTGGTGCGCGAACGCATCATGGTGATCGCCAGCGAGGACAATCTGATCCGGGGCGCCAGCGGCGTCGCGGTGCAGAATTTCAACCGCATGTATGGCTATCCCGAAACGATGGGCTTGCTCTGAGCGCCCAATCGGCGTCGCAAATCCTCCTTGTGTCTTCTTTCGCGCACGTCTCTGTTTGCGCGTGAAGAGTTCTCGCCGACGCGTCGACGGGAGGCAAGAATTGTCCGCTCGGCCCTCGCAGTGGTCACCCCTTCGTTCAATCAAGGGAGGTTTCGATTCACCAGCGCAGACAGGGGATTGTCAGCGTTCTTGTTCGGTGGGGAGCGATTGCGCGGGAAGTGTCCGTGTGCGCACCCAGCCAACGGTCACCGCTCCGGGGCGATCACGGGGGACAAATTCCAGCGCGGGCGGTAGCTCCTGCAAAAAATCATCGAGCGTGCGCCCCGATTTCACCAGCACAAGAGTCCGGCGGCGCTGGCGCAGAGAATCCAGCAAGCGCTCGCGCTCGGCAGGGCCATAGATGTGCACCTCGGCATCGGGGAGATAAAAGCGCACCGAATCCCAGAACTGCGGATAACACGCCACGGTCAGGGGAGTGTCCTCTGCTTCGCGCACATGGGCTTGCAACTGAGCGCGCAGAGCGAAGCGGCGGTTGTATTCCGGCAGAAGGGTCTGGACCCCCACCAGCAGTGCTGCAAAGGTGATCGCCATGCTTTCGCCCCAGGAAATCGGCCGGCGCCAGAGGAGCATCCCCAGTCCCAGTGCTGCCACACCCCCCAGGGCAAGGCCAAACCAGAGCGAACTCAGCTCCCAGAAGAGCGACGCGGCTGCGCTGGCAGTGGTCGCCAGAAGCACCAGGCGGGCGGCGTCTCCGGCGAGGACCGAGGGGCGGCGCAACAGTACTTTCCAGCCGCGCCGCCCGGTCAGAACGCCCAGCCACCAACCAAGGGTGAGCGCCAGGGGCGGCAACGCGGGCAAGATGTAAACGGCGCGTTTGCATCCCGAGAGCGAAAAGAACAGAACCACCCACAACCCCGCCAGCAGGATCAATCCCAGTGCGCCCGGTCGCCGCGCGGCCGCTCGGGGCGAACGTCGCCAGAATGCGCGCAGCAACCCGGGCACAAGCAACGTCCAGGGCAACATCCCCAGCAGTACCGACGGCACAAAGAACCAGAACGGCTCCTGATGATCAAACGGCGTGAAAAAGCGCTCAACATGGTGCCGCCAGAGAAAGTCGGCGAGAAACTCGGGCTCGACCCAGGCGACGGCAAGATACCAGGGCAAGGCCACGCCCAACGCGACTGCCAGATAGGCGAGCCAGGCGCGCACACTCACCGGCGCGCGGCGTGGGTCCAGCAGCTGATACACGAGCAAGGGGACCAGCACCAGAACCAGCGTGACGGGTCCCTTGGTGAGCAATCCCAGTCCACAGAGACAGGCCGAGGTCAGCCATCCTTTAAGCGATAAACGCGACCCGAGAAGAGAGAGATGTGCCGAGGCCAGGGCGGCGGTGATCCAGAGCGTGAGCAGACAGTCAAAATTTAACATGCGCTGCAGGTAGAGAAAACGCACCGACAAACAGAGCACCAGCGCGCCACACAGCCCGGCCCGACTGCCCAGAACTCGGCGTCCCCAGAAGTAGGTTGCGAGCACTGTGGCCACCCCGGCCAGGGCGGGAATGAGCCGGGCTGCCCAGTCATGGACTCCACAGAGCACATAACTGCCCATGATCAGCCAGTACAACAGCGGCGGTTTATCGAGATACGGCTCGCCATGGAGCACTGGCACGAGCAAACGTCCCTCGACCAGCATTTGCCGGGCGATCTCGGCATGACGGGGTTCCTGCGGTTCGAGCAATGGGGCATCCAGGCGCGCGAAGAAGAGCAGGCTGGCGAGGACGACCAGCAGGGCAGCCCCGGGCAACCCGGAGTCGCGTGGTGTTTCGCTTGCAACTCCGGCGAAGAGCGTTTCCGTCCACCAGCGCGGCACCCAAGACTGTTGCCAGCGAGCAGAGAGTGGAGTGCCTTCCATGACCGCCTCCCTGAAGAAAGGATGCGGTCAGCCTCGCACAACGGCCCCCTGGAGTCAAGACGAGGCGAGGACGTCGGCAGGCAAGACGGACTGGCTCCGGGGGCATTCGTGGATTACCATGGAAGAAGTAGCGAATTCGCCTGCCTTCAGAGGAGATTTCACGCGTGCGTCCATCCTCCCGCCTCGTTGCCGTTCTCGCTTTCGGCGTCTGCCTCCTTCCCTCGCTCTGTGCGCAAACCCGGGACGACTTCACGCAACCGCAATCCGCTCCCCGACCCGCGCCGAAGTGGCTGAAATGGATCGATCAGGGGACGAACGATCCTCGTTTGAAGGGCTATTTCACTCCCGAGGGGATCAAGGTTGAGATTGTCGCCGAGGCACCCGTGGTGATTAACCCCGTGGGGATGACCTTTGGCGAGGATGGCACACCTTATGTGATTGAGTGGGTTCCCGAGCGCGAGGGCGCCCCGCACTTTCCGCAGCACATGGAGAAGCTCTCCTACAAGGACGGTTCCACGCGCGAAGTGGCGACGATGAAAAAGAGCGTGAATGATGTCATCAAGATCCTGCGCTTCAACAGTGAAAAGAAAAGCTACGATCGCGCCGAGGTCGTTCTTCAAGATGAATTGCCCTCCACCGTGTTGCTGCACGACGGCTGGCTTTACACCGCCAGCCGCGGAACGGTTCGCCGTTTCAAGCAGAGCAAACCGGGCGGGCCGTACGACGTGAAGCAGATCATCGCTCAGGGATTCTGCGGATTTCACCATCATCAGGTGTCGGGGTTGACGATTGGCAACGATGGCTGGCTATACATCACCAGCGGGGATGATGACAACGTGGTCGAGGGGTCCGATGGCAGTCGCGCGACCGTGCTGCGCACCGGAGCGGTCTTTCGCTGTCGCCCCGATGGGTCGAAGATGCACGTGTTCGCAATCGGTTTCCGCAATCCCTATCGCGATGTCGCTTTCAACGAGTCGTTCAACCTCTTCCATGTTGATAACGACAACGAGGACGGCTCCAAGTTCACTGGTTGTCGGTTGATGCACATTGCCGAGGGGAACGATTTTGGCTGGCGCCTGCAGAGCGGGGCGCGTTGCTGTGTTCCCGATCATGTGCGTGGGGCGGTCTTTGGCGAATTGCCGGGGAAGGTGGCGCCGTTGCTCAAGACCGGGCGCGGGGCACCGGCGGGGTTGCTGATCTACAACGACACGCGTTTTCCCGAGGAATACCGTGGCCTCCTTTACTACCCGGATGTCTTTCGCAAGGTGATTCGGGCCTATGCAGTCAAACCGAAAGGGGCGAGCTACGAGGTGGCCCAGGAGTTCGCCTTTCTGCGCAGCGACGATCCCCTCTTTCGCCCCTGCCAGATGGTGCTCGGCCCGGACGGGGCGATGTACGTGGTGGACTGGCGCACCGATTCCGGCGGAGCGGGGCGCCTGTGGGGCGATGGCAAACATGGTCGCATTTATCGGTTGACCTGGGCAGGGACCAGGGAGCATCCCGCGCTGCCGCCCCGGGCCATGGACAGCTGGCAAAAGATCGTCAAACTTCCCGAGGAGGAGTTGCTGAAAACGCTGGACAGCGAGGAGTTCAGCGATCGGCAGAAAGCGCAACGTGAGCTGGTGCGCCGTGGGGAGAAGCAACGGGCGGGGTTGCTCAAGGTGCTGGCGGACCGGGATCGGGGGGCGCGCGCCCGCTGGGCGGCCCTTGGCGCGCTGGAGTCGATGTGGAACGCCGAGGTCCGCAAGGCGTTGCTGGGGTGCCTGCGCGATGCCGACGACGACCTCCGCCGCCTGGCCATCGAGGCGCTGGGATTGAATGCCGAACGCAGCGACAAGGAAGTGCAGGCCGCCTTGCTGAAGTTACTCAACGAACCGGAACTCCCGGTGCGCCGGGCTGCCTATCTGGCCATGGGACGCCTGAACGGTGCCGGGGCGGCCGATGCGCTGGTCAACACGTTGTCATTTCTGGAGGAAAAAGATCGCGATCCGGTCCTTCACGATGGGCTGGTGCGCGCCATCGAATACACCGGCAAGGAGGGGATCGAACGGCTGCTAGCGCTGGCGGAATCCGGGGTACAGAAGGAACTCGATCGTGTGGTGGAGGCGTTCACCATGATGCGGACGCGCCCAGCCGCCGAGGCGATCCCCACCCTGCTGGAGAATCCGCACCTGAGTATCGCTCAGCGGGCCGGCCTGATTCGCTCCTACGGCAATTATCTTCTGCTCCCTCCGTTGTCGCTGGAACCGGCACTGGCCTGGTTGAGCAAACACCCCGAGGAAGCGCAGGCCGTCAAACTGGCCGGCCTGGAGGTGCTCTCGCTGGGCCAGGCGCTCAAGGGGGAGAAGGCGGAGAAGTGGCTGTTCGTCTTGCTGGAGGAGAACGATCCCGCCGTGCGCCTGTCGGTGATTCGTGCGATCGAGCAGACACGCCTGACCAAAGCAGCCCCGAAGCTGGCGAAGATCCTCGGCGAAAAAGGGGCGTCGGAGAAGGAACGGCTCGCCGCCATCCAGGCGCTGCGAGTGCTCGCGGATCGGTCGGCGGTTCCCGTGTTGAAGGAGATCCTCGCCGAGGATTCCCCCGCCACGCAGGCTTTGCGGCGCGACGCACTGCGCACGCTGGGGGCACTCGATCTCCAGGCGGCTCTCCTGCTGGCGGAGCAGTACCTCGCGGGGCAGGACGAGGGGTTGCAAACCGAGGCCGTCCTCCTCCTTGGCACCCAGCCCGCAGGCGCCAAACGAGTGGGCAAACTCTTTCTTGAGCGGAAATTGCCGCGCACCCTTCTGCCGCAGGTGTCCGAAGCGCTGCGCAAACATGCCGGGAAGGAGCGCGAGTTGAACGGTCTGCTCAATGCCGTGATGAAGACCGGGCTACTTGTTTCGACCGCCCCGGCAGACCTTGAGAAACTGCGCAAACTGGTGCAGACGAAAGGCAGTGTCCAGCGCGGGCGCGAACTCTTTTTGAACAGCGCCACCCTGGCCTGTATCCGATGCCATCGTCTAGAAAGTGTCGGTGGACAGGTCGGCCCGGATCTGACCCGGGTGTGGGAAACGCACTCGGTGGAGAAGCTGATTGAGTCGCTGGTGGAGCCGAGCAAGGAAATCAAGGAGGGGTATCAAACGTTTGTTGCCACTACCAAAAAAGGCCAGGTTTACACGGGGTTGAAGATTGCCCAGAGTGGCGACGAGGTGGTGCTCCGCGATAGCGAGGCGCGTGATATTCGCATTGCCAGCAAGGATCTCGATTCCCTGGAGGCATCGAAACAATCGTTGATGCCCGACAACGTGGTGGCTCAGCTCAGCTACGACGATTTCATCCACCTGGTGGCGTTCCTCAAGGATCGCTCGGCGCAGGAATCGCTCCGGGGGCTGGCCCTGGAGTTCTATGTCGTCGGACCGTTTGGCAACGCTCTCGCCGCCAGCTATCCTCCCGAGAAAAAGCCCGATCCCACCGCGAGCTATCCCGGGGACAAACCCGGTGTCGTGCTGCGCTGGCAGGCGGCTCAGAGCGAACCAAGTGGACTGCTTGATCTGGGCAAGATCTACAAGCGCGAGAAGATCTCTGCCTATGCGTTGACCCATGTCTATTCCCCGACCGACCAGAAGGTGGAGATGCTGGTTGGCTCCGACGACACGGTGCGCATCTGGCTCAACGACAAGCTGGTTCATGAATATGCTCAGGATCGCTCGGCACGGCCGGATCAGGATCGCGTGGCGGTTTCGCTTCAGGCCGGGTGGAATCGGGTGCTGGTGAAGGTGGTGAACGGCACGACCGATCATGGGCTGTACCTGCGCTTCACAGGCGGAAACGGGCTGCGCGTCAGTCGAACACCTCAGGAGAAATAACGAGCGCGCGGGGCCAGCAGGAGAGAGAAGCCGATGGAGAGCGCAGCGAACGGCAGGCTTCCGCCCGAGAAACGGCGCGTGGTCATCCTGGGGAATCCGCGCGCCGGGACGGGCAATTCAAGGCGACGCGTGGAGCGGCTCTGCGGGGCGTTGCGCGGTCGCGGCCTGGAACCGATTCTGTGCTGGCAACGGGAAGAACTGGGGCAGTTAGCGCGGGAAAGCGATACACGCTGTGTGGTGGCGGCGGGGGGAGATGGGACGTTGCTGGAGGTGGTCAATCGCGTCCCACATCTGCCAATTGCCCTTTTTCCGCTCGGCAACGAGAACCTGGTTGCGCGCTTCTGTGGTGTTCCTCGTCGGCCAGACATTCTGGCGGAGCGCATTGCGCGCGGGACGGTCCGCCAACTGGATCTCGCACGCTGCAATGAGCGGTTATTCAGCCTGATGGTCAGTGCGGGGATCGATGCCGAGGTGGTGCATCGTGTTCATGGCCGTCGCACCGGGCACATCAACAAGCTCAGCTACCTCCTCCCCACGCTGGAGGCGTTCGCCTGGTATCGCTATCCCACCATTGAAGTGGAACTGCAGGAAACGGGCGAGCGGCTTCGTGGGGCGATGGTGTTTGTGTTTAACATTCCGCAATATGCCCTGCGCTTGCCCTTGCCGTTGCACAGCCAGGCTGACGATGGCCGGCTCGATGTTTATGTCTTCGAGCGTCCCGGCATGGCGAATCTGGCGCGCTATCTGGAAGCGATTGTGCGCCGTCGCCACGGACACCTCCCCGATCATCATCATCGCCGGGTCCAGCGCGCATGCTTAAGCGCGGCCGAACAGGTGCCGGTGCAGACCGATGGCGACCCCGCGGGCTTCCTGCCGGTGCAGGTGGAGATCGTACCGGCCGCACTGACCCTGATCGGTTAACCCTTTGCGTGCGCTCCCGAGGGGCTGAGCGTTATTGCAACCCGCCATGGACACGTTCATCGGTCAGGTGTGAAGGTTGATCGGTAAACCAGAAGCGCGACCATTCCCCCTCGATCTGGCGGAGATCTTCCGATTGATTGAGGAGGGCTTCCATTCGTCGGGTCGGGTTCGACGGGTACATGTTCAGTAAGCAGCCCGTATTGCTCAACATGAGCACCGCCACGGCCGCGAGCCAGAGGGAGCGCCGCATGACTAGACCTCCCG
>JAKOSN010000104.1 GCA_029777335.1 Planctomycetota bacterium
ACTACTGAATGCCTTCGAGGGAGAGCGTCCGCGTGTTTGGATCAAGCGGGATCCCGTGCTGCACCGCTGGGGGCTGGTGGGGGCCAAGGTCCGCGTGGTAGAAGGGAATGCCATCCAGCTCCCACCCTCCCTGTTGCGTCCGATGGGGGCAGATTTCGACGGAGACACCATTATGGTGTTCCGCTCGATTCCAGGGCAGGATGAGACTGAACCGCCGTTACCATCGGAAATAGCGTTCGACGAGGTTCTCCAGCGATGCCTTTACTACCCAGGCAAGCAGTACACCTATGGCATCCACCTCCTCCAACAAAGCCAGGATAGAATCAGTCGATTGAACCAGGATCTGACAGCTCTGGGCGCACCCTGCTGGCCGGTTAGCCAACAAGCGAAAGCGGCGCTGGAGCAATGGTCGAAGGCGGCAGCACAGCAACTGGAGAGAGAAGGACAGTGGTGGGCAACCGTCGAGAAGCACTCCCTGGAGGCTTTGGCTGACAATCCAGGAATGGACCTGGGATTGTGGCCTGAAGCAGAGTGGAATCAGAGAGATGTGGTGAGCTGCGGTGCAGTAAAACCAGAGGTGTTTGCCGATTTCAAGCCTGGTTCTGAGGCTTATCACGCCTACCGCGGCGAGAGCCTTGCCGTGTACACCTCCGGCAACGCCGATCCAAATGGCTCGTCGGCCAAAGACACGATCGATGTGGTGATGGTCACCGCGGCAAAATCCACAGGCCACTTCGGCAACGTCCCTCGACGGTTCCTCTACGCCGCCAAGAAACTAAATGCCGACTTCGTCCTCTACGTTCATGCTCTGTCGGAACTTGCCAACCAGCAGATTCTCAGCGTGAAGGTTGGGACCGGAGGACTGGATTTCAAGACCTTCAACAAGTACGTCTTCGATCCACTGGCAAAAGGACAGGAAATCGAAAGAGATGTCCCGGAAGCGGTCCAGACCTTCCTCAATACGCCGGGTATCCGAGAGGTTTGCGCTCGAATCAAAAAACTGGTTTACCCGGAAACAGAAGTCCCAGCTTGGCTGCAATGGCTACGACGTCCATCAAAACTTGGGGAAATCCTGATGAAAGCGGAGGGGAATTGCATTGAACTTCCTCTCGACGATCCGCGAGTGCGGCCGTTTCTTGCCAAGAGGTCCGGAGCGTAGTTGCGATACGCTCTCAACAAGGCGCCCTGGTAAAGAGAGAGTTGGGTTTATGGATTCACGGGGATTTGCCCGCTCGGTTGTGTGGGCCGCGCCAGGGCGACTCTGGGAAAAACGCTTCCCTTCGCTCATGCCACGAAGGCTGTGCGATACGACACCACCTTCCCTCCAGACGACAACTAAAACGGATCGAGGACCACAGGCTACGATCCGCCATACTCGGGCGATCGGTGAGGGGAGGTGTGGAAGATGGATCGGGCTGGTTCCACCCGAAAGGCCCAAGTAAGGCGGCTGGTCATGGTTGCAATTGATCAGAGAGTGTTATGGTGAAGTCGCCGTGGTTGACGAAGATCGTCATCGCATGCGGTCGACTGTGGGGGTTACTGCTCGACCACCAGCAGACGACCCGTTGTCCGCCGTAGAGATAGCCGTCATGGACGGAAACCGTCTGCCCACCAGGCACAGTGACGCGGTCAAAATGCCCATCCGAACGCCCCACGATGACCACGTTCATGGTGGAGTACGAAGGGTTGTGGATGGAGATGTTGGAGAACCGAGTCTTCTCCAACTGCGTCGGTATCTGTGCCGTGGCTTCGCTCACGAGCAACAGGGTACCGACGACAGCGAGTCCAACCGCAATCAGAAAGACTGGTCGTGCCATGGCATCTCTCCTTTCACGAATGCCATCTCCCGGAACAGCCCGAGATATTGGAAC
>JAKOSN010000105.1 GCA_029777335.1 Planctomycetota bacterium
AAAACGCGAGAAGAAAGGCGGTCCATCCGCGTTGAGCGAGGGAAAGACCAGCCAGGCTCTGCCACTGAAGTAACATCCAGCAGCTTGTCCCCACGACCAACAGATCGACGATGCGAATCGTTTCTGAGCGCCAACCGAGCAATCCACGGATCACACAATGAACCCAGGGCATGCCGGGCGGATTGGTATCAAAGGTGTCGCGATAGTGAACCCCGCCTGCCAGGATGGTCCGGGCACAAACATCGTACAAGGACACATCGACCCAGAGGGGAAGACAGACAAACAACGGGATGGCGATGATCAGTAAGATCCCGAGCACGAGCCACGGAAACCAGCCTTGCAGGGAGCGGATAAAGTGGCGCGCACTCTCCCTTGCAAGGACCTCCGAGTGGGGAGCAGTTGTCATGGTTCGCTTCCAGCGGGCTTTGCCGTGGCGGTCGATCACTTCTCTGCGGGTTTTGGTGGGGGCAGGCGTTTCACCAGCACGACACTGGTGAAATCCGTTGAACGGGCCTCGTCGAGCCGAGGAATCGGTTGCTCAGGGGGGAGCCCAGGGTTGACGCGAAAATAGTGTTCCGCGCCTTCCCGTGTGCTCGCCACTTCCAGGTCACTGTTCGTCACCGTTGCCAACCAGGGAATCAGGCAAGCAAAATACTGGGTTCGCTGCCAGGCTGGTGTCACAAGCCAGTAGCGTTGATATCCTTTGAGGCGATCTTCCAACGCTTTGGTATAAATATCTGCGCGCAGAAAATGATCTCCACCCTGGGTATGGATTTGATCGTTGCGATAATGTGAAAGGCTCAGTTGAATGTAGGGGACGGATTGATCCAGCACGTAGAGTGTGGAGAGCGGGGCGATCAGCGCACCTTCCAGTTGATCCCTTTGAGATTCGGGAATGGAAGGCAGCAAATCGGATTCGCGGAAATTGGATCGATAAAGAACAACATCCCCTTTTTTCCATGAACCGCCGCGTTGTACCCCTTTTAAACTTTCGATCATTATCTGAGAGGTGGGGTCGGTTTTCAACCCTAGTCCAAGCGAGAGCACGGGTTGAAGATAACTGAGCAGCAGCATCACTCCGGCGGCGGCCGCGGGAACGACAAGGCGAACCTCGCGGGAACGACCGCGTGTGCCGTAATAAGCCAGCAGGAGCGCACCACCGAGCGCGGTGTAGGTGAAGTAACGTGCGGCCAGGAGATCGTTCGTGTTTAACGCATAAACGAGGATCACGCCGGCCAGCTGAGGGAAGAACATCCAGAGGCGACCCGTCCAGGGGAGATCGGGATTCTCCGCAGGAGCAAGCAGCGGTTGGGGGGGGGCGGTCGCTGGTGTGGCCGGTGCACTGGCCGGAGTACCTTGCTCCACGGGAGGCGTACTGGCTGCGGGCGAAGTGGCGGGTTTAAAGAAATACGAAAGGACGGTGATGACAAAGAGTGCGACCAGCCACACCCAGTTCTGAAACAACAAAAACAGGATCGCTCTGGGAGGTAAGGTGGCGAGCAAGTAGGGGCGGTGCTGATCGGTGAAGGCATGAATCCGCTGATAGTAACCCTGCATCGGCACCAGCAGGGCAATCCCCAGTGCCACGGCGAGGACGAGGAAACCTAGCTTGCGCCCGACTCCCTCGGGATGACCTGCCAGCGACCACTTCTCGGCGGGTAAGGGTTCGGTTTCCGGGGGAATCTCCACGGGGCGACGGCATTGCACCAGCCAGTACACCACCAGTCCCACGTAGGCCACTCCCACCAGCAGCAACACCGCGTTCAGATACCCTATCAACGCCGTGGTCAACCCCAGAGCGAGGGCGGCGAACAGTCCCCCCAGGAATGTGCGTGCATTGAGCAGAGCCAGCAATGCCCCCAACGACAGCGCACATGCCAGGTTCCCCAATGCGTAGGGGCGAGTCAGCACACTGACCTCGATCTGCATGGGATCGACGGTCACAAACAAGGCTGCCGCCAATCCCACTGCCGGGCCAATCAGGCGTCGCCCCAGTTCATACAGACAGGCAATTGTCGCTAACCCTGCCAGTAACGAGGGCAGGCGCAGTGTTACCTCGGTGATGGGCAGCCAGTGAATGAGCGCATAGAGCAACCAGTGATAAAGCGGATAGGGATTCTCCACTCCATAGGGCAAGACCGACCGTTCCCGGACCTCGTTCCAGCTTGCTACTGGCCGCAGCGGTTGGTCCCTGGAGGGCAACAGGCCCCGTTGAAAACCTTCGCGCTCGGCAATCGCGTAGAGCGGACCAAATTCGTCCTGTTGCAAGGGGCTGTGCAGAGGGGTCCAGCGCAGACCGACTGCCAGAACCAGCAGGAGGAGCAACCAGAAGAGTGGCTGCGAGCCAGGAGACGGCTGCGGAGGGGGTGACGCGGACGTGGACATGGTTGTTCCCTGCACGAGAATCCGGATTCGCCAGCACCGCACGGGGAACGCGTCAAGCGGATGAACATCGGGCGAAGGATTTACCAAGCCAGGGAGAGAGCGGATTCCCCGAATCGCTGCGGTAACAAGGTCTTTGAGTTACCTTAAGCCTGGCGGCGGGAGTGTCAAGCGGCTGAGAGCGACTCCAGGGATCTCCCGGTGCCGATCGGTTGACACTCGGGAGAAGGCGGGAATCACTCCTCGTGGGACTCGACATGCCAGTGGCCAAACGAATCGGGGTAGGTCTGCCACACAGCCGGACCCTGAGCCAGCTCCTCGTCGGTGAGCAGACAGGCATCGAGAGCAGTTCGCAGGACGGATTCGTCGAGATCGCAGACGAGGAAGGCAAGTTCCTGGCGGCGATCGCCCCAGTGCGGATCCCAGATCTTCTCCACCTCGGCGCGGATATCGGGGTCGGCACCCCATTCTTCCTCGGGTTGGGCGGCTAGCCACAACCCCGCTGGCTCAACCTCACATGCTCCGCCGGCCTGCGACCACAATCCCGAAACCTCCATGCGCGAGGCCAGCCAGAAAAAACCCCTGGAGCGCACCACCCTGGTCCAGTCGCCCTCGGTCAGCAACGCCCAGAAACGGCCAGGATGAAAGGGGCGTTTGGCTCGGTAGACAAAACTGTGGATTCCCTGGGCCGGCGAGTCGGGGAGGTGTTCACCTCGTGCTTCCTTCAACCAGCCCGCTGCCTGCGCGGTCGCCTCCAGATCGAAACGGTGCGTGTCAAGGATCTGGTCGGGCGCCACCTCGCCGTGGGTGCTATGCAGAATCTCTGCCTCGGGGTTGAGGTGCCGCAGAATCGCTTCCAGGCGCGCCACTTCCTCCGCACTTATCCGATCGATTTTGTTGATGATCAGCACATTGCAGAACTCGATCTGGTTGATCAACAGATCGGCCACGGTGCGGTCATCCTCGTCATCCAGTGTCAAGCCGCGCTCATGAAGATATTCCGCCTCGGTATAGTCCTTCCAAAATCGCTCCGCATCGATGACGGTGGCCAGCGTATCGAGGCGGGCCACCGCAGAGAGGGATTTGCCCCGGTCGTCGGTGTAGGCGAAGGTCTCCGCGATCGGCAATGGTTCGGTAATTCCGGTCGATTCGATGAGGAGAGAATCGTATCGACCCGATCGCGCCAGGCGATCCACCTCACGCAGCAGATCCTCACGCAGCGTACAGCAGATGCATCCTTCGCTCAGAGTCACGAGCTTTTCCTGCACGAGTTCCTGGCGTGCTTCCTCGCCCTGGCGCTGGTTCACAAGGACCGCGATGCGGCGGTTCGGGGAGTGCTTGAGCAGATGGTCGCGAACGGCGGACTTCCCTGCACCGACAAAGCCCGACAGCACGGTGACCGAAAGTTTGCTCATGATTGCCTTCCTGTGCAAAAGAACCGAGCGCCTGGGAGCGCCCGCTGCGCTTAACGGGGGGCTCCGCCAAACCAGGCGTAGCGCAGGGCACGCAGATACCAGCGCAGATAGTGTGGCAGCCAGGCGAAGAGACGAAAGCGCGATTCGCCGGCGGTTCGATCGTGCCAGGTGGTGGGCACCTCGGTAACCTTCCAGCGTTTCCAGTGTGCTTTGAGCGTGAGTTCCAGAGCGACCGCAAAGCTGGCCTGGCCCTCGATGGAGAGTTCGGTGAGAACGCGCCGGCTGTATGCGCGAAAGTTATTGGTGGCATCGTGGATGGGCAGGCCGGCCAGGTAGTGCAGCGATTTGCCCGCCAGCCACGACAGCATCCGCTTCAGCCACGGTCCGCCTTCTTGCCGCCCACCGGGCATGTAGCGCGAGCCGGCGACCACGTCGGCGCCTTCACGAATCAGGCGGGCCATCGCCCCCACGTCCTTCGGTTCGTCGGAGCGGTCGGCCATCATCACGATGATCACATCGCCCGCGCTCGCCTGGAAGCCGGCTTTCAGGGCGTTGAGCACTCCGCGTCCCAGGGTGTTGTGCACCAGGCACACCCCGGAGACGGGCGGATCCATCGTCTGGATGGCCGGGAGGGTGTTATCCTCGGGGAAATCATAGACAATAAGGATCTCGTGAGGATCGTAGACCTGCGCGGCAATGTCGCGCAGAGTGGCGACGATGTTCCCGGCCTCGTTGAAAACCGGGATCACCAGCGAGATCACCTGTTTGCCTGTTGCCGTGGTGGTGCTCATGACATCCTGGAACGCTTCGCGGTGCGCGGGCAGGGGGCGTTCCCACACTGGCGCACCGCTCCCTCGAGGGACGCGCACAAGGGCTCAGATCTTCCCCAGTTCCACCTGTTGCTTCACCCAGGGAATGACGACATCGAGCATTTCGCTGAGCGAGGTGGTCGCCTCGAAGCCGATCAGGCGTTTCGCCTTCTCCACGTTGGGGACGCGTTTTTGCACATCGTAGGGGAAGGGGGCATCGCAGTGATAGCGGAACGGGACCCCGGGCCGAATCTTGGTCCAGATCAACTCGGCCAGTTCCAGCACGGTGGTCGAGGTCGCCGTGCTGATGTTCAGATCCTCGTTGATCGCGGCGGGGTGTTCGATGCACAGGCGAATGCCGCGGGCCAGGTCGGCGCCGTAGGTGTAGTGACGCACCTGGCGGCCATCACCCAGAATGCGCAGAGGATCCTGTCCCTTGAGCACCTTCTGGATCAGATCGGGAACCACATGGCTCATTGCCAACTTGATGTTTCCACTCATCACATCGTGATCGGTGACCGCACGCCGTTCCCCGATACCCACGCAGTTGAAGGGCCGAATGATGGTGTAGGGCAGCTTGTATTGCTCCCAGGCCCCCTGGGCGAAGTACTCGGTGGCCAGCTTCTGGAAGCCATAGGTCGAGGCGGGCGGGGGGCAGGTCTTCTGGGCACCTTCCGGGGTGGGCCAGCGATCCGCGTTTTCGAAAACCATGGAGCTGCTGATCACGTTGATCTTCTTCAGCGTTCCGGCCTTGAAGGCGGCAATGGAGGCATCGAAGATGGCGGCAGTGATCCGTTCGTTCTCTGCCAGCAGGTCGTAGGCGAACTCGTGAAAATAGCTGATGCCGCCGATGCGAGCGGCCCCGGCGACCACCTGGTCGACCTCGCGCGCCAGCGCGGTGACCAGGGCCCCATCCTTGGCATCGCCCTGAACAAAGCGATAGTTGGGATTGGTGAGCGACGATTGCCGCAATTCGCCGTACTTGGAGAAGTTATCCAGGCCGATCACCTGATGCCCGGCCTGGAGGAGTTCTTCCACCAGATAGCCGCCGATGAATCCTGCCGAGCCTGTAACAAGAATCTTCATGGTTGCTCACTTCGGTCTGTGCAAATTCTCTGGCAGCCCCCCGGGCGAGGGGATCGATTCGCCGCGCTCCGCGACAGGGTGCTGCGCCGAGGGCGGCGCGCCGTTGCGTTTGTCGATCCCGGGATCTTAACCGCGAATCGTCGCCGTGACGTCGATCACCGGCTGGCGGAAGGATAGCCCCTTGTAGCAGGAGTGCGGAGTACCGATCACCAGTAGATCGGCCTTCTCCAGAACCTCGGGCAAAGGAGTCAACTCGGGGTCGGGAACGAGCGGATCGCTGCACAGCAGTTGCTTGCACTCCAGCAGCAGCACCTTGCGCAACTTGTACGACAGCGAGCTTCGCGGATCATCGCTATCGGGTTTGAACGCCATCCCCAGCAGACCGACGGTCATCTCGTTGAGCGGATAGGAACGCTTCAGGTGCTGCACCAGCAGATACGGCAGTCCCTCGTTGATCATCATGGCGGCCTGGCCGAGCACAAACGAGCCATGATTGAAGGCGCCCAGCTGCATGGTGTCCTTGAGCAGACAGGGGCCGGCGGCAAAGCCCGGGCGAGCAAACGACTGCATGCGCGGGTAGTCCTCCCGCAGCGCCTGGTGAATGCGGTGGAAGTCGGCCTCGAACTGCTGCGCGATCACATAGAACTGGTTGGAGATGGCGAAATTAATGTAGCGCCACGCATTGCAGAACAACTTGGCCAGCTCCGCCTCGATGGGCTTGAGGAAGATGATCTTGGGAGTGATCAGCTGGAAGAGTGCAGCGGCTCGTTCGGCGGCGCGCCTGGTGGCCCCGCCGATCAGCTGGGGCAAGCGTTCCAGTTCCGCCAGCGACTGCCCCTGGACAATGCGCTCCGGGCAGTAGGCGAGGTCGATGTCGCCCCGTCCCGATTGCTCCAGTTGCCGCGCCAGGCGCTCGGTCACCCCGGGAAACACTGTGCTGCGCAGAACGACCAGTTGCCCTGGACGGACGCGCTGCAACAGCTGGTTCATGGAGCGATCGAACTCGCCCACGGAGGGATCGAGATACTCATCCACCGGGGTGCCGATGGTGACGATGATGGCGGAGGCATCTTCCAGGGCGGTGGGATCGGTGGTCGCCTTGAGCAGCCCGGACTGGATGGTGTCCTTGAGCAACGGCAGGGCATCATCTTCGTGGAAGGGCATCTCGGCCCGGTTGACCATGGCTACTCGTTCGGTGCTGGTGTCGATCAGATCGACCTGGTAGCCCTTGCGCGCAAAGGCCAGCCCCAGAGGCAGGCCGACGTGGCCACAACCGCCCACGATGGCCAGCGGGCCCACATCGAGCATCTTGCGATCGTCGGGCTGAATTTGTGGCACCGAGGAGAGGGCTTGGTCCGGAGTTGGCTTCATGTTGGCTCTGGCGCTCAGGCGCGAGGGAGACCCAAGGATACACCATCCGCCGCGGGATGGTTCCGAAAACGAATAGCTCTCATGTTACGACTTTCCCCGGGGCGTGTCCTCAGGGGGCAAGAGGAGGCGGCGCACCTCCTCGGGGGTACGAGACGGAGAATCGTTACAATCCGAACACCCGCGGAGAAAACTCCAGCCATTTACCTTGCCTGAACTGTTCATGATACTCAGATGCCCCAGACTCTCCAGCGCTTGCTGGCGGGGAATGCCGTGGCGCCGACAGCGAGCGTCGACCTGTTCCACCTCCGCGAGATCCTGTAACTGACCGAGTCGATGCGCATGGTAGAGATCGAGGCGAGGATACGCCGGCCACCCGCGCGGCACCTGACAGGCCCAGAAGAGAACGCAGAAGAGAAACCCCGCCCAGCGAACCCCCTCGCCCAGTTGCTGGGTCAGCCACTGTCCCAGTCGTCGCGGAGCACCATCCCACCCGGCGCAGAGCAGACAGGCCAGGCCCACGTGGGAGTATAACTGGTAACGCGTCCAGGTACTGATCACTTCATAGGGCCAGCGCGAGCGTGCGCCGTGGATCAGCAGATAACTGGAGAAGACAAATCCCAATCCGAGGAGGGCAAGTCCCTTCGCGGGGGCTTGCCAGTACCACCAGGCAGTCAGGCCGACCAGCAGGACGAGAACGCCGTGAACCAGCGGGACCGGCACCTGAAAGCCTGTTATGCCAAAAGTCCCAAGAAAAGCGTTGTCGACGACCGCGCGCGCCGAGTACAGCACCCCGACCGAAAGTTGGAACGACTCCACGGCGCTCTGGTCGCCGTAATGTTCCAGGTGCATGATGCGCTGCAAGGTGAATGGCAAGCTGAAGGCGAGGAAGAGAACGGTTCCCAGCAAGGGGGTGAGCGCCCAGGCGGAGAATCCAACCCAGGGAAAGCGCGGGCGCCGTTGCAGCCCTCCGTCGGCGGTCAGCAGATAGAGCGCACAGAGGGGGCCGGCGAGAATGCCACTGGCAAACCAGCAGGGGGCCAGCGCAATCCACCCGATGGACCACAGGAGATGGCGTTGCTGGCCGGTCAGGCGCCAGCGCTGCGCGGCAAGCAAGCCGAGCAGAGTCATGTCCAGCCCGAGAAGGGAGAAGCTGGCAGAGAACCACGAAACCGCCTCCACGTAGCTGGTGCTGATGCCAAAGAACCCCGCGGCCAGGAGCCCCAGGCGGGGATCGTTGCGCTCGGCGTGAACAAAGCAATACAGCAGGCGCATGGCGAGCAGGACCGCGAGTGGACCTTGCAGCGCGGTGATCCAGGGCAGCCAGGTCAGATGCGGAGCGAACTCGACCATCAAGAAACTGGTGAGGCGGCCGAGCGGCATGAAGTGCTCGTTGGCTGAGCGAAAGAGGTTGGCGCGCGTGATCGCCCACGGCCACGATTCGGTGAGAATCTCGAAATCATCCCAGATGAGCACCGGGGTCAGGAGGCGCGGCGCATGGAGCGCGAGGGTGGCGAGCACCAGAAGGACTGCGACCATCCGAATGCGCGCCGGGGACCAGGAGGGATCGGCGTCGGTGGGAGTCGCCGTGGGGTTCGGGTCGGCCTCAGATCCAGATGCAGCCACAGGGTTCCTCGCGTCCACCGCTTGCTCCACCGAACAGCCCCACTCGCCTTCGCTGGGTTAGATTCTATCAGGACCTCTTTCGCCTTGCAGGCCCGCGCGGCGTATCGTAACGATTTCAGGGGATCCGGGCAGAGCTCGCAGCGCCGGCTCCGGATGAAACAACCAGTCGCTGACGCGCCGGGCTCGCGTGCTCGCTTCGAGCGCGGAGTGATGCGACGCTGACATCGATCCGGTCCCGAGTTTCTCGGGGCGGATCTCAGGTATGCACTGATGAGCGTTGCCGAGTTATTGCTCTTATTTCCTCTCCTGTTTATCCTTTTCTGGCTCCCCGCTCTTCTGGGGGGTCTGCTCCTCGCGCGTTGGTGTCGACTCCCACCGCTTCTTGTGCCATTGCTTGCGCTGCTGCTCAACAGCCTGATCGGCTACGCGGTGTTCTGGGCGTATTTTGCCAGCCCCATGGTGGGGAGGATTGCCAGCATCGTGGTTCTTGGCCTCTCCGCACTCGCGCTGCCTGGGTGGCTGCCCTGGCGCGCTCAGGTTCTGCCGCTGCTGCGCACGCCGGACCTTCGCTGGCCGCTGGCCCTGATGTTTGCCGTGGGGTTCTTCTACCTGAGTGTGCTCTACGCCATTGAGGTGCAGCGCGACGCGGAGGAACAGGCGATTGGGCGCTTTCCCAATCTCTACCTGGCGATTGACAATGTCCTGCCTCTCTATTTTGCCGATCGTCTGGCGCACGGCGAGGAAGCGCACATTCTGATCGCGGACTGGCACAGCAGCGATCGTCCGCCGTTGCAGAGCGGCGTGATCCTTGTTTATCGCCCACTCGTGAGCTGGACCGCTTCCAGTGTTGGCGTGCATTATCAGCTGCTGGGGACAATCCTTCAGCTTTCGTGGGTGGCAGTGGTCTGGGTGCTTTGCCGGCTGGTGCACGTCGAGGCTGGACGTCTGGCGTGGGTGTTCGCCTTTTTGCTCTGCTCGGGGTTCTTTCTCTTCCACTCGGTGTTTGTCTGGCCGAAGATGCTGGCAGGGACGTTCACGGTGAGTTGTGCGATCCTTCTCTTGCCCTGGCCCGAGCTGGAGCGCTCCTCACGCTGGGGGCGCCTGGTGCTGGCTTCGTTGATGGCGGCGCTGGCGATGCTGGCTCATGGAGGAAGCTTCTTTGCACTGCTAGCTCTGGGGTGTCTCCTCCTCTGGCCCCGGTTCTTTCCGGGATTTCTCCAGACAATCGTCGGCTGCGCTCTTTTTCTGGCGTTGATGCTGCCGTGGCTAGCCTATCAGCGGTACTACGATCCCCCGGGCAATCGGCTGGTCAAGTGGCATCTCGCGGGGGTGATTCCGGTCGATGAACGATCCGCGGGGCAGGCGATTCGCGACTCGTACCGTTCGCTCACGCTGGGAGAGTTTGTGCACAACAAGGCCGAGAATCTGCTCGCGCAGATTGGTCTGCCATTCCTGCGCCCCGAACACGACTTTACCCCCGATCGTCCCTTGCCTCTGTACTTCCTGGGACACTGGATGAACGGGGAGTATTACAACCTGCTCAAGGCACTGGGAGTGCTCAACGTGGGGTGGTTGCTTTTGCTGCGACGCACCCCGTCTGGGGAGCGGATGGGCTGGCTGCTCCTGCTGGCGACCATGACGTTGTTCGTCTGGGTGTTGTTGATGTTTGCGCCAGGATCAACCACGATTTATCAGGGTTCGTTCGCGATGATGCTCCTCTTTTTTGTACCGCTCGCCGTTGTGGTGGCGGATCTCTCCTTGAAGTGGCGACGAATTCTGCTCACGATCGCGCTGGTGGATTTTCTGGGAGTGTGGGTGCTCACGGGGCCAGAGAGCACGCGTCCCAACTTTCCTTTAACGCTGTTGCCGTTGCCGACCGCTGCCCTGGTGGTTGCCCTTTTGATGGGTCTGGCGCGGTCGTCGGTGGAACTTCCGCGCGTCGGGGATACCCCCTGATCGCTGCGAGTGGAATGGTCGTCGCACATTCACGAGTTATAATGCATCCAGAACCTCTTTCTCCTTGCAGGCCAGCGTGGCGGATAGGTACGATCCAACGAGGATCTGCGCGGTCGCAGAGAAACTCGTACTTCTGATGCGAGGGCATATGCGCGCCCAGTTGATTCCACTGGATGGCGGGAATGTGATCGAGATCGTCAAGGACATGACCGTGGTTGGTCGCAAGGAGGAGTGCGATCTGCGGCTGGATCACAAGAGCGTCTCCAAGATGCACTGTGTGATTGTGAAAACCGATGGCCTGTTGCTGCTGCGCGACCTGGGAAGCACCAACGGGACGCGCGTCAACGGCCAGCGTGTGCGCCGGGCAGCTCTGCTCCCCAACGATCAGCTGACGATCGCCAACTACAAGTTTCGCATCCATCTCGGCCCCGACGCCGCGCTGGCCGCCAAACCGGTGCTCAAGGCGGAGGCGAACCAGCACACCCAGCGACTGGAAGCCGACGATTTTGCTCGTCTGCTTCGCCAGGGCAAGGCGAACGATTCCGATTCCTCCGTGCACCTCCCCGATCACCCGGTCCTGCAGCGCAATGCCCTGCCGGATGTGTACCCCGAGGAGAAGGAACGGCGGTGAGCGCACCCGCAGGCGATTTTCAGGAGGGGAAGTGCTTGCGCCCGACGAGAGGAAGGCCTCTGGTCCGCCCTGCCTGGCGCGCTTTGCCCACGGAACAATCAGAAACCCATGGTCGGCCCCGTTTTTGAGTTCGAGATCCTGCGCAGCATTCGGCGACCGGGACTGCACGGGGCTCGCTGGCTGTACGCCCTGTGGTTGCTCGGCGTGGTCGGTTGCACGGCGCTGGCGGACAAGCAGCAGGCCTTCTACAGCGGTTCTTTATTCCTGAACCAGATCGTGATTCTCCTTCTGGTGGTGCCGCCGTTCACCGCCAGCGCGCTGAGCGAGGAGAAAACCCGCCAGACCTTGCAGTTCATGTTGACCACCGATCTGCACGGGGGGGACATTGTTGTCGGCAAGTGGTTGGCGCGCGTGGCCCAGATCGGGCTGATCACCCTCCCCATCCTCCCCTTGCTCTGTGTGTTTGGGGATCTTTCACCCCTGGCCCTGCTCGCGATCGTTATCGTTTCGTTGCTGTTTCTGGGGGTGCTGGCGGCGCTGAGCCTGCTGGCGTCGGTGTGGACCACCACCACGGGCGGCGCCATCCTGCTGGGGTATGGATTGGCGGGGGCGGTCTGCTACACCATCCAGGAGTTCATTCCGTCGCTGGATCCGATCGAGGTGCTCAAACCGGCCCTGGGCGCGGGGGAATCGTTGCTGACGCTGAAACGGCTGGTGCTGGCGAGCGCGGGGTGGGGGGCGCTGGTCGTGGGCTGTCTCGCGGTGGCGTCCTGGCGCTTGCGTCCCTCGTTCAAGAAACAACTGGAACGCAGCTCCCGGCCGCGCTCGCGCTGGAACTTCTTCACGCCGACCCGTCCGCCGGTCAGTGACAACCCGGTGCGGTGGCGTGAGAAGTACGTGGAGGGGATCGCGCCGCTTGCCTTTCTGCGCCGCTTGCCTCTTCGCTATGGGGTGGCGTGCATCTTTCTGCTCACCGTGCTCGGCGACGGCGCCATCCTCTGGCAAGCGCGGGAACCGGGGATGACTCCCCTGATGCTGCTGCGCGAATCCTGGCACGCAGCAGGCCTGAATCGATCGCGAACGGTCACCTCCCTCCTGCTGGGCGCTCAGTTTTTTTCCCTGGGAATGATGGTGCTGATTGTTGCCAATGTGGCCATCGCGGTTCGGGCGGGGAGCGTGGTGAGCACCGAGCGCGAACGCGGAACCTGGGAAGCCTTGCTGTTGACGGGGCTGGAGAAGCGCGAGCTTCTGCTCGGCGCGCTGTGGGGTATCTTCGGGGCGGGGCTTCCCTATCTGCTGGCGCACCTGCTCCCCGCTCTGGTGCTGGCGGTCTTCGGCGGGCCCTGGGCGCTGGGCGCAGCGCTGTTCTGCTTGCTGGTCACCGGGGGGTCGGTGGCAGCCAGTGCGGTGGTGGCGCTGGAACGCTCCACGCGCGAGATGCCCACGTGGAAGTGTGTTCTGCACGCTCTGGTGATCACGGGCGGCTTTCTCTTTGCGATGACCTGGGCGATGGGGCAGTTTGCAGGGTGTCTGATTGCCATCGCCGCCACCATCCTTGGCGGTTGGACGGCTCCCTTCACGCTGGGGGGCTTGGCCCTGGTGCTCGGATTGCTCCTCTTTCTCATTTCCCGCAGTCATCTGCGCAAGGCGATTGATCAGTTCCATGCCGAGAGCCAACCGGCCGCGGAACGCACCTCGTCACGCAGAGCCCCGGTTCTCCGCACCGTGGTCGACGAGGAGAGGGAGGAGCGCTTCAAGCGTTGAAAGCCAGGCCGGGAGAGTCGGCTCAACGTTTTTCATTCCAGGCGGCACTGGTGTATTTCGCCTGCGCCAGTCGATCCCTCTGGTGTTGCTCCTCCGGGGTCCAGGTGGCCGGTTGAATTGCCCAGCCAGTCTCCGCCATCAACGCGGTGGTGATCGCCTCGCTCAAAGCGTGGGGAGAGAGCACCAGACCAGTCCGTTCGCGAATCCCGGGGAGGGTGGGAGTGAAGGGACTTTGCGCCAGCAGGATGCCGCCATGCTGCATGACGGCGCCGCGCTGTTTGCGCTGAGCGCTCCCGGTGATCTTGGCTGAGTCAAGGATCAAATCGCCCGCGGTGAAGTGCTCGAAACAGAGCAAGCCAGCAAAGGGGTCGCTTTCCGTGGGGACGTGAGGATGGGCGCGCACGCCGAAGGTGGCCAGTGCGCGCGCGATCACCTGATGCATGCGCAACCAGGGTTCGCCAGTGAGTCCACGTGAGCGTATGGGGAGCGCCAGACAGTAGGTCAGTTCGTGATGATGAACGAGGGTCGCGCCTCCCGAGGGCCGGCGCACCCAGGGGAGGCCGAGAAGCTGAGGGTGCTCGCGCCGTTGCTCGTGGTGCTGAAAATAGCCGAGGCTGACCGTCGCCTCCGACCAGCCGTAAAACCGAAGCGAGGCCACCTCGTGGGCCGCCGAGTCGAGGAGGACCTCGTCGGCGGCCATCTGACGTGGGCCGGTGTCCACTTCGTAGGGGAGCAGACGAACCCTCAGGGTTTCCACCGCAGTATCGGCTCCTTGGCTGCCTTCACCTCGTCGGGGCGGCTCAGCGGTAAGGTGTGAGGCGCCTGCTGGAGGTAGGTGGCATCTTCCTCGCGAATGCGCAGCAGGGTGTCGGCGAAGGCGTCGAGCGTTTCCTTGCTCTCGGTTTCGGTCGGCTCGATCATCAACGCCTCGGCAACGACCAGCGGGAAGTACACCGTGGGGGCATGATAGCCATAATCGAGCAGGCGCTTGCCAATGTCCATGGCACTGATGCGGCGCTCGCGGCGCAGAGTGCGCGCACTGGCGACAAACTCATGCATGCAGCGCTCGCCGTGCGGAACCTCGTAAGCATGCTTGATCTTGCTCAGGATGTAGTTGGCGTTGAGGACGGCGATCTCGCTCACCTGACGCAGCCCCTCCGGACCGAGGGTGCGAATGTAGCAGTAGCCACGCACCAGGATGCCCACGTTGCCGTAGAAGCTGTGCACCCGCCCGATCGACTTTGGCCGGTCGTAATCGAGGGTGAAGCCGTTCGCCGTTTTGACCACCAGCGGCGTCGGCAAATAGGGGGCGAGCATTTGCCGGACCGCGATCGGTCCCGACCCTGGCCCGCCGGCCCCGTGCGGCCCCGTGAAGGTCTTGTGAACGTTGTAGTGCATCATGTCGGCGCCGAAATCGCCAGGGCGGGTAATCCCGAGAATCGCGTTCATGTTGGCGCCGTCGAGATAAATCAACGCCCCGTGGCGATGCACCATCTCGGCAATCGTTGGGATCTGATCATCGAACAACCCGAGGGTGTTGGGGTTGGTGATCATGAAGACAGCGGTGCGCTCGTCGAGCTTGGCGCGCAGATCTTCCAGGTCGACCAGCCCCCGGGAGTTGCTCTTGATGGTGACGGCATCGAAACCGGCGAGGGCGGCACTGGCGGGGTTGGTGCCGTGTGCGCTATCGGGGATGAGCACGCGCGTGCGCTGCGTTTCCTGGCGATCCTTGAAGTAGGCGGCGGCGACCAGGAGGGCAGTCAGTTCGCCCTGGGCGCCCGCGGCCGGCTGCAAGGAGACCGCCTCAAGGCCGGCGATCTCGCCGAGGAAGTTTTGCATGTGCCAGAGTAGTTCGAGCACCCCCTGGGTCGAGGCGTCGCTCTGGAGCGGATGCATGCTCGCCATCCCGGAGAGCGCCGCGAGGCGTTCATGGCGCTTGGGATTGTACTTCATGGTACACGACCCAAGCGGATAGAAATTGGTGTCGATCGCCATGTTGCGCGTGGACAGATTGACGTAGTGGCGCACCAGGTCGATCTCGCCCACTTCCGGCAAGGGCGGGGGGCTGGACGTGAGGGTGTCGGCGGGGAGCAAGGTGCTCGCGTCGCCGAGGGGGACATCACAGGCGGGCAACCGGTGAGTGCGACGGCCCGGATGGCTCAGTTCAAAGAGCAGCTGGGTGGACTGATTCTTGTCCATGGGTACCTGGTCTGGGAAAGGGCGAGCAGGGGATGGCAACGAGCGCAGCGCTCCCCGTGGGAAGCCCGTGATGCCCTGCGCGCCGAAAATCACGCATTCTTCCACGCCGCAACCAGGCCATCAATCTCGGTCCGGGTGCGTTTCTCGGTGACGGCAACACTCACGCAATCGGCCAGCGTGGGATACCAGCGCCCCAGCGCTAACCCGGCGTGATAACCGCGGCGAAGGAGGGCCTGGAGCCGATCCGGCACCGCGCCCTCGACCTGCAAGGTGAACTCCTTGAAGAAGGGCCGCTTGAATTTCAGGCGCACTCCTGGAAGGGCGGTCAACTGCTGCGCGGCGTAGTGAGCCTTGCGCAGACAGAGATCGGCCGTCTCCTTCAGTCCCTGGGGCCCGAGGGCGGCCAGGTAAACCGTGGCGCGCAGAGCGAACAGCCCCTGGTTGGTGCAGATGTTGCTTGTGGCCTTTTCGCGGCGAATGTGCTGTTCGCGGGTTTGCAGGGTCAGTACCCAGCAACGAGTGCCGCGCCGATCGACAGTCTGCCCAACGAGGCGTCCCGGCATCTTGCGCACAAATTGTTCGCGACAGGCGAGCAAACCAAGATACGGTCCGCCGTAGGCGAGCGGATTGCCCAGGGATTGCCCCTCGGCCACGGCGATGTCGGCCCCATATTCGCCCGGTCGTTTCAACAGACCGAGGCTGAGGGGATCGAAACTGACCACGAAGAGAGCCCCCCTGGCGTGGGTCGCCTTCGCCAGCGCTTCCACCTCTTCGAGTCCGCCAAAGAAGTTGGGGTGCTGAACCACCACGCAGCAGGTCTCGTCATCGACGGCGCGCTGGAGGTCGTCCGGGTCAAGGAATCCCTGGGGCGTGGGGAGCGTCTCGATGCGGGGATCGAGGTTGGCCAGATAGGTGCCCAGGATACGACGATAGTCGGGGTGTACACTCTCGGCAACCACCACCTTGCCCTGACGGCCGGTGACCGTCATCGCCATCAGAACCGCCTCGGCCACGGCACTCCCGCCCTCGTAGAGGCTGGCGTTGGCGACATCGAGGCCGGTCAACTGACAGATGAGAGTCTGGAATTCGTAGAACGCCTGCAAACTCCCCTGGCTTGCTTCGGCCTGGTAAGGGGTGTAGGCGGTGTAGTATTCACTGCGTCCGGCGATGGCATCGACCACGGCGGGGATGAAGTGGTCGTAACAGCCGCCCCCGAGGAAGCAAACAGCCTGGTCGGCGGACTGGTTGCGTGCCGTCAGCGCCAGCATGTGCTGGGTCAGTTCCAGCTCGCTCATACTGGCGGGGACATCAAGAGGGCGTTGTAAACGGACCGAGGCAGGGATCGAGGCGAAGAGATCCTGAAGCGAGGCCACCCCGATCTGGCGCAGCATCGTCTGCTGGTCGTCGGGGGTGTTGAGAATGTATGACAAGCAAACCTCCGCAATCGTGCACCGGGCCGGGAATCGGGTCGGCCCACCCTGGCACCCGCCTACCCCTCCCAGCATGGCTGGCTCAATGATCCTCGGAGGCAATTTGCTGCTGATACTGGTCGAGGGTGAGGAGATGATCGAGCGTGGTGCCGCGCGCCACCTTCACCTTGATCAGCCAGCCCTTGCCGTAGGGATCCTGCGACACCAGGGTCGGGTCATTCTGAAGAACGCCATTGACTTCAACGACGTCGCCATTAACCGGAGAATAAAGATCGCTGACCGCCTTGACGGATTCAATCTCGCCAAAACTGCTCCCAAGGCTGACGGCGTCGTCCAGATCGGGCAACTCGATGTAGATCACATCGGTTAACTGATCCACGGCAAACTTCGTCAGCCCAACGGTGCAGATACCGTTCTCCAGGGAAGCCCATTCGTGGGTCTTGGCGTAGCGGAGTGTCTTGGGATCCATCGAATCCTCACTGGGTCGGGCGGCGAGAGCGCCGTCTCGTCCTGAAATAGTAATAGGGGCGCTCCGGAGCGTCGGACCACCCTCAACTGGTTCGCGGTCGTTTGTAGAACGGCAAGGGGACCACGCGGGCCGCCTCCTGTTTGCCTCGAATGTCGAGGGCGCACTCCGTCCCCACGGCGGAATACGCGGGGTCAACATAGCCCATGGCGAGGGTTTTCTGCAACGTCGGCGCGAAGGTGCCCGAGGTCACAATGCCAATGGGATTCTGGCCGTGCAGGATCAAGGCGCCCTCGCGGGCAATGCGCTTTCCCGCCAACTCCAGCCCCACGCGCAGGCGGCGGCTGGGATCTTGCTGACGGTCCAGCAAGGCCGCCCGTCCGACAAAATCGCCCTTGTCCGGCTTGACCGCCCAGCTCAGGCCCGCCTGGAACGGATCGATCTCCTCGGTGATCTCGTGGCCATAAAGCGGCATGGCGGCCTCGATGCGCAGGGTATCGCGTGCCCCAAGGCCACAGGGTTGCACGCCCCGCGCCAGCAAGTCGTCCCAGAGGGGGACAGCCTGGTCGGCAGCCACGATGAACTCCAGCCCATCCTCGCCGGTGTAGCCCGTGCGGCTCACCACACAGGGCTTTCCCTGATACTGGGTCGGCGTGGCATGGTAATAGCCGAGTTTGTCGATCTCCGCAGGGACCATGCCCCGGCAGAGTTCGAGGGCGCGAGGCCCCTGCACGGCGAGCATGGCGGTGCCCAGGGTACGATCCTCGACCTGGACATTCCACGCGCCGCGATGCTGCTCCAGCCAGGAGACAATCTTGGCGCGGTTGGAAGCGTTGACCACCATGGCATAGCCATACCGCCAACGATAGACAAGGACATCGTCGCGAATCCCGCCCGCCTCGTTACAAACCAGGCCATAACGCACCTGGCCTTCCTTCATGGTGGCGGCGTTATTGCTGAAGACGTGCTGGATAAGCGCCAGGCTGTCGGGGCCGTCAAACGAGAGACGCCCCATGTGGCTGACATCGAACATGCCGGCCGCCGCGCGCACCGTGGTGTGTTCCTCGATGACCGAGGTATACTGAATGGGCATGTCCCAACCGGCAAAATCGACCAGTCGGGCACCGCGGGCCACATGGCGCTCATACAGGGGAGTTCGCAGGGGCATGTCATCCCTTCCGAGTTCGCATCGGGCGTCCTCGCTTCGCACGCGCTCCCAGGGGCGGCGAAGGAACTTCCGATGCGGCTTATGGTATGCGCTCGCCCAGGGACTTCCAAGAAGGAAATCGTCGCGCGCGCGGTGCAGAAAAAGAAACAAGAATCCGCGCCACCGGAACGAACAACCAGAGGCGGATTCATTTCTATTCGTGGCATTGATTCGCGTGAGCGGTTCGCTCGTGGTGAGGTTTCATTCTTCTTCTCTGTCGGAGGGTCTCATGTTCCATGCGCCGGTTCTCTTCCTTGTGCTTGTAACCGCGGCGGACAAACCCACACCGAAGTTTCCCCTGGGCAAGGAGACGACCTATGTCACCGGTCCGCTCGACAAGGAGGGATACATCGACTACGAGGCGGCGCTCAATGAGCGGTTGAGCAAGGGAATTACCCCCGACAAGAACGCCAATGTGCTGCTGTGGAAGGTCTTCGGCCCGCGTCCTGAGGGGGGAGCCGGGATGCCGGCGGAGTTCTTCAAACGGCTGGGGATGGAGGAACCGCCCGCACGCGGGGATTACCTTGTCCCGCTCGATGTCTTCCTGAAGGAGCATCTCAAACTGGAGCGCAGCAAGTGGCAGGTCCTCTACGAGCAGGAGAGCCATGCGGGGAACCGCGTGTGGACCGCGAAGGACTATCCCGACCTGGCCGCCTGGCTGAAGCTGAACGAAAAACCGCTCGCCCGCGCCGTGGAGGCAACCAGGCGCCCCGAGTATTTCAACCCCCTTGTCTCGCGGAAACGGGAACCGGGGGGATTGATCAGTGTCTTGCTCCCCGGAGTGCAGAAGAGTCGCGAACTGGCCAATGCGTTGCGGATTCGCGCCCTGTTGCGCGTTGGGGAAGGGAAGATCGACGAGGCCTGGCAGGATCTGCTCGCCTGCCATCGTCTGGCGCGCCTGATTTCTCGGGGGGCGACCATCATCGAGGGGTTGGTTGGGATTGCCATCGATCACATGGCCTGTGCGAGCGATCTGGCCTACCTGGAGAGAGCGAAGTTAACGAGCAAGCAGATCCAGGCGTGCCTGAACGATCTGCAAACACTCCCGCCTCTGCCGTCGATGGCGGACCGGATCGACCTGGGCGAACGTCTCATGTGCCTCGATGGCTTGCAGATGATTCGTCGCGGAAATGCCTCAACGTTCCTTGGTCAACTGGGCGGAGCGCAGACGAAGGTTGACCCCAAAGAAGAGGCAGCCATGGCGCGGATCGACTGGGAGCCGGCGCTGCGCAACTGCAACAAGTGGTACGATCGTCTGGCCGCTGCCATGCGCCTCAAGGATCGAACGGAGCGCGAGGCAGCCTTGACCCAAATCGAGAAGGATCTGGGGGAACTGAAGCAACCTTCGCCGCAACTGACGGATATCGCCAAGCTGCTGCTGGGGAAGGACACTCCCGGCAAGGTGGTGGGAAAGAAGATTAGCGATGTCCTCATTGGGCTGATGATTCCCGCCGCACGCAAGGTGCAGCAAGCTCAGGATCGCGCCGAGCAAGTGCAGCGCAATCTGCAGCTGGCGTTTGCCCTGGCGCGCTATCAGCGCGAGCACGGACGCTACCCCACCAAACTGGACGACCTGGCGCCGAAGTATGTGAAGGCGATTCCGAACGATCTCTTTTCGGGCCAACCGCTGATCTATCGTCCCATGGAGAAGGGCTATTTGCTCTACAGCGTCGGGGTGAACGGCAAGGATGAGGAGGGCCGCTGGTACGATGACAACCCTCCGGGCGATGATCCCCGCGTGCGCATGCCTTTGCCCCCGCTCCCTGAAAGGAAGTGATGGTCTCGGCTGGGTGGGACTGTCAAGCCACGAGGGACCGCGACGGATAGAAAGCCTTCGTGGCTGGACAGCCCCACACGATCGAGCGGGGTAGATGTCTGGTAGGCGAACTCCAGGGAAAATCCCATGCCCACGCACAATCCTCCCACTTTCTCACGGCGCAGTTTTCTCACCCTCTCGGCGGTCGGAACGGCACAGGTCGCCCTTTCCTTCCCAGGTTTTACCCTGGCGAGCACGGATCAGGTGCCCAGCACCGGGATGGCCAATCCCCATCTTGAGCCGTTCGACCAGCTGATGACCTCGTTCGTCAAGGAGAACCGGGTGCCGGGAGCGTCGTTGGCGGTCACGCGCGGTGGAAAGCTGGTGTACGCGCGGGGATTTGGCCATGCCGACGTGGAGAAGAACGAGCCGGTGCAACCGACTTCACTCTTTCGCATTGCGAGTGTCTCCAAGCCGATCACTGCGGTGGCGATCATGCAACTGGTCGAGAAGCAAAAGTTAAAACTCGACGACAGGGTGATGACTCGGATGAAGCTCACGCCGTTTGTCCCTCCGGGGAGGAAGGTCGATCCGCGGTGGAAGGAGATTACCGTTCTGCAATGTCTGCAACACACCGGGGGGTGGGATCGAGACCACTCGTTTGATCCCATTGGTCGACCGTGGGAGATTGCCAAGGCGCTTGGGATACAACCGCCGGTCACGCCCCTCCACATCATCCGCTACATGATGGGGCAGCCACTGGACTTTAACCCGGGGGAACGCTACGCCTACTCCAATTTGGGGTATCTTCTCCTGGGGCGTTTGATCGAGGTGGTCACGGGGCAGAAATACGAAGCGCACGTGAAGAAGGAGGTGTTTGGTCCCCTTGGGGTCCGGTCGATCCAGCTGGGGCGAGCGCTCCTGGAGAATCGAGCCAAGGGCGAGGTGCGCTACTACGACGCCAGGAAGCGCATGGGAACCGCGCTCTATCCTCCACGTCTTGGACAGCAAGTGCCGTTTCAGTACGGGGCGGCCAATTTGGAGGCGTATCAGGCGCATGGCGGATGGATCGCCTCGTCGATTGGTCTGGTCAAGTTCGCCAGTGCGTTTGACGATCCCGCCCGGAGTCCACTTCTTGGATCGAAGGCAATCGAGCAGATGTGGGCGCGCCCCGACGGCGCGGCGGGTAAGGGGAAAGACGGGAAACCAGGGTCAACGTTTTATGGGTGTGGTTGGAGTGTGCGTCCGGTTGACGTCCGCGGGAAAGTCAACGCCTGGCACACCGGCTTTATCACTGGAACGGAGGCGCTGCTGGTGCGGCGCTGGGACGGTCTGAACTGGGCGGTGCTGTTCAACACGCACCACAATCCAGAGGGCAAAGCGCTCGCCGGGCTGATCGATGGCCGTCTCCACGAGGCAGCGAACAAGGTGAAAACCTGGCCCGACACCGATCAGTTTGGCAAATTGTTGAAGTAGCGCACCCCTTGCGAGAAGTGCACAAAACAATTGTGGCAAGAAGCTCTGCCGCGGCTTAAAATCGATCCCGCCTGGTTCTGGTCGCCAACCAGGAGGAGATAAGAGGACTCCGCATGCGACAGTTCCTGCGAGGTGAATGCGGTCAAGGAGCAAAACGTGCCCCAGCTCGTTGGTTTGCCCTGTGTCGTTTGCCGCCAGCCAGTTGAAAGCATTCTGGAAGGCCGTTTCTGCGGAGGCTGTGGCGGGGCGGTCCACAATGAGTGTATGCGGCCTCCCGTGGCGGAGGAGGGTGTGGATCATTGTCCCAACTGTGGAGCGGTTGGCCGACAGGAGGTGGCGGCTCATCTCGATGTACAACGGAAGAATCGAGCCGGGCAAAGACCGGGCCGCGACCCAGCGCAGGGGCCCTTCCCAGTCAGCCAGGTTTGCCCCGCGTGCGGACACACGGAGTACAGGCAGACCCGTCCTCAAAGGCTCATCGCATTTAGCTGGGATCGCATCTGCTCCGCGTGTCAGACTCGGTACACCCCGCCCACGCCGATCTGGGCGGCGATTCTGTTTATCCTCGTTGGACTTCCCATGGTTGGGGTGGGAACTACCAGTGTAATTCTTCGCGTGCTGAACGGAAACCTTGCGGGGACCTCGGCAATGGCCTGCGAGGGATTCGGCGCTGTTTTGGGAGTGCTTGCCATCATTCAAGGGGTGAGGGCGCTCCTTTATCCCGGCAAGGTATAGCGCGCCGGCAGTGACAATGCCCACTCGCGCTCCGGAAAGATCGCATTTGCCTGGCGAACTCACCTCAAGAAACCCCGTTAAGTAATCCCTCAATCCTCTTTGTGGGAATCCACCACTGGGCCGTCTCCGCCTGTGCGCGGCGCTTGACAGCAGGGAAAAATCGACGACAATCCACCCTGTCGCTTGATGAACCTGTTTTGCGGAAGGCGAGATCCCGGTGACTACCTGGCACACCGTTCATGTGCGCATCAATGACGCTGCCACGGGACGACCGACTCCTGTGCGCCTCAGCTTCGAACAGCAGGGCTGTTTCTTTGCTCCCTTTGGGCGTGTGCTCGAATTCGCCACTGCTCCCGGGACGTATGTCGGCGGTCATCTGCAGCAGGGCGGACAGAAGTGGTTCTACATCGATGGCACCTGCGAGGTGGCTCTCCCCGCCGGCGAACTCACCGTGCACGTGGTCAAGGGACCGGAATATCGCGAACTTCATCAGACGGTCAGTCTGGGACCGGGGCAGATTTCGCTCCGTCTGACCGTGGAACGACTGGCCGACCTGCGCCCCGAAGGGTGGTACGCCGGTGATACCCATGCGCTGTTTCTGTCGCCGCACGCCGCCTTGCTCGAAGGAGCAGCGGAGGACCTTGCGGTTGTCAATTTGCTGGCCTGTCAGTGGCGACGCGATGAACAGACTCCCTGGGCGCTGCCCAACATGCTCGCCTTTAGCGGCACCGCGCCGGCGTTGCAACAGCCCGGGCACCTGGTCGTTGTCAACACCCTGAACACCCATCCGGTGCTGGGTACGCTGGCTCTGCTGAACAGTCACCGGGCTGTCTTTCCGCTGCGTTTTGGCGATGGCGAGGCGGGCGATAACTGGACGCTGGCGGACTGGTGCGAGCAGTGTCATCGCAAAAAGGGGCTGGTGGTCTGGAGCGATCCGGGGAGTATGAATTGTCCGCCGCCGGAGTTTCGCCTGGAGCAGGAAGCGCTGGCCAACGCGATTCTGGGGCAGATCAACGCGTTTGAGATCACCGCGTCGGAAGGGCCAACCACCCCCGCGTTGCAAGCCTGGTATCTGTTGCTCGCTGCGGGGATCCATCTGCCCCTGGTTGGTGGCAGTGGCAAGAATAGCAATATCATCGCCCTGGGGCGCATGCGAACCTATGCCCATCTGCCGCCAGAGGAACCCCTCAGCTACTCCGCCTGGATCGAGGCGGTTCGTGCGGGGCGTACCGTGGTCACCAACGGTCCTCTGCTGACCCTTCAGGTCGCGGGGAAGCAGCCGGGCAAAGGGGTCGACGTTTCCCCGGATCAACCGCTTCAGGTGGTTGCTCTCGCCCAGGGCCGCGGGGCCGAGCGGCTGGAGATTCTTTTCAACGGCACGGTGATTGCAACTCAATCTCCTGGCAACATGGGCGAGACGCTCCGCCTGCAGCAGGAGTGTCGTTTCTCGGAGTCAGGATGGCTGGCGGCGCGGTGCTGGGGGGAGCAACCCTTGCCTGATGGGCAGATTCCGCTGGCGCATACCTCG
Source organism: Planctomycetota bacterium (assembly GCA_029777335.1). GTDB lineage: Bacteria > Planctomycetota > Planctomycetia > Gemmatales > Gemmataceae > JAKOSN01. The sequence goes on from JAKOSN010000105.1 coordinate 23,835, forward strand.
CCGGTTTATCTGCGTGTTCAGGGGGAGGGACTTCACCCTGATGCGGCCACAGTGGCGACCCTCCTGGGAGCGCTGGAACCGGTACGCCGCTGGGTTGTCGAACAGGCGTGCTGCCCGGGCGAAAAGGAACGGCAGGATTTGCTTGGCATTCTCGATGCCGCACGCCACGAATTGCAGCGCCGCCAGCGCTCCTGAACCCCTCCACGCCCTTGGTGATCTGGTCTGCGGGCAGGACGGGTGCCGCGGCCGGAGGGGATCGGTCGAGCCGAGCGAGTGAGTCGGGAGGGCGACGGTCCGCCAAAGCGGTGTTCTGAATGCGACCGAGGTGGCATCGTGTGGCCATTCCTGCGAGATCGAAGCGGCGCGGGCACGCCGTTCCAGCGCTGGCGGCGCCAACTGAACGAGGCGCTGGACCAGAAGATCCTGGGAGTGCTGCGGCAGATTCCGCGCCGTTACTTGCTTCTCTTCCTCGTGCCCAGTCTCCTCCTGATTGTGGGCACCGTTGGTTACACACTCATCGAAAAGTGGTCGCTCTTCGATTCGCTGTACATGACCGTGATTACCCTGACGACCGTCGGCTACGGGGAGATCCCGACCGCGCTGTCGACCAGGGGGCGAGCCTTTACCATCTTCCTTCTGCTGGGAGGAGTGTTTACCCTCTTCTGGACCGCCACCGAGATTATTCGTGCGGTGGTGAGCGGCGAGGTCGGCGGAGTGCTCGGGAGACAGCGCATGGAACGAAGCCTGGCGGGGATGCGCAATCACCTCATTGTGTGCGGGTATGGGCGCATGGGGCGGTTGGTGTGCAAGGAGTTTTCGATACAAAAGATACCTTTTGTTGTTATCGATCGCGATCCGACCTTTGTCGATTCGTTCACCCTGCCGCACGGGGTTGCCCTGGCGGGCGATGCCACCTCGGATGAATTGCTCAAAAAAGCAGGGGTGGAACGGGCTCGCGCTCTGGTGGCGGTCGCCAGTTCGGATGCCGATAACCTGTACATCACGCTCAGTGCCCGGCTGCTCAATGATCGGTTATTTATCGTCGCCCGGGCCGATGAGGATCCGGCCCAGCAGAAACTGTTACGCGCGGGGGCCAACCGGGTGATTTCGCCTTATGTGATTGGCGGAACGCGCGTGGCCCAGGCGATTCTGCGTCCCAACGTGGTCGATTTTCTCGATCTCGCCACGCGCACCGAACACTTCGAACTGCAAATCGAGGAAGTGCTCATTCGCCAGCGTTCGCCCCTGGCGGGGGTCACCCTGATGAACAGCTTGATGCAGAAAAAGCTCGGGATTGTTGTGGTGGCAGTCAAGAAGGAATCTGGCCACATGGTGTACAACCCGAGCGGAGAGCACCTCATGGAAATTGGCGATACCCTGATTGCCCTGGGGCACCGCGATCAACTCGATCAACTGGAGAAACAGGCCAGTGGCGGACCCCTGGGGTAACCAGGGTCGGGTGGTCGTTCGCCCGCGGCAATCTTTCATCATCGACAACCTGGGATTGATTCTTGAGCCTTTCTTGCTAAGAGAGGCTTTTCCGTTTGCACCCCGGCGAGTTCCTCACGCCGCGCAGCAACCCAGGTGCGCGGGGGCAGGTGATTCGCCGGGAAGGTCCCACTCGACGGAAAGAGGGCGCTGTCAGCGGATGGGCCGATGATGCTCACCGTGGTCGGCGCAGGGAGGATACCATGGCCACTTCTGCACGGATGGGATGGGGGAAACTCGGTCTGTCGCTCGTGGTTCTCTTGGGTGTGAATGTCGCGGTGCCGGCTCAGAGTTTCTCCGCAGCGGAGCCGGCCACTCTCTTCGAGAGCAATGTCAGCTTTATCGATAGCGCCTTGCCTGGCTCGCAGTGGCGGTTGCGCTACGACTCCGGTTATAACAGTCCGTTCCCCTCGCGCGGGGAGTTCTTCTATCCGCGTCCTGGTCCGAACGGTCCTGGCCCGCGCTACACCGATCAACACGTTGATGCGCAGGAATTCAGCAGCTATCAGGAGTTCGCCGTCTCGCGGCAGTTCTCTGGATTCTTCCAGGTGCCCTATCGGCTGCTCAACCCGGATCGCAACATGAACACCTACGGCTTCGGGGATCTGAACGCCGGGTTGAAGTACGCCCTCGTGGACACTGCGGATTTCATCACCACACTTCAGTTTCGCACCTACATCCCAACTGGCCAGGGGGATCGTGGCACAGGCACCCATCATGTCAGCGTGGAACCAGCGGTCTTGACCTACGCGCGACTGACCGAGGATCTGACGGCGGAGAGCGAGTTGCGCTACTGGGTGCCCGTGGGGGGAACCGAGAACTGGGCGGGCGAGCACATTCGCTATGGGCTGAGTCTCAGTTACAACCTTTTCGCGATGGATGGACTGGCGATTGTGCCGGTGGCGGAGTGTGTTGGCTGGACGTTTCTTTCTGGACAGAAAGCCGATCCTTCCTCTCCGCTGCTGCCGGTGGGTCTGAATGCACGCGGCGATACCATCGTGAACATGAACCTGGGGGTGCGCTGGAAGTGGGAGGACTTTGCCGATATCTACACCGGCTACGGGCATCGGCTGACGGGCGATAGTTTCTTCCAGGACATGTTCCGGGTGGAATTCCGCCTGCTCTTCTGAGCCGGGCGCCTGTGCGGCGCAGGGCAGGGGCGCGCGCGCGAAAGGCGTGCGCACGCCGGTGAAAAAGGGGTCCTTGGCAAGCGCTATTCCAACCAGTCCCGCCAACTTCTTATAATTCCACAGAAACCCCTCCCTCCAAGGAGCGCCATCTCATGCAGGATCGCATTGCCTACCAGGGTATCACCTTTGACGATGTGCTGCTCGAACCCGGGTATAGCGACGTTGTGCCGCGTTCGGTGGATATTCGCACCCAGCTGACGCGCAATGTCCGGCTGAATATCCCGGTGATCTCCTCGCCGATGGACACGGTGACGGAGAGCGAACTGGCGATCGCCCTGGCCCAGGAAGGCGGACTCGGGATCATCCACAAAAATCTGAGCGTGGCGGATCAAACGCGCGAGGTGGACAAGGTCAAGCGCAGCGAAAACGGCATCATTACCGATCCGATCACCTTGCCGCCCGAGGAGACGGTCCGCACCGCGCGGCGGATCATGGAGCAGAACAAGATCAGTGGGGTGCCCATCACGGTGAAGGGCTACCTCAAGGGGATTCTGACCCGGCGTGATCTGCGTTTTCTGCAGGATCACGATCAGCCGATTGCCGAGGTGATGACCAAGACGAACCTGGTGACGGCGGCGGAGAACACCACACTCGAAGAGGCTGAGCGGATTTTAACGGAAAATAAGGTCGAGAAACTTTTGCTGGTGGACGATAACTTTAAACTGAAGGGTCTGATCACCATCAAGGACATCGACAAACTCGCCAGTTTTCCCAACGCGTGCAAGGATTCGCGAGGCCGGTTGCGCGTGGGCGCAGCGGTCGGCGTGCATGATTACGAGCGCGCCGCCTCCTTGATTCGGGCGGGGGTGGATGTGCTGGTGGTGGATTCGGCGCACGGCCATTCGAAGAACGTGATCGAAACGGTGCGCGAGGTGCGCAAGCGCTACGACATCGATTTGATCGCGGGGAATGTGGCGACTACCGAAGGAGCGCGAGCACTGGCGGACGCCGGGGCGGACGCGATCAAGGTGGGGATCGGTCCGGGATCGATCTGCACCACGCGTGTGATCTCCGGAGTTGGGGTGCCTCAGGTCACGGCGATCTACAACGCTGCTCAGGGAGTGGCGGGCCGTGATTTACGCATCATTGCCGATGGGGGCATTCGCTACTCCGGCGACATCGTCAAGGCGTTGGCCGCGGGCGCCCACTGCGTCATGCTGGGTAGTTTGCTCGCTGGGCTGGCTGAAAGCCCGGGGCAAACGATCATCTACAAGGGACGCACCTTCAAAACCTATCGTGGGATGGGCTCACTGGGAGCGATGGTGGCAGGCTCGAAGGACCGTTACGCTCAGGGATCGGAGAGCCAGAGCGATAAGCTGGTGCCTGAGGGGGTTGAGGGACGGGTGCCTTATCGGGGCTCGCTGGCGCCGTTCGTGTATCAACTGATGGGCGGGCTGCGTGCCGGGATGGGCTACTGTGGCACCCACAATATCGAGGAACTGCGCACCCGCAGCCGCTTCATTCTGGTGAGCGCGGCCACGGTGCAGGAGAGTCATCCGCATGACATCGCCATTACGCAGGAAGCACCGAATTACAGTTCGCGGGCGGAGCACGCCAGCACGGATGCTGGCTAGCGTGCTGGCCCTGGGCTGCTGGTTGACCGGGAGTGCGCTGTTCGGCCAGGGACCGTCGCTGGGACCGCCGATGGCGCCTCCGCCGGCTCCGCTGCCCCTGACTGTGCACAGCGCGATGCCCACTCCCGCGCCGCAGGTCCACTCCCACTCCGCTCCCACGGCCACCCTGCAGCCGGTGGCGGCTCAGATGCCGACCACGGGACCGGGGTCCGCTGCCGACGCCCAGGAGGGGGGCTACGAGATTCAGCTCGAACCGCCAGGGCCCGAGGTCCTCTTCCGTCTGGATTCCGAGGCGGCCTCCCTCGAACGCATGCGCCAGAAGGCGCGGGCCACTCCGGGGGTGGGGCGGCTCATCTTCCCCGACGAGCCGGTCCTGTCCAACACCCCGTACTATGGCCGGGCCTGGCCGCAGATGAAGATGATTGTGCCCTCGCACTATGTCTGCCACAAGCGGCTGTACTTTGAAGAGGTCAATTCCGAACGTTATGGCTGGGAACTGGGGATCTTCCAGCCGATCGTCTCGACGGGCTTCTTCCTGAAGGACTTCTTCCTCTTCCCCTATCACGCGGGAACGGAGATGTGTCGGCGCTTCGATTCCAGCGCCGGGAAGTGCCTGCCGGGTGATCCGGTGCCGTACCTCCTCTATCCGCCGGAGTTGAGCGCGACCGGCACGCTCGCCGAGGGAGCAGTGATTGCCACCTTGCTCGCTGTCTTCCCGTAAGCCGCGCGAGCGTGGGGATATCTCACAGCTGTTTGAACCGTTGCAACGCTCGTCGATGATCTCGACGAGCGTTGTTGCTTTTCTCGCCGGATTCTTTGCACTTCGTTTGTCTGATGTCTGGGCGCGAAGCTTGCACGCCGTTGTCCCCTTTCCCGAAGGCGATTCCGTACAATACCAGGAAGACGCTTCCCTGGCTCGCTTCTCTTTTGCGGAGTCCTGTCATGAAACCATGGACATTGGCACTCGGCATTGGCGTGATTGTTCTCGTCCTGGGCACCCTGCGTTCGGCAGAGAAGAGTAAGGAGGATGCGGTCAAGCAAGAACGCAAGAAGTACGCCGGCACCTGGCAGGTGGTGGCCCTGGAAGTCGATGGCAACAAGGCTGCCGAGGCCGACGCCAGGAAGATTACGGTCATCAACGAGCTCAATGGCAAGTGGACGATTGAAGCAGATGGCAAGGTGATCGCTCGGGGCACGAGTGTCATCGATCCGACCAAGGAACCCCGGACCGTGGATCTCACGATTACCGTGGGTGAAGGCAAGGGCGATACGGTTCTGGGCATCTACGTGTTCAACGAGGAGACGCGCAAGGTGTGCCTGGCGCCGAAGGGAAAGGAGCGGCCGACCGAGTTCACTGCCCCTTCGGGAAGCGGTCGCATTCTCGCGGTTCTCAAGCGCATCAAGAAGTAAGCTGACCGAGGTGAATGATCAGAGATCCCAGTTCTTCACCAGGATCGACAACTGAATGATCGTGGCGAGCGACACCCACACAAAGTAGGGGATCTGGGCGAGGGCCACCCACTTGTAAACAGGCCAGACCGCGCTCGCCAGCCAGAGGATGGTGGCCCACACCAGGAGGATGTCCACTGTCGCGAGGGGGATGTTCCGCAATCCCGAAAAGAGGGGCATGAACAGCAGGTTAGCGACGAGGTTCAGGGCAAACGGCAGCGCCACGGTCCACGGGAGCTTGCCCCGGAAAGTCTGCACAAAGACAAAGCCGAACGTTACGAGGATGATGGGATAGAGGATCATCCAGATCAGGCTGATGGTGGCCGGGGCAGGCGTCCACTCGGGTTTGGCGAGCGAGGTGTACCACTGCATCCAGGTCATTGTTGTAAGAACCTCTCCGAGACTTGCTGGATCAGGTGCGGTTGTCGACCTGGGTCGCCAGGGGGCTGCTGTCGGGGAACAGATGTTGCTCGTACCAGGCATGAAGCTCCACCGTATTGCCCTCCCGGCTAATGGGAACGACGGCGGTGAGGCGGAGGTGGGGATTGTCGCGGAACCAGTGCGACAGTCGATGAGCGAGGAAGGTAGGAAGGCTTCCGTCTTGCGGAGCCGTTCCCCCCGCAAAGACCCGGATCCAGCCGCCCATGTTGTGAACGGTCACATCAAACTTTCCCGATCCGTTGCCAGGGTGTGGCGTTTTCATGATGCACCTCAGCAATTGGCATTTCCCTGATTGTACCTTCAGTGCTGGTTGATCGCAATCAGGCGCGTTTTGTCCAGGCTCTCCTGGGGAAAGGATGTCTCCGGGTGGTGGCGTTTCGGGTAAGGAGAAATCTCTGAACCGCGCTGCGGCAGCGACCGACAGGAGAAATTGGGGGAGTCAAGGATGGTCAGCGTTCAATTGTCCACTGGCTCTGTGTTTTTCAGGAACGTCAGCCCTTCGATGCCCTCAGCTGTTTTGACACGGAGCAAAGGGTTATCATCGTCCTCGGGCTTCTCTCCCCACCACGCGGTGAGATAGGCATCCACGACGGTTCCAGCAGGGATCGTGTGTGCTTCTTTCTGCATTTCGCGTTTCTTGCGAACCCAGTAGTCGGCTTGGGCGGGGCTGATTCCCCAGGCAACTAGCTGTCCAAGAGCATGAATTTCCTGGGGCGTCAACGGGACGAGTACCTCGCTCAGTGTGAGAATTTGCTGCACCGGCGTTTTAAGCCGCCTCTGCCCTAAATGGTGGGAGGAGCGCTTCTCTTTTGGGATCGGCGGGTAGATCAGCGCTTCCTCAACCAGGATACCTCCCAGTTGAACGCCGCCGAAGCTGATCGGAGTGGTTCCAGTGTAACCTTTTCGGATCTTAAGGATATCACGGGTGAGTGGGTCAGATGCCTCGATGAGTTTAATGTCGGACAGGGAGATGGTGATTCCCGGCAACTTGCGCAACGAGGTTTGGATTTTGCGGTAGCCCGCCGTCGGTCCGTGCTCGTTCACCGACTTCGAGGCGATGTAGAGGTGCCACCAGTTGTTGTCGCCTGCCCGAAGCCAGAAAACTGCTGTGAAGTCAAAGCCGTCGTCGTAAAGTTGCAGCACCAATTTCTGGCCATCGGCGATACGGCGGTCTACCAGCGTGACTTGATCCATGGGAGTACTCCGTGTACGGGGTCCGTGATGGCATCGTACAACCCCTGCGCGTCTGCTCGCGTCCGCTTTCGCTCGTAGCGAGATCGCTCGTCCCAATCCTTGACGACAGTCCAGTTGAGGTTCAGATCCGGATTCGCGTTACATGCGGCTTGAAAGTCTGTCTGGAGGCCCGCCTGCACGACGAGCTGTTCAACCTTGTGGGTGTAGCATTTAGTCGCGAAGTCCCTGTCCGGATAATCGTACCGTTTCGTTTTCTTGGCGATGCACGCTTTGAAGCCGCACTCCACGGCGTATCCTGCAAGGTAGTAGGCGCCCGCCCACCTTCTGGATCTCAGCAGAACCTCTGCTTCCTCGATGCGAATCTCCGCGAGTTTTTGGAAGTCAAGCCGGTTCATAGCACGCCTCTGGGCCAAACGCGAATCGATCCACACCGACTTATCTTACGGCTCGTGGCGTTGTCTCGCTACAGAACCTTGAGAGTCGGCGACTGACGGACTCCATGCAGAGGATCAGAAGAAACCAGGAGGAGAGTTCCACCGAGGTCCGCAGCGGAAGACCTCTAAACCGAGCGGCCAGCACTCCCCTGACCTCCCATAATAGCCCCAGACAGGGAGATTCTCGGCCTTCTGGGTCCGAACATATGGTGCCGAGGCGTGATGAGTGACTGGAAACCCCGCACAAAATGCGACAAAGCATGAATGATCTCGGACTCAGAGCAATCCACACGTCAAGGAATCGCCAGGAGCTACGGTCATGATTCGCATCGGCATCGTTGGCATCGGCTTCATGGGCATGATCCATTACCTCGCCAGTCAGAAGCTCAAGGGGGCGCGGGTGACGGCGCTTTGTAGTCGCGATCGCAACAAGCTCGACGGCGATTGGCGCGGGATTCGGGGCAACTTTGGCCCGCCCGGACAGATCATGGATCTTGGCAAAATCAACAAGTATGAACGGCTGGACGATCTCCTTGCCGATCCCACCATCGATCTCGTCGATATTTGCAACCCCACGCATCTTCACCCCGAAACCGCCATGCGAGCGCTGCAGGCGGGGAAGCATGTCCTGGTGGAAAAGGCGATCGCCCTCGATCCCAGGGATGCCACCGCCATGGTCAAGGCGGCCAGCAAGGCGGGGAAATTGCTCATGGTCGCCCATGTGCTCCCCTTTTTCCCCGAGTTTCAGTTCGCGCATCAAACCATTCGCGGCGGAGAGTATGGCACCCTCCTCGGTGGACATTTTAAACGTGTGATCTCACGCCCCGATTGGTCCACCGCTATTGGCGATTCGGCCAAGACCGGCGGGCCGGCGATCGATCTGCACATTCACGATACCCATTTCATCGGTCTGATTGCCGGCGTGCCCAGCAAGGTGTTTTCTACCGGCGTGGTCGACAAATCCGGCGCCGTGGATTATCTCACTACCCAGTATGTCTACGACAAGGGCCCTGCGCTCAGTTGTGCGAGCGGAGCGGTGGCGATGAAGGCGCGCGAGTTTGTCCATGGCTATGAAATCTATCTCGAAAAGGCGACCCTTTGCTATGAATCGGGGACAACTCCGCTCACGGTGCTCCTCGCCGATGGCAAGAGTAAACAGCCGCGGTTGAAGGGCGGCGACGATCCGCTCTCCGCGTTCACCCAGGAAATCCAGGCGGCGGTCGAGGGCGTGAAGACCAACACCCTCCCCGATGTGCTGAGCGGACAGCTGGCACGCGATGCCCTGGTGCTGTGTCACAAGGAGTGTCAATCAGTTGTCAGTGGCAAGGCCGTTCCAGTGTGAGGAAGGAGCAGGCAACCGGCGGCGCAGGGCGAGTGGTGTCCTGCGCCGCTGGCTAAATCAGGCCAGAATTCCTTTCACCAGGTTGCCATGTACATCGGTCAGGCGATAATGGCGACCCTGATATTTGAAGGTCAACCGGGTGTGTTCAATGCCCAGCAGATGCAGGATGGTTGCCTGCAAATCGTGCGGATGCACGCCATTCTCCGCCACGTTGTAGCAGAAATCGTCGGTCGCGCCGTAGGTGATGCCCGGCTTGATGCCCCCGCCCGCCAGCCAGATCGTGAAGCAGCGCGGATGATGATCGCGGCCATACTGCTTCTCGTTCATGTTGCCCTGCACAAACACCGTGCGGCCAAACTCCCCGCCCCAGATGAGGAGCGTATCCTCCAGCAATCCGCGTTGCTTCAGATCCTTTACCAGCCCCGCCGAGGGTTGATCGGTGTCCTGGCATTGAATCTTCAATTGGGTGGGCAAATTGCGATGTTGATCCCACCCCGCGTGGAAGAGTTGAATGTAACGCACGCCACGTTCCGCAAAGCGGCGAGCCAGCAGACAGTTGCGGGCAAAGGAACCCGGTCGCTTCACATCCGGACCATAGAGATCGAGAATGTCTTTCGATTCGCGCGAGATATCGGTCAACTCCGGGACGCTCATCTGCATGCGAAACGCCATCTCGTACTGGGAGATGCGCGTGGCGATTTCCGGATCGCCGCTTTCCTGCATCTTCAGCTGATTGAGGCGAGCGAGATCATCGAGCAAGTCCCGCCGGACCTCGCGACTCATCCCCGGAGGATCGGAGAGATACAGGACCGGATCGCCCTCGGAGCGGAGCTTGACTCCCTGGTAGCGTGAAGGCAAAAACCCTGCGCCCCAGTAGTGTTCGTAGAACAGCTGTCCGCACGATGCTTCCTTGTCGCGTGAGGTCATCACCAGAAACGTGGGCAGATTCTGGTTCAAACTCCCCAGTCCGTAGGAAAGCCAGGCGCCCATGCTCGGGCGGCCCGGGAGTTCGGTGCCGGTCATGAACAGCGTGACCGCCGGGGCGTGGTTGATCGCCTCGGTGTACATCGACTTGATAAAGCAGAGATCGTCCGCCACCGAACCGGTGTGGGGCAGGAAATCGCACACCCAGGCGCCACTCTTGCCATGCTGCTTGAACCCGGTGATGCCCGGCAAAACGGGACGATTTTTCTGGCCGGAAGTCATCGTGGTCAAACGCTGGCCCCGGTGCACCGACTCGGGCAACTCCTGGCCGCGACGTTTGGCCAGTTCGGGCTTGTAGTCGAAAAGATCGACGTGGGAGGGAGCCCCGCCCTGCATCAAATAGATCACGCGCTTCGCCCTGGCGGCGAAGTGGGGCAACCCAGGCAGGCCCCCGACGGGTTTCTCGTTTGTGGAGGACTTTGGTGGCGCACCTGCAAGCTCACTGGGCAGCAGGCTCGCCAGGGCGGCGGTTCCCAGCCCCAGACTCGTCTGGCTAAGGAACTGGCGGCGCGTCATCAGCAGGGTGTGTTCAAGGCGTGGATCCACGGGGTTACTCCTTGGTGATGACCTCGTCGAGATTCAACAGCAAGCTGCACAGGGCGGCATAGGCGGCATGCTCGGCGGCATCGAGCTTGAGATTGCGTGCCGCTTCTCCGGCGGAGATCAACTTGATCGCCTCCGCCTGCTTGCCCTGATAGTGCCTGTGCAAGCGCGCCAACGTTGTCTGGAGAATCTGCCGCTCGGCCTCGCTCGGTTTGCGGCCCGTGGCCAGCCGAAAGGCATAGGTGAGTCGTGCCGGCGCAGTGGCTCCGCCTTCTTCCAGGACGCGCTGCGCCATCACGCGGGCCGCCTCGACAAAGGTCACATCGTTGAGCAAAATCAACGCATGGAGGGGGGTGTTGGTACGCGTTTGACGGACCGTACACACCTGCCGGGCCGAGGTGTCGAAGAGGTTGGGCGGACCCACCGTGCGGCGCCAGAAGGTGTACAGACTTCGGCGATAAAGACTCTCGCCTTTGTCCTGTACATATTTTATCTGGTTAAAGCTCATCTCTTCCCAGATGCCAGGCGGTTGATAGGGTTTGACCGGCGGACCGCCCGCTTTCTCAACGAGCAGTCCGCTCACCGCCAGCGCCTGATCGCGAATGATCGGCGAGGGGAGGCGATAGCGAGGGCCGCGTGCCAGCAGGCGATTTTCCGGATCGCGTTCGCGCAGCTCCGGCGTTTGGTGCGACGACTGTCGGTACGTCGCGCTGGTGACGATCAAACGATGCATCTTCTTCACGTCCCAGCCGGTACGTATAAACTCGGTCGCCAGCCAGTCGAGCAACTCGGGATGGGTAGGCATCTCGCCCTGCACACCGAAATCCTCAGGCGTTTTAACCAGCCCCATGCCAAAGAAGAGTTGCCAGTAGCGATTGCTCGCCACGCGCGCCGTGAGTGGATTACCGGGATCGACCAGCCAGCGCGCCAGCGCGAGCCGATTGGGGGAAGCGCTGGGTGGGAGCGGAGGGAGAGCCGCCGGGGTGCCGGGAGTGACCCGGTCGCCATACTTGTCGTAGGCTCCGCGAATCAGGATGTGCGTTTCCCGCGGCTGGGGGCGCTCCTCCATCACCATCGTTTCGGGGATGGCCTTGTTGACCGCATCCAGCGCCTTGCGGGCGGTCGCCAGCTTTTGCTGCCGGGTTCGCCTTGTCGCAGAAGGGTGGATCACATGGTCGGGCAAGCTCAGCACTGGCCAGCTGTTTGGCGGCAGACGCAGGAAACCCGCGAGTGCCATGCGCTGGAACTGGATGGGGTGCACCGGCTCGGGAGATTTTAACTGGTTTTCCAGGGAGGAGATCTCGTGCTTTAACCGGGTCAGTTCCTGTGCCTGCGCTGCGCTTGGCACCTTGAGAACCGGGGCGGCATTGCCTCCGCGATCGACACTCCCCGATTCGGGAAGATTATTGAAATAGGCATAAAGCGAATAAAAATCTTTCAGGGTAAAAGGATCGTACTTGTGGTTATGGCAGCGGGCACAGCCGAGCGTAAGTCCCAGCCACACCGTTGAGGTAGTTTCCACGCGATCGACCACATAATCCACGCGTGATTCCTCGGGGATGCGTCCGCCCTCACCATTGAGCAGATGATTGCGATTAAAGCCGGTGGCAATCTTCTGCTTGAGGGTGGCGTGGGGAAGAAGATCCCCGGCGAGTTGTTCGACGGTAAAACGATCAAACGGCATGTTGGTGTTGAACGCCTCCACCACCCAGTCACGCCAGGGCCACATGGTGCGCGTGCGATCCTGTTGATAGCCGTTGGAATCCGCGTAACGAGCCGCGTCCAGCCAGTCCAGCGCCATCCGTTCGCCATAGCGTGGCGAGCGGAGCAGTCGATCCACCACCTTCTCGTAGGCATCGGGAGCATTATCGGCCAGGAACGCATCGACCTCGGCGGGGGTGGGTGGAAGCCCGGTGAGATCGAGCGTGACGCGGCGAAGCAGCGTGGTTTTGCTCGCCTCGGTGCTGGGGGTGAGCCCGGCTTGTTCCAGGCGAGCCAGGATGAAGAGATCAATCGGGTTGCGCGGCCACTTTTGATTCTGGACTGCGGGCAGCGCGGGCCGTTTGGGGGCGACAAACGCCCAGTGCTTCTCCCACTTACCGCCCTGGCTTACCCAGCGCCGGAGTATTTCGATCTGTTGTTTCGTCAATTGCCGGCCGGACCGGGGCGGAGGCATGCGCTCGGTGTCGTCGGTGCTGACAATGCGCTTGATCAGCTCGCTCTCGTCGGGCTTGCCGGGTTTAATGGTGTGCTTCCCCTCCTCCTCGGTATCAAGGCGCAGGTCCGCCTTGCGCTTGGCCTTGTCGGGGCCATGGCAGGCGAAGCAGGCATCCGAGAGGATGGGACGGATATCGCGATTGAACTCCAGAAGCGCTGGGTCCTTCGCCTGTCCAGTGGACCAGGAGAGGATCAGCCATCCAAGAGTGGCAGCCAGGGAAAAGCGATTCATGCTCATGCTCGCGCTTGATCAGGGAGGGCACGATTCAGGGGTGGGATCCGCCACGCGTTCGCTTGCTTCACTTCCTTATTTTACTTGATACGGGAGTGGTTACCAGCAGATTCACACCCGTCTTGCCGAGGCGGATGTTGGGGGGAATCGGGAGAGGGCGAACCTGCTGGGAGGTTGGGGTGTCCCTGTTGTTATGAATATCAATCATCTCGATCACAAATTTGCCTGCATTGGGGCGCGTGTCAAGATTGCCGAGCGCCCCACGCGCCGTCGTTTACCCAGCGGAACGCTGTCCCTGGATGTGCAGAGCGATCGGCGGGGGGAGTACTTCGAGCTGGTCACCCCCACGAACCAGGCGCTCGAGGTGCAAGTGCTCGATGCCCAACCGCGCGAGCGTCATCTCCTGTTGCTGGTGCGCGAGAACGGAGAAAAGCACAAGTATCTTTGCGGTCACGATGAACGCCACTGGTTCATCGCTGGGGTTCCCGAGCGTGCCCCGGTCGGTACGGTGCGCCAGGCGAAGGAAGCGCTGAAACCTCCTGAGGTGCGGCTCGCGCAGGCGCGGTGCCGGCTGAAAGGACCCGCCCAGAATCGACGCAAAAACGCCGCTTCCATTCGTCAGGGTGAGTGGTTCTTTGTCCCGGTGGCCAATCTTGCCTTCGAGGAAAATCGTCTGCTGCACCATGAACCGTTGCGGCGAAGCAATGGCGGCAAGCCTCACTGGATGGAGTTTTGCTATCGCACGGGAGGCGAATCCGTCTACGTCTGCGCCCGTCATCCCAGCGGCGTGACCGAAAAACAGTATCAGCAGATCCTGAAGACCAATCCAAAAGCGAAGAGCTGGAGTTGGCAGATCATGCGGCGAAACCCGGGCGTTTATGTGCGGGGCCGTGTTCGCCATGCCGATCACAGGACGATTTATCTGCACGGCTGGCATCAGGTTTTCATGAACACCGAGGGCCAGTCGCACGCAATGCGGAATGTCGCCTTCCTTGATTGACGCGCGCTTGTGTTGCTCCGATAACAGATGCCCGTGGCAGTGTGAATGCTGTCACGGGCGTTTTTCATTGTTGATCCTCCCAGGGAACCCCGCGCATGCCCTTCTCTCTCTTTCAGGTCGATGCCTTCACCGAGCGTCCCTTCACCGGCAACCCCGCCGCTGTGTGTCTGCTCACCGAGCCGCGCGACGATTCCTGGTTGCAGGCGGTGGCGCGGGAGATGAACCTTTCGGAGACCGCTTTTGTCACTCCGCGTGACGAGGGCTTTCAGCTGCGCTGGTTTACTCCAACGATCGAGGTGCCGCTTTGCGGGCATGCGACCCTTGCTTCCAGCCATGTGCTCTGGGAACACGGTCTGGCGCGCCTCGGCGAGACGATTCGCTTTCACACCCTGAGCGGTCTACTGAGCGCGACACGCCGTGGCGCGGAGATCGAGCTGGACTTCCCCAGCACGCCCGAGGAACCGGCGTCTCCTCCCGCTGGGTTGAGTGAAGCGCTGGGAGTTCCCTTTCGGTACGTGGGTAAAAATCGCTTTGATTACCTGGTCGAGGTAGACTCGGAAGAGCCCCTGCGTCGCCTCACACCGGATTTTCCGCGTTTGCGAACGCTCCCGGTGCGCGGGGTGATCGTGACCAGCCGCGCCAGCGATCCGCGTTTCGATTTTGTCTCGCGGTTCTTCGCTCCTGGGGCGGGGATCGATGAAGACCCGGTGACGGGCTCCGCACACTGTTGCCTGGCGCCGTTCTGGAGCTCACGGCTTGGGAAAACCGAGTTCCTGGCCTACCAGGCCTCGGCGCGTGGGGGAGTCATTCGCGTGCGTCTGCACGGAGACCGTATCATCCTGGGCGGCCAGGCGGTCACGGTGTTCAAGGGCGAACTGCTGGTGTGACTGGATCCGCGTGGTGCTTCCCTGGAGAGGTTTCATGCTGCCGTTGTACAGTGATTCCGCGTTCGTCTTTCGCTTTGCTGACGAGCGCTCCATTCCGCGTTTTCATCTGGAAGGTGTCCCCCAGGGGCAGGTGGTGGCGGTCTTCGCCCTTGATCCAGGAACCGGGGCGCGGCGGGCTCGACTGACGACAGCGACGGTTGGTCCCGAGGGGTGGGTGGATTTATCCCCTCCGCTCCACGTAAAGAGCGGTGAAGGCTTTGTGGCCGTTCCCGTTCCGACTCCCACCATTCGGACGGAAACAATTGCCGACCACGACGCCATTCGCCAGGTCAACCGAAGGGCGTTTGGGCGTGAGGCGGAGGGGCGGTTGGTCGATGCCCTGCGCGAAGGCGGCTACGCTCGCCTTTCACTGGTTGCCGTGGTGGCAGAACAGATTGTTGGTCACATCTTCTTTAGCGTTCTCCCCCTCCTGGGTGAACACGAGGTCCTTCGAGCCGTCGCGCTGGCGCCGATAGCGGTGCTGCCCGAATTTCAGAACCTCGGCATTGGCTCGGCGCTGGTGCGTGAAGGACTGCGCACCTGTCGCGCTCAGGGCCATCCGGCCGTGGTGGTGCTTGGTCATCCGGACTTTTATCCACGCTTCGGCTTCTCCGCCGATCGGGCACGGTGTCTGGAGTCTCCCTTCACCGGCGAGGCGTTCATGGCGCTTGAGTTGATCCCTGGGATTCTTGGAGACGCCAATCATCGCGTGGAGTACCCGCCACCGTTCTCTCAGATAGTAGATTAGACCGATGGAAAGCGCGGGCGTCTTCCCAAACCGCAGGATCGCTCTGACCATGACCACCTTCCTGTTCTGGAACCTGATGGGCAACAGCGATACAACCTGGGCGAACCGTGAGGACTCATTGCGTGATCACATTGTCCATATGGCGGTGTCGTTCGGGGTTGATGTCTTCGTGTTCGCCGAGTCTCGGTTCACCCCTGCTACGCTTGTCGGCGCGTTGAACAAGGCCAAGGTAGGGCGTTACTGCTATCCGCGAAGCCTTAACGCTCGGCTTCAGATCTTTACCCGCTTCAAGAAATCGGCAATTGTCGAGCAGTACGATTCCGAAGACGGCCATCTCACGATTCGGCGTTTGACCACACCAACCACTGAAATTATCCTCGCTGCGGTCCATTTTCAGAGCCAAATGAACTGGACACCTGGTGATCAGGCGTTACAGGCTACCGTTGTGCAGCAGAATATCCTGCAGACGGAGAACGATGTCGGTCATCAGCGCACCATCCTGATTGGGGATCTGAATATGAATCCTTTTGATCCTGGTCTGGTAGGTGCCCAGGCACTCCACGCCGTTATGACCCGTGATACAGCTCGTGCAGAAACGAGAACGGTGGCGATGCGCAACTATCCCCTGTTCTACAATCCAATGTGGGGGTATTTTGGAGATCGGACACCCGGACCGCCTGGGACCTACTATTACTCCGCGTCGGCGCCAGTGAGTTACTTCTGGAATATGTTTGATCAGGTACTCTTGCGGCCGGCGCTCATGGATACATTGCACGACGTGCGAATTCTTGAGAGCGATGGACAGGTTTCGCTACTGACGAGCGATGGACATCCCCGTACTTCAGAGGCTTCGGATCACTTGCCTCTTCTGGTCGAACTCAACGTTTGACGACAGGAACCAAGTCATGAGTGCCACCATTCCCGATCTGTGGTCGGACGATATTCGCGTTGATGTGCTGCCCCCGCTGGTCATACTGCGTTCGCAGGCGGACCTTCTCGCAAGCAAAACAAAGGGAATCCTCGAATCGCGCGTTCTCACCGCCTCGGAGGGTACCCAGGATCAGCATCAACTGGACCTGATCGCTCCGGCTCTTCACCACTATCGGGTCACACTGCTTACGGCGCGCCATGCGAAAGACATGGTCTATCCGGTGAAAGTGCGATCGCAAGCTTTTCTCCCGGAACACAAGCCAGGGGCTCTCGTCGTTTCGAAAAGTGGGTTCGGGCCGCCTGCGGATCAGAAAGAAGCTGCCACGCAAGACGAGTTTATCGCCCTGGTACGCGAAGTGCTTCACTCCGGTTATGTGCGCTCTTTGATCCAGTCGTTGATTGCCCGCAGCTATCAGGGCGAGAGCGATGAGGATACCGCAGAGATTTCGGAAAACGGCGCCCCCTCTCCGAACCCAGACGATCACGACCTCGGAGCGAGTGGGAAGGATTGATTTATGACCGATCTGCCCCTGCCGGATCAGCTCAATCGGTTGATGAACGGCTTCTGGCACACCCAGGCGATCTATGTTGCGGCGAAACTGGGGCTCGCGGATTTACTCGTCGCGGGGCCACAGGCTGCGGAACAACTCGCCGTGAACACCAGGACGCATCCGCGGGCGCTCTATCGGTTGTTGCGCGCCCTTGCGAGTTTGGGCGTTTTTGTCGAGGACAACCAGCATCGCTTCGCCCTGACGCCGATGGCGGAATGTCTTCGGAGTGACATCCCTGGGTCAGTACGCTCGCTGGCGATCATGCGGGGCGAGTGGCAATACGAGGCGTGGGGACAGTTGCTTCACAGCGTGCAGACGCAGCAGTCGGCGTTTGAGAAGATCCACGGAATGCCGCTCTTCGAATTTCTCGGCCAGCACCCGGAGAAGGGGCAACTCTTCGATGCGGCAATGACGGGCGTGCATGGCCGCGAAACGAGCGCCATGCTCCAGGCGTACGATTTCTCCGAGATCAAAACCCTTGCGGATATCGGCGGTGGCAATGGCGAGGTGCTCACGTCCATTCTCAAGCGTTATCCCACGCTTCGCGGCATTCTCTTTGATCTGCCCGCCGTGGCGGAACGAACGCGCGCTCACGTGGAGGCACTCGGGCTGAGTGAGCGGTGCGTTGTGATCGCCGGCAGTTTCTTCGACAGTGTACCCACAGGCGCGGACGCTTATTTCCTGCGCCACATCATCCACGACTGGGACGACGAGAAAGCGATCACCATCCTGCGCCACTGTCGCCAGGCGTTGGGGGAGCGCGGGAAATTGCTACTCGTTGAGGGGTTGATTCCACCAGGGAATGAGCCCGCAATCAGCAAGTTCTTCGACCTGGCGATGATGGTCGTCCCCGGCGGAATGGAACGCACCGAGGACGAGTATCGTCAGCTCCTCGCGGCCAGTGGCTTTTGCATCACCCGCATTGTTCCCACCGCAACGTGGGTCAGTGTGATCGAGGCGGAACCGCTCACTCGCGCGTGAAGGGTGGTCCGGCGGGTGACTTATTTGTCCAGGCGCACTTCCAGGGGGGCCAGCATCGCCTGGGGACTGGTGAGCGCACCCACATGCACTGGCATCGGCACAAAGTGCAGCCAGAAGTGCAGGGTCTTGCGACCAGCGCCCTTGAAGTGACGTTCCAGGGTCAACCGTCCGCTGGCGTCGATCTTCATCAGCGCTTCCTGATCCTTCTCGGCAAAGCCAGCGAGGGCGATGGCGGTGCAGCGCTGCCTGTCCATCGCATGGGCCCATCCCTCCGCAGGGGGCGCCTTGCTGGATGGGGCGATCACATAAGGCTTCACCTTCCCCGAGGGGCCCACCAGCGTTTCCCAGAGCGGGCGCTCCTTCTCGGTCAGCGAACCGGCTCGAAAGTGTGCCTCTTCCCCCTTGCGCAGATGAACGTAGACATAACTCCCCGCACCGAAGTCGATCAACGCGGGTTCTCCCTGCAGATTCAGAGTGATCGATGCCATCAATCCGGCGAGTTCATCCTGGGGATCCTCGACCGACCAGCGCACCTCGACCCACGACTTGGAGCGGGGGAAATCCAGCTCGACCGTATTGGCGCGGAGGGCGGCCTCGGCGGTTGGAGTGAAGCGGAGAGCGGCATTCTGAGGACCGTTGCGCACCACCTCGGCCCGGGTGTTCCGCAGGGGACTGGTTTTGCCCTTGCGCCAGAGATAACTCAATCCTGCCGAGTCCGGACGAAGATAGTCGTTCTTGCCACTGCGCACCTCCTTCAACAACCCCGCGCCGGTTTTGGGAACCACAAACTGGAGCGAGGTCCCGTGGCTCACGCGAAAGACGTCGCCGTCCTCGACCAGCATCGGGGCTCCCTGCGCGGCAGGGGCTGTCACACCAGGACCATATTCGATCGTATAAGTCATCTTTTCAAGAGGCCCGGGGCTGGTGGAGAAATCAAGAGAGACGGCGTTGATGCCCCTGGAATCCTGGCCAGCGGGGCGTATCTGGGCGGACACTGGCTTGCCCTTGGCGAGCAGCCGCACCTGGCTGATTTCCTTGATCCGCGGAGTGAGAGGAACGCGCATCTGAACGGGGTAGCCAAAGCGGCGAATTCCTGCCGTCTCTGCCACCGTCACCTTCACGCGCTGCACGGTGGCCTCGTCGGCACGGGCAAGAGATTCTCCGCCGAGCAGGCCCAGGAGCAGCAGGAACACGGTTCGCATGGTCAATTCCTCGTCACGCCGTCTCGTCGGGATCATCCTCATCCAGGTTCGCCCCCAGCTGGTTTAACACTTCCACAAACTCCGGCGGAGGGATCACGTTGATATCCTTTTCGCCCAGTTCAATGGGGAAGAGACGCCACACTCCCTCGTGGACCCAGAAAACCTCGGGGCTGATCGCATACGGAGCGGTTTCGTGATACTTCGTGGAGAGCACTTTCATCAG
>JAKOSN010000106.1 GCA_029777335.1 Planctomycetota bacterium
CACCGTGAGTTGTTCACGCAGTCGCTCCACACAGCGACGATAGTCCTCGGCGGTCCAACGACACTTCTGGAGCAAGCGCCGGGCCTCTTCCCCGGTATTCGCCCCGAAACATCCCTGGCTGTCGTGAAAATCCTGGGTGACCACCACATCGGGCGCCAGGTCGATCAAGCGCGACAGGAACGAATCCACATCGGCGAGCGGAAGCATCGGCGTCACACACACACCCATGGGCAACCCGGAGGCTTTCAGTTCACGAAGCGCTTGCCAGCGTCGTTCCAGAGCCGGGGCCTTGGGCTCGAACACGGCACGGATCGCCTCGTGGTCGGTCGGGATGGACAGGTTGATCCGCAACGCCCGGAAGTGCTGCAATACATCAATGTCACGGAGCACCAGCGGACCGCGTGTCTGGATCAGCAAGCGCGGTTGGACGGGAACGAGGGCTTCCAGAATCCCGCGCGTCAGCCCCAAAGTTCGCTCCACAGGTAGGTAAGGATCGGTTACACTGGACATGTACAGTGTCTGTGCAGCGAGTTTATGCGCCTGCCGCTGAGCGAGTTCCACCGCGTTGCTCTTGGCGCGCAGCCATAACCCCCACTCCTCGCGCGGGCGATCGTTCTGGGGCAAAAACTTTGCATAACAGTAGTGGCAACCGAAGGAACAGCCGACATAGGGATTGCATGTCCATTGAAAGCCTCCGCGCTGAATAAAGCCGGTGGCCAAGCTGAAGATTGATCGCGCATTCACCTGTTCCATGGAACCGCTCACCCTGGAAGAAAAAGGAAGCGTGCAAGCGAGGACTTACGTCCTCCGTTCGCTCCTGTATAATAGAGGCAGCAACGATTTCTCTCTTGAGCAAGGTGGTGACGGTGGTATGAAGATTGTGAAATATCCACATCCAGCTCTGCGCCATGTTTCGCGCCCGCTGCTGGCGATCGATAACACCGTCCGCCGCTACGCTGCCGAGATGCTGGATCTGATGTATCTCCACCACGGTTTGGGGCTGGCCGGCAACCAGGTTGCCCTGCCCTTTCAGCTCCTGGTAATGAACGAGGCCGGCGATCCCGAAAAGAAGGAATTCGAGCGTGTCTGCATCAACCCCATCATTCTCGAACGCAAGGGGACCATGGATGGGGATGAGGGGTGTTTGAGCTTTCCGGAACTCTTCCAAAAAGTCCGACGTGCACGAACGATCAGAGTACAATATTACACTCTGGAGGGGCAACTTGTCGAGATGGAATGCAGCGAGATGCCCGCGCGCGTCTTGCAACATGAGATCGATCATCTCGAAGGCGTGCTCTACATCGACCGAATGGGGCCGATTGCTCGCCTGGCCGCCCGAAGCAGTCTGCGCACCTTTGAACGCGAATTCCAGAAACTGCAGGAACGCGGTGAAATTCCCGCCGATGCCGATCTAAAACGTGCCCTGGCTGAGCTGGAAGCTCAGGCGGAGGCTCAGGCTCAGCAACCGGCCCCGCAACCCCAGATGTAACTGCCACGGAGGGACCCCCGCGCCATGCGAATTGTGATGATGGGCACCGGCACCTTTGCCGAACCCACCTTCGAGGCCCTGCTCTCTGGTCCGTATCCGGTGGTCGGTCTGGTCACCCAGCCGGATAAACCGAAGGGACAGGAGCGCGGCTCCACGCGCCAGACAGGCGCGGGGATGAAAGAGATCGCCAGTGCGCGGCAGATCCCCGTGTTTCAGCCTCCCAGCATCAACACCCCCGAGGGAATCGCGGGGTTGGCCGCCCTGCGCCCCGATCTGCTGGTCGTGGCCGCTTACGGTCAGATCCTGTCGAAGGAAGTCCTGCAGGTGCCTTCCCTGGGCGGGATCAATGTCCACGCGTCCTTGCTCCCCCGTTATCGGGGTGCCGCTCCGGTTGCCTGGGCCATCTACCACGGCGACGCGGTCACGGGGGTGACCATTATTCACATGTCGCCTCACCTCGATGCGGGCGGAATGCTCGCCCAGGAGGAGCTTGCCATCCTGCCCCATGAGACCGCCGGCGAACTGGAAGCACGGCTCGCCTCCGTCGGCGCTCGACTGACCTTGACCGTTCTGGACCAGATCGAGAAGGGAACCACTCAGGCGATTGCACAGGATCGCAGTCTGGTGACCAGGGCTCCCAAACTGACGAAGGAACATGGGCTGATCGACTGGAGTCGACACGCCCGCGACATTTGCAACCAGGTGCGGGCCATGCAACCCTGGCCGACCGCCTACACCTTCTGGCACCGCGCTGGTCAGCCCGCGCTCCGGTTGTTGCTGTACCGAACCGACTGGCGCATGGCTCCTGCTCCGACTTCGAGCGCGGCCCTGCCGGGAACGGTGCTTCTGCAGAGCGAGGAGCCTTCCCGCTTGTGGATTGCGGCAGGCCAGGGGACACAGGTCGAGGTGCTCGAACTGCAACCGGCAGGCAAACGACGCCTGAGCGCCAGCGAGTTCCTCCGTGGTCGACGACCACAGGCGGGCGATCACCTCGGACCGGAGCAATCATGACCAGGTCTGCGCGCCAACGCCCCGCTCTCCCGGTCACTGCTCGCAGCGTTGCGCTCCAGGTCCTGCTCGATTGTCACCGGCACACAGCGTTTGCCCAGGAACTCCTGGATCACCAGTTGCACCAGGTGGCCCTCTCACCGGCAGATCGACGACTCACCACGCAACTGGTCTACGGGGTGCTGCGCCGGCGGGGAACGCTCGATGCTCTCCTTCAACCGCTGATCCGTCGGCCCATGGCCCAGGTGGAGATCTGGCTCTGGGAAGCGCTCCGTCTGGGGGCCTATCAACTCGTTTTGCTCACCCACATCCCTCCCCATGCCGCGTTGAACGAAACGGTGGAGCTGGCCAACCAGATTGGACGTGACTCGGCCAAGGGGTTCCTCAATGGCGTCTTGCGTGCCCTGGCTCGCCTGATCACCGACGACCGCGCCCCCGTGGGAGGCGCCGATGCCATTCCTCTGGAAGATGGAGGCTTCCGGCGACTGGCTCAGCCGATACTCCCCGATCCGCACGACGATCCACTCGGCTATCTTGGCGCGGCCTACAGTCTCCCGCGCTGGTTGCTCGAACGCTGGAATGACCGCCGCGGGATTGACGAATGTCAGCGCCTGGGCGCCTGGTATCTGCGCCCGGCTCCCCTCTGGTTGCGCAGTAATCCTCTCAGGATCGAGCGCGCCCAACTTCTGCACGTTCTGAACGAAGCCGGGTTGGCCGCGCAGCCGGGGACTCATCCCCAGTCGGTGCGCCTTCAGGACAGCATCCCCGTGCGCGAACTCCCTGGTTTTGCCGAGGGATGGTTCACCGTGCAGGACGAAACCGCCATGCAGGTGGCCTCGGCCCTCGCTCCCACCCCTGGGATGAAGGTGCTCGATCTCTGTGCTGCCCCCGGGGGCAAAACAACGCACCTGGCCGAGCTGATGGGAAACAAGGGAAGCATCCTCGCCTGCGATGTTGATGATCGACGCCTTCGCCTGATTCGTGACCTGACTCATCGGCTGGGCATCAGTACCATTCAAACGCGGCGCCTTCATCCTCAACGAGGGGAGGAATTACCCCCCCACTCGTTCGACGCCGTGCTGGTCGATGTCCCCTGTAGCAATACCGGGGTGCTCGCGCGCCGACCCGAGGCACGCTGGCGGTTGAAGCCGACCGATCTTCCCCACCTGGTCAAACTGCAAAAGGAACTCCTTCACCGCGCCTGTGCCTGTGTTCGCCCCGGGGGGAGTGTTCTTTACTCGACCTGTAGTATTGAATCGGAGGAGAACCAGGAGGTTGTGCAGTCGCTCCTCGCTGAGCGGAGTGATTTCACCCTGGAAGCATCCGCCGAGAGTTCCCCAGGACTTCCGGCGGACGGTGGCTTCTGGGCGCGCCTCCGTCGGCGAAATCCGCTTCTGGTGAGCCCCCCTACTTCCCACGAGGCAGCAGTCCAAGTATGAAAGCCCTGGCGCGCGCCGTGATCAACGCCGCACTCTATCTCGACCTGGCCGACGAGGAGAGCCTCGATCCCGACCTGGCGCTGCAAGCGCTGGAGGAAATCGGCTACAATCTGGGATACTGCACGCCGGAGGAGAAGGAAGCACTGGCGCAGGCCCTGGCGGAGATGCGGGCCGTGGAACTGGAAGAAGGACCTCGGCCGCAGGTGCTTGAGTTTCTGGACACCTTCATGGCTGCCTTTGGCCTGGAGGAAGGCCAGCCCGACGACCACGATCCCGAGCCACCCGAGCGAATGAATTTGTTATGACCAAGAAGCTGTACATCGAAACCGTGGGCTGCCAGATGAACGTCCTCGACAGCGAACTCGTGGTCGGGTCGCTCCGTCGTCAGGGCTACGAGGTCATCCACGAGGCGAACGACGCCGACGTGATTCTCTTCAATACCTGCTCGGTGCGCGAACACGCTGAGGAGAAAATCTACAGCGCCCTGGGGAGATTGCGTCCGCATAAAAAACGGCATCCGGAGAAGGTGATCGGCGTTCTCGGCTGCATGGCTCAGAAGGATCAGAAAGACATACTTCGGCGCGCGCCTCATGTGGACATTGTCTGTGGCACGGGGCAACTGGCGCGTCTGCCTGAACTGATCGCCGAGGTCGAACGCACGCGCGCCCCTCAACTGGCCTTGAGCCTCGATCGTGCGGAGGGCTCGCGCCATGAGGTGGAACGCAGTTTCGAGAGCTATGACCCGATGCGCGATCCGTCGATGCGTCCGTCGCCCTTCCAGGCCTATGTGCGCATCATGATTGGCTGCGATAAGTTCTGCACGTACTGTATTGTGCCCAGTGTGCGCGGTCCCGAACAGAGCCGCTCTCCCCAGCACATCGCCGCCGAGGTTCGCCAACTCGCTGAGGAAGGGTGCAAGGAGATCACCCTCCTGGGGCAAACGGTCAATAGTTACGAATACGAACAGGGGGATGGTCGGCGCGAGCGGCTTTCCGATTTGCTGGCGCGCATCCACGACACTCCTGGCCTGGAACGGATCAAGTTCATCACCAACTTTCCGCGCGACATGGGAGACGATCTCCTCGACGCGATGCGCACCTTGCCCAGGGTCTGCCCGTACCTTCATGTGCCAGCCCAGTCCGGCTGCAACGAGATGCTCAAACGGATGAAGCGTCTGTACACGGTGGAATATTACCGCGAGATGCTCGATCGGTGCCGGGAACGGGTTCCCGGGGTCGCCATCAGTAGCGATTTCATTGTCGGCTTCTGTGGCGAAACAGAGGAATCGTTTGAACGAACCTGTGCCCTGGTGCGCGAAGGGGGGTTCAAGAATAGCTTTATCTTCAAATACAGCCCGCGCCCCGGGACGAAGGCCCACGAACTTTTCCCCGACGACGTTCCCGAAGAGGTGAAAAAACGGCGCAACAACGATTTGCTGGCACTCCAGAACGAGGTCAGTTTACGTGACCATCGTGCCCGGATTGGTGAAACCGTGTCGGTCCTGGTCGAGGGGCCAAGCAAGACCGCAGTCAAGGCTTCGGCACGCGGGCAAACTGGGGAATCTGGCCCCACTCAGCTCACCGGGCGCACCATGACCGACCACATCGTTGTTTTTGAGGGAAATCCCCGGCTAATTGGCCAGAGCGTTTCCGTGGCGATCCAGGAGGCAACCGCGTTTACCCTTTTTGGAACAGTAGTTACGGCCGAACAGATCGGCGTTGAGCACTTCGCCCTGTCCGAGAACCTCTCCCGGACTCCCTCCCCGAAGGCGCCTTCCTCGGCACGTCTGAGCTTGCCCTTGATCTAAATCTCCTGATGTGGCACCTTTTGTGCACTCGTTCTTCTGGAACAACTGGAAGTACGACTGCAACAAAAATCTTCGTTAGCTTTTTCACAATGTGCTCGTCTTCTCTGTAGAACGACGTTTCTGCGAGTCCAACCCACTCGCTTCACTCACTCACATACCCGACGTCCCCCTCCCTCAGGAGTTCTCTATGCGTCTGCTGATCCACGTGCTGGTCGTTCTTGGTTTTCTGCTCGTATCTCTCTCTGTAGTATCCGCTATTGAGCCGCCCTGCACGCGTTTTCTCGAGAAATGGGCGGACAGCCATATTCAACGGGATCGAACAGCCCGGCTCGAAGCTGAACGAGAAGCGATCAGCGCTCGTCGGATTCAAATGAAGGCGGTTCTGGATCGCCTCATCCGTGAAGAGATCACCCTGCGTGATGCCATCGAATCTTATCGCCTGATCCATCAGGGGTGCCCCGAGTACCTTCCCCGGCTGCGCCAGCTCTATCACAACTCGTCTGATGAGTTCGTGATCGGCAACGATATCCTCGGGGACGTGAAGTCGCATCTCTGGGCCGATCCCCAGAAGTGGGAAGAAATCCACACCCACCTTGAGGAAGAATTGGCCACCCCCTCGCCTGCCAGCACCCTGTGAGACTCCTCCCCTGGCTCTCTGCTGACCATTCTGACCGCTCATCGCCCATCGGAATGGCTCAGGAACGACCAGAGAACCCTGTCAACTGCCTTTTTTGCTGCAAAAATCGCTCTTTTCCAGGTACCAATCTCATCTGGCACGGCACGTGCATTAAGAACTCTCGAACGCAAGAGGTGGGTGGTGGCCCGGGTCGTGTTGGCAGCGCGCGCCTTGGGCTGCCTCCCCTCTTTTTTTGCGTGACACCTCGATTGACCTGTTCTCTCTCTTCCCCACACTCTGATCCTTCTCCTCCCGTGCGGGCTCGGCTCAAACCGGCCTCCTCTCTTTGAAGAGACACAGGGCCGTCAGCACGCGGAATCCTTCTCACGCATCAACCAGCTCAGTTCAACCAGAAGTGATCGGCGACGCCTGCTTCTGCGGGCTTTTCTCGGTCTGTCTCCGCTCCGAGGCTGTTCGTTGCCTTCTCCGGACATACAGTTTGACTCCAGAGCCTTATCAAACAGTCGTGTGCCCGGGGAGGAAGATGGCATGACCGAACATCATCGTAGTGAGTTGACCACCGCTGGTATGGGTCGCGCCCCGAATCGTGCCATGCTTCGCGCCGTGGGTTTTCTCGACGAGGATTTTAGCCGGCCGATGATCGGCGTGGCGTCCCTCTTTAGCGACATCACCCCCTGCAATGCGCATCTCGATCGGCTGGCACGCAAAGGGATTGAGGGCATTCGCAGTGCCGGCGGAGTTCCGCAAATCTTCGGTGCGCCAACCGCATCGGACGGCATCATGATGGGTCACCAGGGGATGCGCTACAGCCTCGTGTCTCGCGAGGTGATCGCCGACTCCATCGAGGTCGTCGCTGGCGGAATGAATCACGATGGGATCCTGGCCTTTGGCGGTTGTGACAAGAACATGCCCGGCTGTGTCATGGCGATGGCACGTATGAACATCCCCAGTATCTTCGTCTACGGGGGATCGATCCTTCCCGGGATTGGGCCGGAAGGAGAGGACATTGACATTGTCTCCATCTTCGAGGCGGTGGGACGCCAGCAAGCAGGGAAACTCGATGCCGCAGGCGTTCATCGCGTTGAGTGCGAATCCTGTCCTGGCGCCGGCTCGTGCGGGGGCATGTACACTGCCAACACCATGTCCTCGGCTATCGAGGCGATGGGCCTGTCCCTCCCCTACGATGCGAGCAACCCTGCGGTCTCGGCGGCCAAGGAGCGCGAGTCGTTCCAGGCGGGTCAGGCTCTGGTGCGACTGATCGAACGCAACATTCGGCCGCGTGACATCATCACGCGCCAGTCGCTGGAAAACGCCTACACTCTCGTGCTGGCGCTGGGCGGATCGACCAACGCGATCCTGCACTTGATGGCGATCGCCTACGAGGCGGAGGTGCCCTGGACTCTGGAGGATTTCGATCGGTTGGGGGCGAAGGTGCCCCATCTCGCTGATTTGAAGCCGGGCGGGCGCTTCGTGATGAACGATCTGCACCGGGTGGGCGGAACCCCGGCCGTGCTGAAGGCGCTGCTGGAGGCGGGCTTCCTGCATGGGGATTGCATCACCGTCACCGGCAAGACGCTCGCCGAGAACCTCAAGGACATTCCCAGCGTGTACAAACGCAAGCAAGCCGTGGTGCATCCCCTCGATACACCGATGCATCCCACGGGTCACATCGTGATCCTTCGCGGGAATCTCGCCCCGGAGGGAGCCGTGGCCAAGGTGGCCGGGTTGAAACAGCGGCAAATCACTGGTCCGGCGCGCGTGTTCGAGGGTGAGGAAGCCTGTTTTGCCGCCATCGAGAAGCGCCAGATCAAACCAGGCGATGTGGTGGTGATTCGCGGAGAGGGACCTGTCGGCGGCCCGGGGATGCGCGAAATGCTCTCGGTGACGGCTGCCCTCGTCGGTCAGGGGCTGGGGGAAAGTATCGGTCTGATCACCGATGGCCGCTTCAGCGGGGGGACGCATGGCCTGGTCGTGGGTCACGTCGCTCCGGAAGCGTGGGTAGGCGGACCGATCGCCCTGGTCCACGAAGGCGACCGGGTGACCATCGACGCCGAGAGGAAACTCTTGCAACTTCACGTGGACGATTCCGAGCTGGAGCGCCGACGCCAGGCGTGGAGGAAACCTGCCCCGCGCGTTGCCCGTGGAGTGCTCGCCAAGTATGCCCATTGCGTCAAGTCGGCGTCACTGGGTGCCGTGACCAGTTAACTCCAGTATCGGGCCAAGCAAGCCCTTGCGACCGGGACCTCGAGTATCAGGAAGGAGGTCCCGTTGTGCTTCTCAGAACCATCCGCGCCCTGGAGGTCGGGGCCGGCTCGTGGACGGGAGCCGCCCCTGAACCCGTGCGGGAAAGGACTGACCACCGCATGACCGGAATCGAGGCCTTTCTGGAGATTCTGGCTTCTGCTGGAGTCACCCATCTGTTCGGCAACCCCGGCACGACGGAATTGCCACTGAATGTCGCCGTGACTGCCGATCCGCGGTTTCGCTATCTTTTTGCCATTCAGGAGATCCCTGTTGTCTCCATGGCGGATGGTTATGCCATGGCCTCGGGGTCGCTCGGGTTCTGCAATGTCCATGCCGCCTGCGGACTGGGCAACGCGATGGGGATGATCTACAACGCCCACATTGAAGGGACCCCGCTCCTGATCACCGCGGGACAACAGGATCGCCGCCTGCGCCTGGGCGAGCCCGTTCTGGAGGCCGACCTGGTCAGCGTGGCCCGACCCTGGACGCGCTGGGCTCACGAAATCCAGCGCGTCCAGGACATCCCCAACGCCCTGCGTCGAGCGATCCAGGTGGCGCGCACGCCTCCCACCGGTCCGGTGTTTCTCTCCTTACCGCTCGATATCCAGACCGAATCGGCGACCGGGCTGGATCTCTCTCCTCCGCACCTCCCCGATCCGCGCGCGCGCCCCCCTCTGGGGGCACTCGAACAGGCGGTCGCGTTGCTCCAGCAGGCGCGCCATCCCGTGATCGTCGCCGGCAGCCGGGTCACCGAGACCGATGCCTGCCAGGAACTGCTCGCCGTCGCGGAAAAGCTCGGTGCCCCCATCTATGCCGAGGGAACTCCCTCTCATGGCCGACTGCCCGTCCCCGCGGATCACCCGCAATACCGTGGCGTGCTTCCGTACTGGTCGCCCGAGATTCGTGCCGTCCTCGCGGACTGTGATGTCCTCCTCGCTGTGGGGGTGAGCGTTTTCCGCCTGTACATCCACTGCGAACCCGAACGACCGCTTCCGGAATCGGTTCAGGTGATTCACGTCGATAATGTCGCCTGGGAGATCGGCAAAAATCTGCCGGTCGCGGTGGGTCTCCTGAGTGATCCGAAAACGACCCTGGCCGAACTGGCCGAGCGGCTGCCCTCGAACACGGGGAGAACGCATCCCGATTGGGCCGCCGTTCGCGCCGGGGAAACAGACCACCTGCGAGCGACAATCGCCTCTCAGTCCTCCATCCGCCCGATGACGCCCCTGACGTTCATGGATGCACTCAATCGGGCGCTCCCTTCACAGGTTGCCGTGGTCGAGGAGGCGATCACCACCCATCAAAACCTCCTGGAACGCCTTGGGACGCTGCGAGATCCCCGAGCCTTCTTTGCCCACCGCGGCTGGTGCCTGGGGTGGGGGATGGGGTGTGCGCTGGGAGTCAAACTCGCGTGGCCCGACCGCCCGGTGCTGGGCCTGATCGGCGATGGGGCGGCACTCTACGGAATCCAGGCGCTCTGGTCGGCGGCCCACCACCGAATCCCGGTGACGTTCGTGATCGCCAACAATGCGCAGTATCAGATCCTCAAAGTCTGCGGCGACGTCATGGGGCTGCCTGCCACACGCGATCCGAAATGTCCGGGATTGAATCTGGTGAACCCTGAGATCGACTATGTCGGGCTGGCGCGTTCGTTGGGTGTGGCAGCCCGGCGGGTGAGTGAACCGGACGAGTTGACTGACTGTGTGCGGAGTTCCTTGCTGGGGGATCAACCCCAGCTCTTCGAGGTGCCGATCGCCCGCTAGAGGTTGCGATCGACGGCAGTGAACCTCCAGGACGAGTGACGATTCTCTGTCACTCGTCCTGAAACGGCGAGCGTTAATCATTTCCCTGGATCTTGCCGATGGAGAGAACCGCCGTCTTGCGCACATCGGCGTCCTCGTCCTTGAGCAACTGCGTGAGGGCCTCGATGGCCGATTTGGCCCCCGGGCCAATCTCGCCGAGGGCGTGTGCCGCCGCCCCCCGCACCTCAACTTCCTTGCTCTTCAGCGCACTGGTGAGCGCGGCCACGGCTTCTTTCGCATCCGGCCCGATCTCTGCCAGCGACATGGCGGCGGCCACCTGCACCCCTGTGTCTTCGTCCTTGAGCGCCGCAGCCAGTCCTGATACGGCCCCCTTGGCCGCCGTTCCCATCTCGCCCAGAGCGCGGGCCACTGCCCGTCGAACATCGGCGTCCTTGTCTTTTTTCAGGGCATCGACCATCGCTGGAACCGCTTCGCGCGCCAGCGGCCCGAGTTCACCCAGGACGTAGGCAGCCGTGCCCCGCACCTCCACCTCGCTCTCGCCAAGCCCCTCGGCGATGGCCTTGATGTGAGGACCGGCCTCCTCATCGAGGACAACCAGTGCACACCGGGCATAAAGCTGGACCTGCTTCTTGTCGTCTTTCAGTAGATTCTTGAGAGCCGGCAGGGCGGCCCTGGCCTCTTTCCCAATTCGGGAAAGGGCCAGGGCCGCCGCCCCGCGCACATCCTTGTCTTTATCTTTGAGGACCTCCGCCAGCGCTTCGGTTGCGCTGGCCGCGGGTTTGCCAATGCGACCCAGGGCCAGGGCCGAGGCACCACGAACATCGGTATCGCTATCCTTGAGCGCCTCAGCCAGAGCCGGAACCGCCTGCTTGGCATCCTTGCCGATGCGTCCCAGCGAGACGGCGGCGTTCTTGCGCACCTCTGCATCGGTGTCCTTCATCGCCTCGATGAGGGCCTTGACCGCCGCGGGGGTTTCATCCGCGGGGGCTGGACTGGCCTGGGCGGTCGGTTCGGCCCTGTCTCCCGCCGACGGATGGAACAATAAAAGGCCAAAAAGGATCGGTAATGGAAGAAAGGCCAGGACCCCACGCCAGTTTCGTTTCATGGTGCACCCAGAGTCGCGGAGGAGGCCGAACGAGACAGCCTCCCTCCTCAGGAACTGAAGATGAAACAGGCCGCCAGCGAGAAAGCTCTGGCGGCCTGCCTCGCGGACGAACAGGAGTGTATCACTTTCGTCCGCGTCGTGAAAAGTAAAACGGCCTGTTACCAGCGCCGGCCCCAGGCCGGGCCCCCGCCAAAGCCACGGCCGCCCCAGGGAGAATAGCCGCCGAAGCGACTGCCACCGAACCCGCCACGACCGGCCCCAGGACGCCCGCCCCAGAAACCAGCATGCCCACGCGACGACCCCATGCGGCCAAAGCCGTAGCCGCCAAACGACGGACGACGCGACGGAGTCATGCGGCCAAAGCCATAGCCGCGTCCGCCAAACTGTGGACCACGCCGACCAAACGCGCTCTGCCCACCGAAGCGAGCACCTGCCCGGCCGAAGTGTGCAGGTCCACGAGCACCACCACGCGTGTGTCCCCCAAAGCCGAACGAGGGACGACCACGACCCGGGCCACGCATCCCAGGGCCAGGACGGCCACCCGAGAAGCGATGCCCCAGCATGCCAAAACTACGACCCGGCCCACGCATGCCGAACCCAGGTCGTCCGCCATGCCCACGCCCCATCATCCCAAAGCCGCGTCCCGGGCCGCGCATGCCAAAGCCACCGCGAGAGCCACGGGAGCGAGGTCCCATCATCCCGAAGCCCCGCCCGCGACCCTGCATCGCAAAGCCGCGCGGTCCTCGCGACGGGCCCCGATGCGTCCCAAAGCCAAACCGACCCATTGGTCCCCGGTGCATCATTCCAAACCCAGGTCCACGACCATGGGAGCGGTGCGCCATCATCCCAAAGCCACCGAAGCGCGGACCAAACCCGGGAGGCCCACCGAATCCACCGCGGCGAGCAGAACCCGCAAACCGCTGCGGACCAAAGCTGGGACGGCCCTTCCCTTGCGGAGCGCGCCAGCTCGGCGCCATGGTCGACCGACGCCAATCCTCTTGCTTCCTCGGCCCCTTCGCCTGCGGGGCGGGTTTCTTTTCTGGCCCCTTCGGCTTGGCAGTTTCCCTGGGGGAACGCCAATCGGGGCGTCCCGGGAACATGCCTGGGCCAAACCCACCCGGACCACGGCGATCTTCCGCCTTCGGAGTCTTCTTCTCGGGTTCCTTCGGCTTCGGAGGCTGCCGGTCCGTCATGCCAGGACGCCCGGGACCACCAGGCCCCCCAGGACCAAAGCCGCCCATGCGCGGCCCGCCCGGACCACCCGGTCCACGCCGATCCTCACCACGCGGTTGGGCTCCCGGACCGCCCCGCCCCGGGCCGCCCGGACCGAACCCGCCCATGCGCGGCCCGAACCCGCCGGGGCCTCCCGGACCAAAGCCGCCCATGCGCGGCCCACCCGGCCCACCTGGACCACGCCGATCTTCCGTTCGCGGTTGTTCTCCCGGACCGCCACGCCCCGGGCCGCGCGGTCCCTCCGCCCCGGGACCGGGCCGACGCGGGTCCACGGGACGTTTGGTATTCTTATCGCCCTGTTCTTCGACATCTGCCCGACGTGAACGATCGTAGCCCCCAAACCGGCTATCCCAGTCCGGGAAACCGAAGAAACCCCGCGACCGGCCGCCTTGCGCGACCTGCGTCGCACTGCTACTGTCGTTTCCCACCGGCTCAGCCGCCGGAAGAGAAGTGGCCAGCAGCAGGGCTGCTCCGCAACCCAGCCAAGCCCCCAGGAATCGTCTCATAACCCCCTCCCATGAAAGGAACATTTGCTCGCTGCTTTGTGCAAACCTCAGTGTATCGCTCGATGAGTGAGAACTCTCTGAAAAGGAAGCCTTCTCTGTCGCTTGTGTTCCCGGATGCGATGGTGAGCCTTCACAAGCCTGTACTACTACAGTAACGCTCCCCTCTCCGACACCGCCGCGCAGCGATCAAAAAATTGCGTTTGCGACAAAGCGGGGCAAAACTCCCCACCTCGAAGAGATGTCTGCGGTCGAGAAGAGTGCCAGGGGAGTTCGAGGAGGTGGGGTTAATGCTTCTCGGGATCGGTGAGTGGCGCAATTCGTGATCCTACCTCAAGATGTGTTTCCCCTTTCTTGCACTGCGAGGCTCGCAACGGCCCCACGCGGACGACCGATTGCCCCAGCACCACCAGGCCAGTCTCGTGGAGGTTGTGCAGGATCACCTCCTTCAAGGTTGGGGTGGAAGTGCCATCCACGACGACCCCGTCGCCTCGACAATCCGCCACGGTCAATTTCGCAACGTGAGGGTCCGACCCGACATCGATCAGAACTCCCGTGCCTGCTCCCACCACGACCACGCCGTCGAGAGACGGGCTCGATTTCTGGGTAATGACCATTCCGTACTTGCGCAGATGAGTGATGGTCACATCGGACAGCCCTGGTGAACTCTCCTGAGCAAGCTGAATGCCGATGTGGCAGTCAGACACGCGCACCCGCGTGAGGATGGGAAACCCCTTGTTACACAGGAGCCCTGTTCGCGTGGCCTCGCGAATGGTCAACCCCCGGACGCAGCCTCGGCTCCCCTGAAACGCAAGGCCGTCACCTGCCGTGTGATAGATCCCCACCTCCTCAAATTGCACCGCTCCTTCCTTGATGACCTTCACCCCCGCGCTTCGGCGAATCTCCACATGCTGCAGTCGGACGCTTCCCTCCACCAGGAGATTCCCCCAGTGCCCGGCTTTCTTCTGGTGTTCCTCAATCGCGCTGAAGACGATTGGCTTGTCGGCCTGCTCCGAGAGAGCAATCAGGGTTCCTCCTTTTTCAACAACAATGTTCACTCCTCGATCGAGCAGGACCATCGTGCCGGCCTCAAGCGTCAGGGTCGTCCCGGCCGCGATCGTCAGCGTCCCGGTCACATGCCAGGTCTGGTTTGCCTTCCACGTTTCCTGGCCCTGGATCGTGCCCTTCTGCTCCACCAGGTGACCGACTCGTCTGGGATCCCACGGCGGTGACGCGATCGGCACACGCAGCGGGGCAAGCAGTTTCTCCAGGTTGTCACTGGAAGATCGCTCCCGCAGCGTTGCCAAGAGCATGCCCGCGCGCCGCCGTCCTTCCAGTTCCGGGTGTTTCTCGGCGGCTCTCTCCAGCGCGGCCCGAGCAGGTGCCCCGATCGCCAGCAACTCCCTGGTGGCCGCTTCGCGCGCGCGGAAGGTGCCTGCTCCCAGCTGGAGAATTAACTTCTCGATTCGCTCCTGCAATTTGGGATCCTCCGCCGCGCTGACTGGTCGAGGAGCCCCGTGCAGGGCGAACAGCCCCAGCAGCAGACAGAGGAAGGGTCGCGGCATGCGGCGAGCACCTTTCAGAAGCGAGGTTTGGCAGATGGGGTTTGCCGGGGCACGAAGAGACGTTAGACTGAGTTCTGTTGCGTTCCGCGCGGGGACCGTGTCAGGGAGGACCGAGGCGTGGCTGCCAGAAGCGAACCGCGGGTGATCCTGATCCATGACTGGCTGACAGGGATGCGCGGCGGAGAGAAGTGCCTGGAGGTCCTCTGCCAACGCTGGCCGGAGGCTCCCCTCTACACGCTCCTCCACCATCCCGGCAGCGTGTCCCCCGCCATCGAACAGCGTCCCCTGCACACCAGCTGGTTGAATCAGCTCCCCGCTGTCCATCGTTATTATCGCTATCTCTTGCCGGCGATGCCGGTTGCAACCGCGATGTGGCATCTCCCCCCCTGTGATCTCGTTGTCAGTTTCAGCCATTGTGTCGCCAAGTCGGTACGTCCCCCCCGTGGGGTTCCGCATGTCTGTTATTGCTTCACTCCGATGCGCTACGCCTGGCACATGCAGGAATCGTACTTCGACAACGAGCACTATCGTGGACCGAAAGCGTGGCTGGTGCGGCCCCTTCTTCGCGGCTTACGCGCCTGGGATCGGGCCACTGCCCATGCCGTTACCCATTTCATCGCGATCAGCAGAACGGTGCAACAGCGCATCCGCGATTGTTACGATCGGGACAGCGTGGTGATCTATCCTCCCGTCGACACCGATTTTTATCACCCGGTCCAGAGAGCGCGTGAGGAATATTTCCTGGTGGTATCGGCCTTTGCGCCGTACAAGCGGGTGGACCTCGCGATCGAGGCCTGCCGCCAGTTTGGAAAGAAACTCGTGATTATCGGCACAGGCCAGGATGAAGCGCGCTTGCGTCGGATGGCTGGACCCCATGTGACGTTTCTCGGCTGGCAACCCGACGAGGTGATCCGTGGCCACCTCCAGCGCTGTCAGGCGCTACTCTTTCCTGGTGAGGAAGATTTCGGCATCGTGCCGGTGGAGGCGATGGCGTGTGGCACCCCGGTGATCGCCTACGGGAAGGGAGGGGCGACCGAAACGGTGATCTGTCCTGCCTCCGGACGCGAGCCGACCGGGTTGTGGTTCGAGGAGCAAAGCGCGGAGTGTCTGGCCGAGGCCCTACGCACCTTCGAGAGACAGCGCACGGAGTTTAGCCCCCTGGCGGCGCGTCGTCAGGCGCAGCGCTTTCAGCAGCGCCGCTTTCGCGAGGAGTTGCTTGCCTACCTCGCAGGGATCACGATGCCCGCGACCCCGTCGTTGCGCCAGGCAGCCTGACCACAGCCGCGCCAACCGCTCGTCTACCAGACGAGATCACCCACGTACTCCAGCAAGCCAAAGGACCAGGCATTTACCAGATCCTGCGGGCTGCTGCTACCCGGCTCGAACTGAGAGATTATTGGCATATTTGCGCTCTGGAATGACTCGAAAATCAATTCCGAGCACGAAAAGCGGTCGGGGAGGCTTAGCTTCCCCTTGCGCGCTTCGGCGCACGTTCCGTCGCCCCCAACCATATCCAGAATGGCACAAACGAAAACGGTCCTGGGCGCGCGGCTCGCCCCTCCCAGGAGGGTGGCGTTGTAATCGTATTTCCTGTCCAGAATCCATTGTTTCCAGGCGAAGCGGATGACCGCATCGGCGTTGGCCGGAGTCATCCCCTTGCGGCGCAGGGCAACCGCCGCCGTCGCATCGGCCAGGGCCACCGTGAGCGGACGTTTCACCACTCCGCCCGC
Source organism: Planctomycetota bacterium (assembly GCA_029777335.1). Taxonomy (GTDB): domain Bacteria; phylum Planctomycetota; class Planctomycetia; order Gemmatales; family Gemmataceae; genus JAKOSN01. The sequence continues at coordinate 16,524 of JAKOSN010000106.1, forward strand.
ACTCGGTCGCTCCCGGTCATCGCCGATCGCTTCAATCACCTCGCCATTCCCAACGTACAGCATCGCGTGACTAATGCAGGATTCCGTTGCCCAGCGAATCACTCTGGAAATCGGGTGGGCCGTCGTTGAGACAATGATATCCGCACGTTGCAGAGCGCCCCAATCAATGCACAGGCGGCCTTCTGCAGGCATGGTTGCGGTCGACATGGCACACCTCCCGCGTCTCGCTTCTCGCCCAGGCGGGGGAGGGATGATCGATCCGCTCGCAATCTGGTCCAGCGGGGACCTGACCATCCCCTGAGAGAAGATCCGTTCGCGCCAGACAACCGGAGGCGCCTTTCACCGTCCCAACCCCTGGATTTCCACGCCACGGTCGAACAATTCGTCATCGTGATCCTCGCCGTGGCACCCATGGCACCAGATCAGAAGTCCGCCCAGGCACAGGAGAAAGAGCATCCATCCCCAGCGCGGACGGCGCGGCGGAGCTTCCCACAGGGGAGCCCCGCTCCGTGCGTGGGGGACCATCACTCCCGAACGCATCGACGTGGTGATCATTTCTTCAACTTCTCGTCCAGAAAATCGACCATCTGCTTGAGGCTGCCCAGCAGTTTGTCTCCCTTCCAGCCATGCCCTTCGCCTTCCACAACGTGAAGCGTCGCCGCTACGCCGGATGCCTGGAGTTTTTCCACCAGCTGTTTGGATTGGTCCAGGGGAACAACGGTATCCTTGTCGCCATGGAAAACCAGGAAGGGCGGCGCGCCCTTGTGGATGTACGTGACCGGGGAGGCCCTCTGGTACAGTTCCTTCTTCTCGCTCAGACTGCCGCCGAGCAGCGGGGTCAGGTTGTTCTTCACCACCACCGGCGACCAGTTCTCGCGCGTCAGATCGGTGGGGCCGAAGAAACTGACCACCGCCTGGACCTGGCTCGATTGCTCGGGATTGCCGCCCTTCCCTTCCAGGCCATCCTTCTTCTCGGTCAGTCCCAGCAGACACGCCAGGTGACCACCCGCTGAGGAACCCACCACGCCGATGCGATCCGGGTTGAGGTGATATTTCTTCGCCTGGGCGCGCAGCCAGCGAATGGCCGCCTTGCAATCCTCGATTTGTGCGGGGAAGCGCGCCTTGGGGGCAAACCGATAGCTGATGGTGGCGGCCACATAGCCGCGCCCCGCCATCGTCTCGATGGACTTCTCCATCGATTGCCGATTCCCACCCACCCAGCCTCCGCCATGGATGAAGACCACCACCGGAAACGGCCCGTCACCCTCCTTCGGATAGGCGATATCGAGCTTGAGATCGGTTTCCCCCCCTTTGCCGAACACAACGTCTCTGTCGAGTTGAATGCGCGGATTGTCCTGGCCCTGCACAGATGAGGTGCAAATGGTCAGGCCGAGAGTGGCGAAGAAGGTGACGATGGCGCGTGGCATGGGGCCTCCCAGGTAGGGGATTCTGTTCCCGGTGCGCGAACAGACTCTCTTTCTGTCACCAGACCATGAAGGTACAATACGGTAGTGAGCGAGCCACGGCATCCCGAGCTCCCCCCACACCCCGGAGAAGGACAGGCTGATGCATTCCGCGACCGCACTCCTTGACCGTCTCTGCCGTCCGCAACGAATCGGTATTCTGGGCCATCGCGGCGTGGGCAAAACCACCCTGCTGACCATGCTCTATCGGGAAGCGGTCGGGGGCCGCTTGCCACACCTGCGTCTGGCCGCCGGCGACGCAGCCACTGCCAATTATCTGGCCGACAAGATCTTGCAACTCGAGGCCGGACAGGTTCTCCCTGCCACCCTCGCTGAAACGGAGTTGCGCTTTCAACTCTATCATCACGGAACCCGGATCGAGATCCTCCTCCGCGATTACCAGGGCGAGCATGTCCAGGTGGGCAGCCAGGAGGGGATCCGCTCCTTTCTGCGCGACTGCGATGCCATCCTGGTCTGTCTGGACCCGGTCCTGCTCACCGATCCGGCCCAGGCCCTGCACGCGCAGCAGGAAGTGGAACAGGTCATTGAGGATTACCTCGCGCTCGAACCACTGGGCGGTCAGAATCGCCCCATGGCTCTGGTGCTGACCAAGGCCGATCTCCTGCCTCCCCCGCCCAGGGATGACTCCCCCACCGAGTGGCTGCGCACACAGGTCGAAACCCGCCTGGGCATGACCCTCCACGCCCTGCGCCAGCACTTTCCGCACAATGACCTCTTCGCCGTCAGCAGCCTGGGCTCAGCAACGCAGCGAGAGAAACTCCACCCCGATCATCTGGAGGAACCGTTGCACTGGCTCGTACGGGTGCTCCAGCTGCAAGACGAGGAACGGCTCGATTTGCTGTTCAAGGAGGCGCCCGGGGAACTCGCCCTGCTGCACAAAGCAGTCGCCTGCTTTGTCCATCGCTATCCCCAGGCATTGATGACGACGATTTTCCAGCGCCGGCTGCGCGAAAGGCGTGCGCAGCGTCGTCGCCGTCGACTGTTCGCCGGGCTGGCCGCGGGGACTCTGGCGTTCCTTGGTCTCTGGGCTCACGATCGCCTGGGACAGCAACGACTGGAACAATTTGAGCGGGAACACGAGGACCCGGCTGCTCGCCGAGTTCAGTGGCAGGAATTCCAGCGCTGGCATCCCACCCGTTTCTGGCTCACTTCGCTCACCCCGCACCAGGAGGGCGATCAGCTCCGCCGGCTTGACGAGGAGGTCAGGGAGCAAAGGGCTCTGGCCCGACTGGTCGAATTGCGCCGCCTGGCGTCCGCCCCTGAGGCCGATGTCGAGGAGGTGTGGGCACAGTTTCTTCAATTCCACAAGGAGTATCCACAATATCCCCTGAATGGAGACGAGGAACGGCTCCGCAACACCGTGCGTAAACGCCGCGATGAGGCAGTCGCGCGCCGTGCCCAGATCGCCTACGAGGCGCTCCTGGCGACGGAGCAACACCTTTCCGGAGACAACCCCCTGGTGCGTCGCAAACGCCTGGAACTCCTCGTCACCCAGGCCGACAGCTTCCTTCGTGAGTTTCCAGGGTTGCCGCAGGAAAGCGCCGTCCGCACCCAGCGCGAAAAGTTCCTCGAACGGATTGATGAACTCGATTTCGAGGGCGCACAAAGCTATTCCAGCGCCAACCCTCTGAATTTCCAGACCCGACGGGAGCGGTATCTCACCTACCTGGAACAGCATCCGCAAGGGGCCCATGTCCAGCAGGCCGCCGAAGCGCTTGCTGCCATTGAACGGGACTGGGATCGCCATGATTTCCGCCCCGTGTACGATCTGTGGAAGGAAAAGCCGAGCGATCTCAAGGAATTGACAGCTCGTTGTCAGCATTATCTCCTGGTCCATCGCAACGGTCGCTATTATCAGCACGCCCTCGAACTCCTGCACTGGGCGGAGCAGATCTGTTCGGAGCGCGAGTACAAGGTGGTTCTCAAGCAGGGGTCGTTCGACAAGGGGATTGCTCGCTGGCTCTCTCGTGGGCCGGATCTCTCGGTGGAAATTGAGGTCGGCGGGGTGAAATACGGCCCGAGCCAGGTCATCGGCAACAATTACACTCCGGAGTGGAATTACGAGTTTCCACGCCCCGTGCGCTGGAAGCTGGGGGATCCGGTGATCATCCGGGTGAGCGACCACGATTACTGGAAAAAGGTGGTGGTGGAAATCAACTCCGGGGAAGATCCCCTGGGGATGAACCTCCTCAGCACCTCGGTGACGAGTGGAGCGAACTCCCTTGTCTTTGAATCGGATTTTCGCATGCCCACCTTGCCAGCCCTCGATTGAGCCGTCGCCGCATTGCGCGCTACTCACTGCGCGCCCCCATCAGGAAGGGTGCATGACGACATTTTCTCTTGAACAGGCTCTCTACGGAAGCCAGGGACCGAGCGGGTATCGCTTCCTCGCTCGCTCCCCGGGATTTCTCGACGCCTGGCTCGCCGAGGCCCAGCAACTTTGCACGCGCTTTGGCGAATTGCCGGTCGGCACACCCTGTCCCGAGGCGCTCTATGTTCAGCCGCTGGGAACAAAACACGTTGCCGTGGTGCGCGTGGCGGATCGCGGCCACGACGACGGTGGGCGGCCCGGCACGCTGGCTTTCCATCTGTTGGTTCTGGGCAGCGAGGACTATCTGCGCTGGGGGGGCGATCCGTTTCTGCTCGCCGACCGCTTCCCGATCGACTGGACCGCCTCCACACTCGCGCGCCTGGAATGCCCGACGGATGCAGTCCCGCCGCGCCTGGTTGGCCCCCTTCAGGAGATTCTCAAGGGCGACCACGCCTCAACGCTGCTCGGGGCCGCTCAGATTATTGTCGATGGCGGGCGACTGGTGCTCGAACGCCCCCAGCCCGATGCCGTTCTGCTCCGACAGTTGTGGCAACTCCTCCCCACTCGCACCCGCGCGACCCTTTGGCCCGCCACCTTCGCCCTGGGCAATGCCCTCGATTTTCACGCCGTGGTGGTTCCGCGGGCTCATCCCGCGACGTTCGTGCACCATGTGACCGAAAGCCAGGCCGGCGACTATCCCGAGGGGCGATACGAATTGCGGTTGCAGATTGCCATCGACGCCGGCGATCAGCGCGAGCTTGACACCGTTCTCGCCCGGCGCACCACGGCCGATACGCGCAAACTGGTCTGGTTATTGATGGGTGTGGTGATCCTGATCCCTCTGTTCGCCAACATTCTTCAGCCCACGCCACACGTCGCGCCAGCAACGCAATCCACCCAGGCGAAGGAAGCGAACACGCTTGATCTGCCGCGCAGCGAGGAGTGTCCGGAGCTTTCCGCCGCCGAACGCGAAACATTGACGAAGCGATTGAAGGATCTGTGCGAGCGCTTGCACATCGCTCCCGTGGAGAATCCCAGCGCGGAAACGCTCCTCGACGCGCTCGATCGCAAACTTGGCACCCCCAACCCGGAACGGAAAGGACGCGAACTCTTTCATCTGGGGCCCATTCAGCGCCAGATTCGTGCCCTGCTGTGGAAGCACGAAATCGCCAGCTACAACGATCGTCGCTTGAATACGGTTGAATTACTCGATCGACTCGAAGCGAAGGTATGTCCCCCTTCCACGGAGAAGATGCCGTGAGCGAGAAAACGCAGGAACGCGTGCTGGTCATCCCAACCGCAGTGCTGCACAAGGCCGGCCATTTTCACGGGTTTAGCAACCGCGTCGAGCATTACCTGCCGCGCTTACTCGAGCCCGCCAACCTCAGCTATCGTCCCCGCGGCGAGGTCGAGGGCGATCCCTCGTTCAAGCAGATCATCCCGTACGTGGTCCTGCGCTGGGGGGATCAGCTCTTTCATTACACACGCGGCAAACAGGGGAGCGAGGCGCGTCTGCGTGCGCTCCGTTCCGTGGGCATCGGCGGGCATGTGGCCGAGGAAGATCGCGCCGGGGCTGCGCACCCCTATCGCACCGGCATGCTCCGCGAAGTCATGGAGGAAGTCTATCTGGAAAGTGACTATACCGAGCGTTGCCTGGGGTTGATCAACGACGATCGCACTCCCGTGGGGCAGGTGCATCTGGGGGTGGTCCATCTCTTTGATCTGACCGCTCCGCAGGTACGTCGACGCGAGGAGGTGCTGGCCAGCGCGGGGATGGCTCCGATTGCCGAACTGCATCGGCAACGCGAGGAATTCGAGACGTGGTCGCAGTTTGTCCTCGACGAGTTGGCGACCGCCTAGCGCACGATCACCCCCTGACAACTCGATCCGCTCCCCGCCGTGCAACCATAACAATGCTGGCCGGTGACAATGCGTCGTCGCTGGATTCGGCTGTCGTACTCGGCGATGTGCTGGGGTAACCCCGGCTCTAGCCCCAGTTCCAGCATCTGATTGAAATCGCAATCGTACAGCCGTCCTTGCCAGTCGACGGACAGCGTGGTGCGACACATCACCCCGGCCGCCGCGAGCGGGTTGTATGCCTGGATCAGTTTCTGCATGTATTCCTCGTAGCGACCCTGTTGAATCAGGTCGTCGAGAAAGCGACTGATGGGCATGTTGGTGATCGTGAACAGGCGGGTGAAGACCACGCCATGACGCTCCAGCAGTTCCTTGCGATAGGCTGCCTCCAGCGTCGGCTGTGCTGGCGGCAGGCCGTACCCAACTGGGTTGTAGACGAGTGTCAGACCGAGTCCACTTTCCGGCTGCCCATACCCCAGTTGATTGAGGCGTCGCAAGGCTCGGATCGATCGGTCAAAGACGCCCTCGCCGCGCTGCCGGTCCGTGTTGCTGGGCAAATAACAGGGCAAGGAAGCGATGATCTCCACGCGCTGTTCGGCGAGAAACTCGGGGAGATCCTCGAACCCGGGCGCAACGAGAATGGTCAGGTTACAGCGATCGAGGACATGCACGCCCAGCCGCCGTGCCTCGCGCACCAGCCAGCGGAACTCCGGATTCATCTCCGGGGCTCCCCCCGTGATGTCCAGAGTGCCAATCTGTTCGCGCGCCAGCACCTCCAGACAGAGTTGCATCGTCGCGCGGGTCATCACCTCCCGACGCTCCGGCCCCGCATCGACATGGCAATGGTGACAGGTCTGGTTGCACAGCTTCCCCACATTGACCTGCAACACCGCGACCCCGGTGGCGCAGAGCGGCGCCAGACCGCTGGCAGCCAGCGCCTGCTCGAAGGGCATTTGCTCACCCAGTACCGCCAGGCGACGCCGTTGCTCGGCGGCAGATGCCAGGGGGTTGCCTTGCCGCACCAGGGTCAATGAGGCCATCGCTCACCTCCTGAAGAACCATCGCTCAGGCGACGCTCTGGCGCATACCCTGGGGCCGCAGGAGCACCATCCCCCACCGAGCCACTGCCAGCAGCAACAGGGCCCCCACACAAAGCATCACAAAGAGTGTGAAGAAGAGATTCAGCCCGGCCGCAAAGCCTGCTGACCCACCCTGACTCATCCCTGGCAAGAAGCGATACCAGATCATCTGCACACCCGCTGTCATCGTGGTTGAGATCACCCACACCATCGGCAACAGCGTCACCCAGCAATAGCGAGCCCGGCCCGTATTCACCAGCCAGGTGGTCACCAGGCACAATGCGATCACTGCCAGGAGCTGATTGCTGATCCCGAACATCGGCCAGATGGTATCAATGGAACCCGTCCAGATGAGCGCTCCCCAACCGAGGGTCACCACCAACGTGGCGAACACCGCGCCAGGGAGCCAATCGGTTCTCTTGAAGGGAGTGTACACCTTGGCCATCGATTCCTGAACGAGCAGGCGCGCGATGCGTGTTCCGGTGTCGATCGTGGTGAGGATGAATAACGCCTCGAACATGATGGCGAAGTGATACCAGTATTTCATGATGCTCTCGACCGCCAACCCGGTCCAGGCCAGCGCATCGGTAAAGATCAACGCCATCCCCACTGCCAGCGTGACGGCCCCTCCGGTCCGGCCCCGCAGCGATTCACCCCCCACCATCTCCTCCACACGGGACAGATCACGCTCGCCAACCGAGAGTTGATGCGGTTCACGCACGCCGACCTTGTGCAGCGGATCGCCACCTTCGGGAGTTTCTCCCCGTGCATAGATGCGTTCGAGCTTGGTTTGCAGGGTCGCCGCTTCCTTCTCATTCAAGGTAAGTGGCACATTCATGTCATAATACAGTTGCGGATGGAGCGAGGCGGCCGCGATCAGGGCCATGATCCCCACCAGGCTTTCCATCAACATCGCTCCGTAGCCAATCGGGCGAATATCGCGTTCCCGATCGACCATCTTGGGAGTGGTCCCCGATGACACCAGGGCATGAAACCCCGAGACCGCCCCACACATGATGCAGATGAACACAAACGGGAAGAGCGACCCCTTGAAGGTCGGTCCGCCATCAATGAACTCGCCTTCGAGCGGGGCCGCCTGGAGAACCGGATTCGCCACGATCACCCCCACCACCAGCAAAGCGATCGTG
>JAKOSN010000015.1 GCA_029777335.1 Planctomycetota bacterium
ATGGTGCAGTAATCCCTTGGCATCGTACGGGGTGGAGGGGAGCACCACACGCAGGCCGGGGAAGTGGGCAAAGAGCGGATAGTAGTTCCCCGAGTGGTGCGTGGCTGCCGAATGTCCAATCCCCACACAGCCACGGAGAAGGATTGGCATTTGCAGGCGTCCATCGCTCATGTACTGCATCTTGGCGATCTGATTGACGATCTCGCCAATGCCATCGAGGACGAAGTCGGCAAACATGAAATCGACGACCGGGCGGGTTCCGGTCATCGCGGCCCCACCTCCAAGTCCAACAAACCCGCGTTCGCAAATCGGTGTGTCGCGCAAACGTTCAGGCCCATACAGGTCGTACAGGCCCACGGTCGTGCGAAAGTTGCCGCCCCGTTGACCAATCCCCTCCCCCAGCACGAAGATCCTGGGGTTGGTGGCCATCTCGGCACTCAGAGCCTCCAGGGTGGCGTGGGAGTAAGTGATCTCCCGGTTGCTCGGCGGCGGGGGTTCCGGCAGAACGTGGCGGAGCGGTTCGGCATAGATCGCGGTTGCCGCGGACTGAGAATGTGGCCACGGGGCGGTTTCCGCCGCGTGCTGGGCCCTGGCGATCTCGGCGACGATCTCAGTGTCCACCGCCTCCAACTCCGCCTCCGAAATCGCCTGTTCAAGTAACACCTGGCGAAGCCGCTGAATGGGACAGCGAGCCTTCCAGGCCTCCACTTCTTCGCGCGTTCGATAGGTGAAATCGCTCATACCTTCGGAGTGGGGACGGGTGCGGTAGGTTCGGCATTCCAGGAGGGTGGGGCCTCCGCCCTGCCGTGCCCGGGTGAGCGCCTCCCCGGCGGTGGCATGAATAGCAAGGACCTCGTTGCCATCGACCTCCACCCCTGGCATCCCGTAGGCCCCGGCTCGATTGGCGACGCCTGGGTTCCCCGCGGCGTAGGAGAAGGGCACCTCCGTGGCGTACTGATTGTTCTCACAAACAAAGAGCACCGGCAACTTCCAGATACTTGCCAGGTTCAACCCTTCGTGGAACGCGCCGTTGTTCACCGCACCATCGCCAAAGAAGGCCACTCCCACACGATCGGTGCGTAACAGCTTGAAACTGTATCCTGCGCCCGCCGCCTGCAGGATGCTTGGACCCACGATCCCACTGGTGCCCATGAGGCCAACTTCTGGAGCAAAGAGGTGCATGCTCCCCCCCCGCCCGTGGGAGCAGCCCGTGGCTCGCCCGTACAACTCGGCGAGGAGTTGCTCTGGAGGAACTCCCTTGGCCAGAGCGTGCCCATGTCCGCGATGGGTACTGAAGATGGCATCTTCTCGCTGTAAGTGAGCACACACTCCCACCGCGATGGCTTCCTGGCCGATGTAGGTGTGACAGGCGCCGTGGATCAAGCCACGCTGATGCGACTTCACCAGCTGTTCTTCACAGCGACGAATGAGCACCATTTGCCGGTAGAGACGGAGAAGGTGATCTGAACGAAGCGGTTCCACGGCCATGATGGTATTGACTATCCTTCCAGACGGCGAAGTAGGGAGGGCACCTCGACCCTGCCTGTGGTTCAGGAGGAGCGCACCCGTGGTACTCGGATCCCTGCCACGAGCACGCCTCCAAATAGGTAACACATGCCAAGCGCAAACAGACAGACTCGATCATCCCACCCCTCGGTCTTCATCCAGCCGACGACGGGGGAGCCGAGGAATCCGGCCAGGTTCGCACACATGTTGATAAAACCGATGGAGACCGCAGCGGCCGAGGCCGAAAGGGTGAGGGTGGGGAGAACCCAGAAGGGCGAAAACCAGAAGCACGAGAAAAAACACACCAGACACAACCATCCGAAGACCGCCGCCCAGGGCTGTCCCGGGATCACACTCGCGGCAAGACACACCCCTGTCAGCACCTGGCCGACGACGCAGTGCCACTTGCATTCTCCGGTGCGATGCGACGACCAACCAGAAAGTAGCACTCCTCCAATTCCGCAGCCATAGGCCAATCCCGTCCAGTTGAGCACCTCACTGGTGTCGGCGCTCCCCAGGGTCGCCTTCAGGAGGTGTTCAACAGCGGTGGGCAACCAGAAGACCAGGGAGTATCCACCCAGATTGGTCATGAAGATGCCCAGCGCCAGAAGCCAGACGATGGGCTGGTGCAGAACCTCTCTGAGCGGCACGTGCCCCAGACTCTCCACCTCCTGTCGTTCCTCGTCGAGTTTGTTTCGCAGCCAGGTACGCTCGGCAAGGGAGAGCCAGCGGGCATCTTCTGGGCGATCGGTCAACAGGAATGGGACGGCGAGTCCAAGCAAAACAGCCGGGAATCCCTCGGCCAGGAAGACCCACTTCCACCCGGCGATGCCAAACCAATC
>JAKOSN010000016.1 GCA_029777335.1 Planctomycetota bacterium
GGAACGACGCGACACGGTGGACGATCTGCCTGCCACCCTTGCCTGGATTCGCCATATTCTTCCGCTGGTGCGCGACGATCTGCTCGGGGTTCAGATTATCAACGAACCCGCCTACTGGTTCACGCCGCAGGAGTACGCTGCCTATCATCGCCAGATTGCCCCAGTGATCCGTTCCCTGGCGCCGAAAGTCCCCCTGGTGGCGGGCGATTTCAGCGCGCCGGCGCAGGGACGCAACACCCTCGCCATCTGGCAAACGATGGTGGCCGCCGGCGCAAGCGATTACGACGTGGTCAGCCTGCATGTCACCGGCGTGCGCCGAAAGAGCGACTTGAAGGATCTGGCGAGGCGTCTTCCCCAGGCGCTCCCTGCCGGCAAGCGCATCTGGATCACGGAGGGCGACTGGGGCCAGCGCGCCTATCTGCGCGACCAGGGACTCGCGGTGGAAGAGACCTTTCTGTACACCTGGAACGACGACGCCACCCCGGCGTTAATTCGGCGCCCGGGGGGACGCCTCCCCTGACAGCACGCGCTCACCAGCACAGATTCAGCCCCAGATTGATCCCCTGCGCCCAGAACGGCTCGCTCTTGTAGGGCCGAGCCGGACGCGCGGGCGGCGTCCCTGCCCCGGGATTGATGGTGGTGTCGATCTGATCGCCGGCACGCAGCGGATTGTTCCAGTAGAGGAAGGTGTAGCCGGCGAAGAGGCTGACATGGTGCGTCAGCTGATACCCCATATTGACGCCGACTTCCGAGACCATATCGACCGCGGTCCGCCGAAACTTCCCGGCATTGCTCGGCTCGACCAGCAACCCATAGGGAGTAACCGTGCGTGCCTGGGGCGTGTGATAAATACGATCTCCATAGGCGCGTACCAGCTGATCGTCGGCCCCAAGGGCAACGGTCCCCCGCGCGTTGAACAGCCAGCGCCCAAGGGTGTACTCGCTCTTCAGCCCCACCTGTCCACCATAGAATCCGTTGTGCACGCGCAGGTGATCATCCAGGCCATACAGGATCGCTCGTTCGGGGAGCAAGTGTCCTGCGGCGGTCAGATCGAAGCGATCACGCATCTGCAGGAAGCGCGCCCCGAGCAGCATGCCCCAGCGCAGCGCGCCCTGCGTTTGCAGGGGAATCACCACATTGCCTTCCTCGCCAAAGAGTTCGATGCGCGAATAGCCGACAAAGGCCCCATCGCGAATCCCCGCCGCGGTCGGCCCGGCGATGATCGCGCTGGTGGAACTCCCGTCGCGCGCGTCGTAATAAGGGATCGCCAGCAAGGTGGAGCCGTTGGAGACCGCCTTGAAGTGTGTGGAATCCCGTTCCAGGAAAAAGGCCCGCGCCTCCAGCCCCCAGGTTTGCTCGGCGTTCAGCCAGTCGAAGGTCAGCCGGGTGCCGACGAAGCGATCATCATGGCGTGTTTGCAGGCTTTGATCGCCGTAGAGCACCTGAGTGTCGGGCTGCCCCAGACGTCCGAGCGAGGCATAGGAACTGGTGGTCAGCAGAGGGGGAATGTGCCCCTGGCGCAAAAACCAGACGAGGTACTCGCCCGAAAGACTCCACTGAGACTCCTGGCAGGGCACCAGTGGCGCTGGATCGATCGACACCGGATCGGCACAAGGACCAGAGTCAAGGCTCACTGGAACCGAGGCAGGGAGGTCGTCGGACGGTTGCCCCTGGGCTGACAGGGACGATCCCATCAGAAGAGCACTCGTCAATCCAGCCAGCAAAGCGAGGCGCATGGCGAAGGACCTCGTGGGAAAACCAGGAGAGCATCGGCAACAGCGAACGTGGTGGGCCAACAGACGAGGAGAGATTGCAGAGATGATATCGTCCCTTTGTGACGACAACGTCAGCCGCACCCGGAGCAACGACCATACTCAGGATGGCGACCCTGCCACGAGTGCGGACTGGAAAAATTGTGCTGACAGAAGGGATAATCCGGCCGAGAACCTTGGCGGGCGCATCGTACGATGCGTGGGGGAACTGAAAAGGAATGAGAACAACGGGTTCTTAGCGTTTGGTGCGCAGAATCCAGGGGGTGAAGGAGCCCGTTTTTGGGTCGGGCGCCTTCACTGGCGAAACGTATAATTTGCCCTCGTGGACGGCGACGCGAAGGAGGAGCGCCTCCTTGACCGGGGCGTTGGGGGTTGCCTGCGTTTCCACCAGGCAAAGGATCGTGCGCCGGTCGTCGGCAACCTCATAGTTCCAGATATTGCCGATCGGAGCCATCTGAACCGCAAGATCCCGATCGAGCAGGTGATACTTCTTCAGATAATGCGGGTCAAAATACTCCCGAATTGCATTGCCATTCCTGTCGCCATGGTGAGTCCGCATGGCAACGAGGAACGTCTTGGTGAACGCCAGAACCTGATCCTCGTTCGGTTCGGACGTGGCCGGAGGCGCATCGGCTGTCACTTCCAGGTCCAGCTTTCCCGTGGCGAGGTTGTTCAGCGCGGGATCGTTCTTGACCGAACCCGCCGAGGAATTGCCCAGGATTCTCTCATACTGGATCCGAAATTTCCCCGTGCCGTACAGAGCGGAGAAATGTCTCTGGTTGCTCTCGCTCGCTGGCCTCAGTTCGACTTCCCATTTGTACAGTTGCATCTCCCCTCCCGGGGGCAACTTCACCGCGGCAGGAATGTGAAACCCCATGGCGCTCACGCGGAGGAGAGGCACCGCCTTGCCATTCGGATCCACCACCGTGGGCGGATTTTCAATGAAGAACTGCCGCAGATACTGAAACGCGACTTCTTTCTTGCCCACGTTGCGCACTCGAACGACCAGCGTGGCGGTCTCGCCCGTGTGGGAGATTCCCTTCTGGCCCGGGAGATACCCCAACCCCGCTTGCAGCCCGCCGACCTCCTTACCCCAGGCGGTGAAGCCTCCCTGCGCCGGCTCGCGCAGGGGCTTCGCAGGCAACGCCCGTGTGTCCTTCTCTTTCACCACAAATGCCACGGTGCCCGTCGACAGCGAGGGGTGATTGTCCAGCATTCCTCTGTATGCGATCTCGTATTTTCCTGGCTTCACTCGAATGGTGGGGAGGGGAAGAAGCGCATTCCAGTCGACATTCCCCTCCTGAGCCCCCGCCACCATCACCCTCGGTCGGTACAGGGTGCTCGTTGCGCCAGGCGGGATGACCTTTTCGGTCAGAACGACTTCAAAGTTGAGGGCAGGTGGCATGGTGACCACCACCTTTTTCCCCTGCGCAGTGGTGATCTGTGGCTGAGTCTCAAAGAGAAGCCAGTAGGTAATCTTTCTCGGAGCCTTGCTGACGTTCCGCACTCGAACCTCAAGGGTGATCGCCTCGCCGGTGCAATAGACGTTCTTGTTGGCGGGCACCAGGGCCAGGCCAAGTTGAAGGCCATCCACTTCCTTGCCCCAGGCGAATTCCTCCTGCTGCAGCTCCTCTTTCGCGGGCGCTTCCCTCGGCTTCTCGACAACAGGGGGCCGTTCGCTCTGCGCGGTCGCGGACCGACCGTTGAGGATCGTCGCGCCAGTCGCCACAAAGATCAGCACCAGAAGGACAGGAAAGAGCGATTTGAGTTTGGTGAGCAGCATGGTTTTCAGCACCCCTTCGGTGAGAGCGGCCACCTGCGGGGTGATGAGTTCCACCGCCGCTTGCCCCGCCGCAACGCCACTTGCGACACTGATCGTGCTTGAGAGCACCGACAGTGGCACCCGCGCCGACGCCACGTTCTGCGCCAGCACCAGCGCCAGTGCGCCCGTGGAGAGAGTGATCCCCTGGGCGAGAAGCCGTTTTGCCAGCATCGCCCTGGCTCGCGCCAACCGCCCGGCGACGGTCCCTTCCGGCACTCGAAGTTGACCAGCAACCTCTTTGCGGGTGCGGCCTTCCAGTTCGCACAGGACGAGCACCGCCCGATAGATGTCCGGCAGTCGGCTCAACTCCTGATCCAGAAGGGGCCGGAGTTCGGACCACTGATCCTGCGGCACAGCTTCGACGGCGGGCATCTCCTGCACCTGGATTTCCCTCGCCCTCCGTCTCGTCGCGGTTCGCCGTGCCTGTAACGCCGTCTGGTGAGCAACCCCGTAGAGCCAGTTCCCCACCATCTCTCTGGGCACGATGGATGTCGCCTTGCGGACCAGGACAAGGAAGGTGGCCTGGAAGGCATCCTCCGCGTCGTGGTGGTTGAGAAGGCGACGGCAGACTCCCCACACCATCGGACCGTGGCGCTTGATGAGGGCGGCGAGAGCCGCTTCGTCGTGCCGTTCAAGGAAACAGCCAAGCAGTTCCCCGTCGCCAACCCCATCGCGTTGGCGCAGAAGCGCGGCACGACGAAGTCGGTCCATCACGTTCTTCTTTGGGCTGGTCGGCATGTTCCTCCCTCGGCCGGTGTTCCGTCCCGCCCTCTATCTGTTATCTGCCGCACGACGAGGATTTGATACACGACTTTTGATCTGGCCAGGGAGTGCCCCGCGCGGAGAAGCCACGGGAGGTGAGAGAGGAGGGATTACCAACAGGGGAAACCAGCGCCGACAGGCGTCCCCTTGTTCCTGGGTGAGGCACCACCTGGGCTGACGGGGATCACGCGAGGCCATCGAGCACGTCGCGCACCTTTTGCACCAGTAAAGAAGGCGAGTAGGGTTTCTGCATGAAGGCCGTGCCCGCCTCCAGAACGCCGTGCCGAACCACCGCGTCGTCGGTGTAACCGGAACAGTACAGCACCTTGATCCCTGGTTTGAGCACCCCAACCTGTTCGGCGACCTGACGCCCCCCCAGGTAAGGCATGACCACGTCCGTCACCAGCAAGTGGATGGGCTCCGCGTGCTCCCTGGCCAGGCGCACCGCCTCCTTGCCGTTGGACGCCTCCAGCACCTGGTAGCCGCTGCCCTGGAGAACATGTCGGGTCAAGGCACGCACGACATCGTCGTCCTCGACCAGGAGCACCGTTTCGTGCCCCCGGGGCATCGGGACCATCAGGGGCGACGATTTCCCCGCCTGCGCCCGCTCCTGAACCTGGGGAAAGTACAACTTGAAGGTGGTTCCGACTCCTGGTTCGCTGTACACGCTGATGTGCCCATTGCTCGCCTTGACGAATCCGTACACCATCGCCAGCCCCAACCCCGTTCCTTTTCCTACCTCCTTGGTGGTGAAGAACGGCTCGAAAATGAGGGAGCGCGTCGCCTCGTTCATGCCGATGCCGGTATCGGTAACAGCAAGTAGGGAATAGCGCCCGGGCTTGCACTCCGGGAGGTGCTGGCACTGCTCCTCGGTCAGTTCGACCTCGTGCGTCTCGACCGTCAACTTGCCGCCCTGGGGCATGGCATCCCGGGCGTTCACGGCCAGATTGATGAGCGCTTGCTGGAGTTGACCGGGATCCACCTTGACCGAGCCGACGGTTGGCTCCAGGGCGGTCGTCAACGTGATGTCCTCTCCAATCAGACGTACCAGCATCTTCTCGGTATCCGCGACCACCGCGTTGAGGTCAAGTACCTTGGCCTCCAGCACCGATTGTCGGCTGAAGACCAGGAGTTGGCGAGTCAGCGTGCCGGCGCGTTCCCCAGCCCTGTGCACCTCGGCGATCAGGTCCCGGATCGGATCGTCGGGCAGAAGACGCTGGAGCAACAGGGCGGTATAGCCGTTGATGATGGTGAGCAAATTGTTGAAGTCGTGCGCCACGCCGCCGGCCAGTCTCCCGACCGCCTCCATCTTCTGGGCTTGCCGAAACTGCAGTTCCAGCTGTCGGCGTTCGGTCACATCGGTTTGCACGCCAATGAAATGAGTCACCTCGCCGGCATCATCATGGATGGGAGAGATGGCAAGCGCATTCCAGAATCGGCTCCCATCCTTGTGATAGTTCACCAGTTCCACCTCGCAGCGTTCCCCGGCCTGGATCGCTGCGCGCATCTGGGTAACCACGGCACGGTCGGTGTCCTTGCCCTGCAAGAAACGGCAATTGCGCCCGAGAACCTCGGCCTGCGAGTAGCCGGTCAGACGCTCAAACCCAGGGCTGGCGTAGATGATGGGGTTGTCCGGCTGACGGGGATCGGTGATGAGGATGCCAGCCGCCACGGCCTGGATCGCCCGGTTCCGCACCTGCAACTCACTCTCCGCCTGTTTGCGGTCGGTCAGATCCCGAACCACCTTGCCAAAACCTCGTAATCCGCCGACGTCATCTCGCAGCGCGATCAGCGTTCCACCCGCCCAGAAACGCGACCCGTCCTTGCGAATGCGCCACCCCTCCTCCGAATGAGATCTGTTCGCCGCGGCCCGGCGCAGGCTCTCCTCGTTCAGCCTCGCCGTTTTCTCCTCGTCAGAAAAGAGAATGTTCCGATGTTTCCCGAGGATCTCGTCGGCGCGGTAGCCGAATAACCGCGCCGCCCCAGTATTCCAGGTGATAATCATGCCGTTTGGATCCAGCATGTAGATGGCGTAGTCACTCACCCCCTCCACCAGCAGCCGAAACCGTTCCTCGCTCTCTCGCAACCGATCGAGCGTGCGCTTTTGCTCGGTCCGGTCACGCACCACGACGAGGAAGGCAACAGCTCGACCGCCGTCGGTCAAGAGGCTGATCGTGAACTGGGCCCAGAACGTGGACCCATCTTTTCGCGTGCGCAGGGCTTCCTCCTCGAACGTGCCCTTGGCGCGTGCCAGGGCCAGATGTTCCTGCGGTTTCCCCTGCGCGACCTCCTCGGGAGAATACAGCCTCGCCCACGGTTGGCCCAGGACCTCCGAGGCGGCGTACCCCTTGATCCGCTCCGCGCCATGGTTCCAGCTGACGATGCGTCCCTCGGCATCAAGCATGTAAACGGCGTGATCCCTGAGGTTGTCAAACAGAAGGTGGAATGGATCTGCGGTGTGCTGGAGCAAGGAAGTCACAAACTGCGCGGGATCCTGGGAGTGATCACAGGGCTTCATGGCATCTCCCGCGTGGGACAACCTGACTCAGGGGGGCGCAAGGCCGTGAGCAAGGATCTGAGACATCGCAACAGTGAGAGGGTGCGAGTGGACCTCTCCGACACTTTTATGTCATTCTAACCCCCGCTCGCTTGACTTGCACGCGATTCCCGACTACCTTGCCCACTTTTCCTCAAGGATACGAAGGCTTCCCACCTCCGCTCATTCAGCGAACCCGTTGGTTCTCTGGGGCCCGGCAGAGGTGGGCTGCCACGGGTGTTCGCCCCAGGGGACGGGCTCCAGGCCGCGCTCCGCACGCACCTCGTTGATGGTGCGCACGCCCCAGCGCAGGTCGGTTTCTTGCTGCTTCAGCAGAAACTCTTGCTGGCGCGGCACGGGGTCGTCACTGGCGACGAAAAGACGCCCCGTCGCATCGTAGAGCGGAATCAACTGCTCGTTGATCTTCTCATCGCGGCGTTGCAAGCGCGGGCGAATCGCCTGACTGGCGTGCTGTTGTTCCGCCGCTTGCAGGTTCGCCAGGTTCGTTTCGCCCGTTAGAAAGGGGATCGGAATGCCAAAGGCGTTGCCAATCTCCTCGCGCGTGGCCCGGGCCTCGGCCAGCGCCGCCAGATCGCCGAGCGATTGCTGCAACACATCCACGCGCAGGCTGGACTCCGCCACCAGCAGCCGGCCGGTTCCACCCCGCGCGAACTTCTGTTGCCACGCCGTTTCCAGGCGCGCCCGCTCCTCGTCGGAGATGACCTCGGCGGGACTCACGATCACTCCCGGAACGGCGTTGTTGCTCCACAGCGCCCGCTTGTAGGCGAGAAATTCCGAAGCCATCGCCACCTGTTCGAACGCCGCGCGCAAGGGCGACAACCCTGCCCCATACGGATCGCGCGGATCGGGATAGCGAAAGTGAATGAGCGCACCCGGCGCAATTCGCTCCGCGCCGGTCGCGGTCTGGACCTCGTAGTAATCGACGAGCGCTCCCGACTCCGGGCTGCGCACCAGGCGCACCTGCTGACTGGGCAACACCCAGATCGCCTCCGGCACCCCCAACCCGTCGAAGGTGAGATGCCAGTAAGCACTGCCATGGACTTCCTGGTAGAGCGTGGTCAACTCCCACAGGTCATGGGCATTGTGCGTGGGGTTGACCGCCCGAAGCAAGCGCAACAGCGGATGCTCGAGCACCTCCTCAATCCGCTCGCTCGCCTTGATGCGGGGCGCCAGTTCGGGGCGGGTGTGCAGAGCACGATGTTCGCCAGCGCTCAGGCCCCGGGTCAGACAGCGGGGGCGCATCTCGCCACGCCGGGTGGCAACATAGAGACGCGGGGGATAGGTGGCACACACGCTCGCGTTGAGCGTGGCACAGGTGTAGGCGGTATTTTTCAGCTCGGCGAGTAATTCGAGCGCGCTGGGGTTGCGCACCCGGCGATAGCTATCGAGAAACGCGGGCGCGCTGCTCAACGCACCGCGGACCGTGGCAGGGGCGGTCTTCTGGGTCAACCAGGCCGCCAGACGATGAATCAGTCGGCGCATGAGAATCTCTCCAAAAGAAGCAGAACCGGCTCAGCGATTAGCTCAGGCGATTCCAGAGAGCGTCATTATCCACCAATAGCGGAGGCGCCCTGTCCCGGGGTTGTGCCTCGGGACGCCCCTGGCGCAGCCGGGCGAGGAAGTGCTCATCCAGGCGGGAGATCAAATAACGCAGCGCGGCCAGGGCGTGATTGTTGGCATCGAGCGGATTCTCCTCGCTGGCTGTCCGCTCCGCACCGGTGGGATAGCGATACAGCAACGCCTCGGCACACAACGCCGGGCAGCGGGCACGCACCACCTTCAGGCGCCCCGTGTGGATGCGCGCATTGACGGCAGTAATCCCCGCCCGCAAGGCATTCGTGCCGCGCAGCACCTTCAACCCGGCAGCACGCAGTTCCTCCATCTCGGTGCGCCCGGCGGGATCGGCATACCAGGTGATCGGGCCCAGATCGCGCAGCGCCGCAGCGTGCACATGAAGCGGAACCGCCCGCGCATGCCGTTCGCCCGTGATCCACAGGACATCGTTGCCATCGAGCACCCCCCAGACCGCGGCAAACGGATTGCGCCAGCCGAAGTCGATCCCGCCCACCGCACGCCCGGGCGGCGCCTGGACGCACTCGACCAGGGTATCGGCGAATTGCGGATAGACCAGACCTTCCATGGTCACAAAAGAGCATTCGTATTCCTGCGCCACCCAGGCAGCGCCCATCGCCCGGCGTTCCTCGGCAAGGGCGGCCGGATCGATGCGTGGACATTGATGCCAGGGAATGCACACTCGTTTCCAGGGAGCGGCCGCGTCGTGCCACTCCTTCCAGAAAAACCCGCGTGCGCCAAAGGGGGTGGACAGACAGATCAGCCGGCCGCGCGACACATTCAGCATCGGGCGCACCGAGTAGTAGAGTTCATCCGGAACACGAGCGGCCTCGTCGATCAGCAACAGGCGAACCCCCTGGTAACTGCGGATGGTCGCCTCGCGCCCGGGCAACGCCAGAATCCGACTACCATTGCTCCATTCCAGGCAGGTCAGCGAGCGGCGGACCGTCGGCACAGGGGGCTGGAGCGCCTGATAGGCCTGCTTGACGTAGTGGAGCAATTCGCTGGCCTGACGCAGGGCGCGCGCCAGCAGCAACACCAGACTCCCCGGCTGAAAGAGGGCCGCGTGCAGGGCGAGCACGGAACAGGTGCGCGATTTCCCTGCGCCGCGTGAGCAATTCAGCAGCACCCGTGGATCAGGAGCCAGCAACAGCTCGCGCTGCCATGGGTCGGGAGTGAGCCCCTGGGCGCGCAGAATCAACGTGGGATCAAGCCCCAACGCCAGCAAATGAGGAGATACCATCCCTGCATTGTGAACAGCGCGCGTGACTTTGGGGGAGAGAGAAAATCACCCCGGCGCCGCGGGAAGCAGCGGCGTACTGGGGAGCAAGCGCGGCACCGGGAGTTTCCCCGCCTGATCGAGTTCCCAGGTTTCCACCCACGCGTCCCAGAGAATGGACTGGTGGCTGAACAGCGGACAGCCCCCCGGGGCGGACCCCTCGGCGGGAGGCTTCTCTTCGAGCGGATAGGCGACCAGCTGGCGGAAATCCCCGCCCGGCCAGGTGAGCAGTGCCTTCTCGGTCACGGTGTAGACCGAGGCATCGAGCGGGAGAGTGGCCTGGAACTGCTCCTGCACCAGATCGACCCCCGCCAGCTTGTAAAAACCAGCCAGTGCATTGGTCAGCGCCGCTTGCTGCGCCTCGTTGAGCCGCCCCAGCCAACCGCGCCGCACCAGGCGCGCCAGCAGCCAACCATGATATTCCTCGAAGGCGAGCCACAAACTCTCGGTGCGCGGATCGGGATGGCAGAGTTCCAGTTCAACGCGATTGGTCCCCAGGGTCAGCGTGCCCAGATGCAGGCGCACGGTCCCCCACCCCTTGCTCCCTTCGAGCAAAAAGAGCAATTCGCGCTCCACAAAGTGGCGTAGCGATTCCTCGACATGCAGAAGATTCTCCCGTTGCTTGTGGAAGGATCGGCCATCGCTCTGCCGGGCAGCGCGACGCAGTTTGATGAAGATCTTCGGCACGGTCCCCGAGTGCAATCCCGGCGAGAAGAAGCGGAGCATGTTTTCGCCATGATGCCCGATCATCACCGGCCCCAGTTCGTTGGCGCGGTTGGCGCGATAGAGCCGCCAGTTCTCCTTCAACTCCCAGGCGACAAACCCAGCGATTCCCGGAATCAGCAGAATAATCACCCCCGCCATCGTCCCGGCCAACCAGTCGCCCACGAAGGGCGCCAGCGCGTGCGTGATGGCAATCGCCCAGTTGGGGATGTACGGGATGATCAACTTGGCCGCCATCGTGACCACGGGGAAATGCTTGATCGGATTGAAGGTGGGCTCGACAAAGAGATTGATGACAACGCGGATCAAATAAGTCAGCAAAAACCACACAAACCCCAGCACGGTCTTGATGGTGAAGGTGTGCTGCGCCTGCCCTGAGCGAAAGCGCAGCCACTCATCCACGGTATACATCCAGCGTTCGAGATGATCGAGCGCCGCCTTGAACAGATACAGAATCCAGCGCACCAGCCCGGGGAGTAACGTGGTCCACAGCCAGTGTCCGTTGCGTGACAACCAGTCCACCGAGACTTCTTCGAGCAAACGCCAGCCGCGCGAGTTAAACAACCCAGCGCCGAGAGCAAAGGTCACCCCGCACAGCATCAATTGCCGACTGAGCAGCAAATGGGTGAGCGAACAGAGCCACGCCACAACCAGGGTCAGCAGCGCGGCGCGCAGGAGGTAATGGCGAAAGAAGTGGACAAGGGGATTCTCCAGCACCTTCTTGATCGCGGGATGATCCATGACCCATTCCGGCCCACGGGTCACCACGAAAACCAGGGCATTCCACAGGCGAACGGTTTCACGCCAGACGCGGGCGCGAAATCCCGCCGAGCAGATCAGCAGCAGAAAGAACGTTCCCAGAACGGCGATCACGGTCAGATCGAACGTTGAGAAGGCTTCGCCCTTGGAGGCGGAATGCTTGACCACGGGTTCCACCACCTCCGTCAACTCCTCGGGAGTCTGGGCGAACATCTTCTCCATCAACCCCGAGACCCAGTGCACCGTCGCATGGCAGATATGGTAGATCTCCTTGGCGCAGACCAGCGCGCCAAACGCGGCCCCATAGGGGAGGAAAAGATAGCGCGTCAGCCAGCGCCCCACGCGGGTGCCAAAGGCCAGGCTGCTGCCGCGCTGCAACCAGCGCAGATAGATCTCCCCCCGGCGATAGACCCCATCGAGATCCTCCGCCAGGCGCCGATTCAACCGGATCAGAATATCGCCCTTGAGGAGTTCCCCCGGCCCGGACAGATCGTACAGCTTGAGCTGATTGCGAGAAATCGCATCGCGTAAATCGCCAATAGTGAGAAAGCCGCGCTCGATGATGAGATCAAGGAGTTCCTCGACCAGTTTGCGCCGGGCAATGCGCTCGGGGTAATTGCCGGGTTGCAAACCCACCTCGTCGAGCGCCCCGTGCAGGATGGGGCGAAACCGATCGCGCAGTCGTTCCTCGCAGTGATGCAGGGAGGCATGCATGAGGATCGACAGTTTGCGCCGCTGCTCGTCGTCCATGCGCACCTTTCCCAGCCGATTCAAGGCGGAGCGCAGATGCTGCACGAGCAACACTTCACACTGATGCGGCAAGAGGCGTTTGATCGGCCGTTTGCCGAACGTCACGATCCATTCCACGAGATCGGCCGCGTAGAGATCGCGCTCGTGGTACACACACACTTTTTGCAGATCGTAGAGCAGGCGAGCCGCTGCGGGCCAGGGGCCGCGCGTGGCCGGTTCGAGCAGAATGGGGAGACGGTGTCGCCACTCCTCCGCTTCGTGATGATGCAGTTGCAAGGCGACCGCCAAGCGCGAGGTGAGCCGATCGATTTCCTGGCGGGCAGCGTCGTG
This sequence comes from Planctomycetota bacterium, assembly GCA_029777335.1. Lineage (GTDB taxonomy): Bacteria > Planctomycetota > Planctomycetia > Gemmatales > Gemmataceae > JAKOSN01. Next base: position 12,327 of record JAKOSN010000016.1, read on the forward strand.
GGCAGTCTGCTGTCCCTCCGGGGTGCAGGCCGCCTTGCGCGCCCGTTCGAACTGGATGGCAGCCCGCACCGAATTCCCGCGTTCCCCGGCCTCCTTCGCCGAATCGAGCAGGCGCGCATACCGAACCGGCGAGGGGTTAAGCGTGGGTTCGGGTTCCTCGGGCGGCAAATCCTCGTCGCCGTCCTCCTCCAGGGGCACATAGACCGTCTCGGGGTCGGGGGCACCCTCCAGGCGCGTTCGTTGATACAGGCGATCCGCATCGAGAAATTCGGCGGCCAGCTGATCGAGGCCCTCCCAATTGTCCACGGCGGGGAAGTAGCGCGGTAACAAGGTGTGGGCAAACGAGCGCAGTTCGAGATAGAGCGAAAAAAACTCGCACAGAACGGTGGCGTCATCCTCGGGGGGGAGCAGAAAGCGCTCCTGGTGCAACACCTGGCGGATCTCGGCGAACTGAGCGAACCCGATGCGATCGATCAATTCGTGAACCCGCGGCTCGGGGAGTTTCCCCTCGTCCCGGAGGCGGGCAAAGTGCTGATCGACGCAGGCATGAAAGAGCAAGCGCCAGTATTTCACCAGGGTGACGGCGCGCGGGCGCTGCGCCAGGCGCCGTGGCTCGGGGCTGGTCAGTAGCAGAACCGCCTCGGGAAGTTCGGTTCCAGTGGGCAGACCCAGTTCCTCGCGCTCAACGATGCGCAGCAAGGTGGCGCGCGCCAGCGGCAAGGTTTTGCGATGGGGGACCAGCAAACCGATCCCCTTGATCGCACAGACCTGTTTGATGATGCGGCGCAGCAGGCGTGGGGGCACCAGAACGGCCGCCGGTTCGACCGTGCGAAGGAGATCTTGAAGTTGCGGGAGCGTGAGTGGCACGTCCTCGCTGGCAGTCCTCATGGAGCCATCCTGTCCAGAGCGGGTGCTCAGATCACGGTGCCATCGGGAATGATGGTACCGCGCGGGATGATCACAATGCCCTCCCGGATGGTATAGTTGTCCGCCTCGGCATCGAGAATGCCCTTCTGATTGATCAGGCGGACATTCCGGCCAATGCGCGCGTCCTTGTCGATAATCGCATTTTCGATCACACAGCCATCCCCAATGATGAGATCGGGAATCCCCTCGCGACGGTTGGCGGCTCGCTCGGCGTCGGTCTCAAAGCGATCGGCGCCGATGATGACCGTATCGCGAATGCTGGTGTTGCGACCGATGCGACTGCGCACGCCAACCACACAGCGTTCCAGGCGCGTCCCTTCCTGCACCACGCACCCATCGCTGATCAGACAGGACTTCACCGTGGCAGCACTGATGCGCGAGGCCGGCAGAAAACGCATGCGCGTGTAGATCACCCCCTCGGGACTGTGGAAGTCAAAGGGCGGCGTGTCGCTCGCCAGCGCCAGGCTCGCCTCGTGATACGCCTTCACCGTGCCCAGATCTTCCCAGTAATCGTCGAAGACATGGGCCATGATGCGATGCGTTTTCACCGACCGTGGAAAGACCTCCTTGCCAAAGTCGGTGGCGCGCGGCTCCTGGTTGAGCAGATCCAGCAACACATTGCGATTGAACATGTAGATGCCCATGTTCGCCAGGTACTTGCGATTGGGATCCGACACGCCCCGTTGCTTCAACCAGTCAGCGCCCAGTTCCAATCCGACCAGCAAAGGGTCGGTCTTGGGCTTCTCGACAAAGCCCACGACGGCCCCCTCCTCGTTCAGGCGCGCCAGCCCCAACTCGGGGGTCTGTTCCTTGGGGACCGCGATGGTGGCAATGGTCACATCGGCCCGGGTCTCCACGTGGGTTTTGAGCAGATGGCGAAAATCCATGCGATAAAGTTGATCGCCGGAGAGAATGAGCACATAGTCGCAGCTGTCTTCCTGCACATAGCGAATTTGCTGCCGCACCGCATCGGCCGTCCCCTGATACCAGTCCGCCGTCTCGTTGGTCTGCTGGGCGGCCAGGACCTCGACAAACGACCGACTAAACGGATCAAATTTATAGGTATTGGCGATGTGCCTGTGCAAACTCACGCTGAGAAACTGCGTCAGGACATAGACACGGCTAAACCCGCTATTGATGCAGTTGCTGATGGGAATATCAATCAGGCGATACTTGCCGGCCACGGGAACCGCAGGCTTGCTGCGCAGCTTGGTCAGCGGATACAGGCGAGTGCCCCTACCGCCACCCAGGATGAGGCTCAGTACTTCTTTCATGATCGCCTCGTGGTCGCAAAGATCAGAGGAGAACGGGGTCCGGGTTGGTGGACGACGAGACCAAGGCCCCGTCACGTCCGCGCGGCCATGCTACCACAGGGGTGCGCATCACCGCTAAAGAGAATCTATGAATCGCACGAAAGGGCTCAATGTGCCAGCAGAATCTTGATGCGCGCGCTCAGCATCTCGGCCTGTTCGGTGCAGTCATTTAGCGATACCCCATGGAAGGCATTTCCCGCCACGAACAACCCGGGATAGCGCCCGCTCCGCTCCTCGATGCGCGCCAGACGTTCCAGGTGCCCCAGGTGATATTGGGGAATCGCGCGTTCCCAGCGCCACAGGAAGTGCATCACCGGGTCCGCCACGATTCCCAGGGCGTGCCGCAACTCCTGACGCACCGCCGTCAGCAGGCGTTGTTCGTCCCACCCCAGCATTTCCGGGCGATGCCAGCCGCCACACAGCGCTCGCAGCAACACCATCCCCTCGGGGGCGCGTCCCGGGTAGATTGACGAGCACCACTGCACCCCCAGAACATCGCGCCGTTCGCGCCCGGGCGTGAGATACCCAAAGCCCTCGAGCGGATGGGCGATCTCGGCGCGCCGAAAACCAAGGGCCACCACCGCGATGCAGTTGTAGGCGATTCCACCAATCCAGTCCGCCAGTTCCGCATCGAGATCCGCCACAAGCGACGCTTGCTGATAGGCCGGGCAGGCCAGCACCACAACGTCGGCGTCCCACCGCTCCTGCCCCTCGCCACGGACGATCCAGCCACGTTCCGGGGCGCGTTCGAGTTGGCGCACCGTCACCCCGGCGAGCGGAGGGGTTTTCAATTGCTGGCGCAACGTGTCGATCAGGCGTCCCAGCCCCTCGGGGAACGACCACATCTGCTGCCGCGTGGGTGTCTCACCGCGTGCTGCTGCCTCGGCGCGGCGCTGCCGGGCGGCGTGCGCCATCCCCTTGCTCAGGCTGCCATACTGACGTTCCAGTTCAGCGAAGCGGGGAAAGGCGGCGCGCACCGAGAGCAGCCCCGGGTCGCCTGCATGAATGCCGGTCACGAAGGCATCGACGAGGGTGTCGGCAATCTCGGCGCTGGTGCGGCGCCGGGCAAAGGCATCGATCGATTCATCCTTGAGATCAGGGCGCGGCGAGCGAAAGCGTTCGGTGAGCAGGGCGAGCTTGGCGCGCCAGCTGACCACGCCACTCGTCAGAAACGCCAGCGGGCTGGAAGGCAACTGGTGCATCTTGCCACGCAACATCAGAAAGCGATTGCGCGCAGCGGCCTCGCTGGCGCGGACCAGCCCCGCGCCGAGTCCCAGGTCGCGGCACAGATTCAGCGTGCTCTGCTTGTTGTCCAGAAAGCCGTTCGGACCGATCTCGATGCGAAAACCTGCGTGCTGCACCGTGCCGATGCATCCGCCCAGTCGATTGTTCTTTTCCAGCACGGTGATCTCTGCCGTGGGGAGTTGTTGTTGCAGCCGATAAGCCAGCGACAACCCCGAGACACCCCCACCAACAATCACGATCCTCGCCATGAACTTTCCCCAGACCAGCGCCTCAACTCTACTCCGCACGGCCAGGAATGAGACATCGGCGAATTACCCGCCGTTGCAGGCCGCCAACAACGCAAACTTCTCCACGGACATCCTCGGCAGCTGGGCCAACACATCTGCGATGGCAGCCCAGCTGGCGGCGACTCGTTCAATTTCGACCCATCGCCTGGCAGGAACCATAGAGGACCACAGTCCACTGGGACTGGGTGCTGTCGACCAGCAGAGCGATCGAACGCTGCACCTGGGTCAATTCGCAATGTTACACTTTGGCAACGCGCTCCTGAGTTCCTTCAGCCCCGCATCCGTCACCTTCGTGAAGGACAGGTCGAGCATGGTGAGGTTCTTGAGTGCGGCCAGTTCCTTCAGCCCCGCATCCGTCAGCGTCGTGAAGGACAGGTCGAGTTTGGTGAGGTTTTTGAGAGCGGTGAGTTCCTTCAGCCCCGCATCCGTCACCTTCGTGTCGCGCAGGTCGAGCATGGTGAGGCTCTGGAGTGCCGCCAGTTCCTTCAGCCCCGTGTCCGTCACCTCCGTGCCACCCAGGTCGAGTTTGGTGAGATTCTTGAGCGCGGTCAGTTCCTTCAGCCCCGCATCCGTCACCTTCGTCCCGTTCAGAATGAACGAGGTAAGGCTCTTGAGCGCGGTCAGTTCTTTCAGCCCCGCATCCGTCACCTTCGTACCAAACAGGTCGAGCGAGGTGAGATTCTGGAGTGCGGCCAGTTCCTTCATGCCCGCATCCGTCACATCCGTGCTGCCCAGGTGGAGCGAGGTAAGGTTCTTGAGAGCGCCCAGTTCCTTCAGTCCCGCATCCGTCACCTTCGTGCCAAATAGCCAGAGTTCGGTGAGGTTCTTGAGAGCGCCCACTTCCTTCAGCCCTGCGTCAGTTAGCTGAGGAGAGCCACCCAGGTGGAGCGAGGTGAGATTCTTGAGAGCGCCCAGTTCCTTCAGCCCCGCATCTGATACCTCCGTGAAGGACAGGTTGAGCGAGGTGAGGCTCTTGAGAGCGCCCAGTTCCTTCAGCCCCGCGTCCGTCACCTTCGTGCCAAACAGGTCGAGCGAGGTGAGGTTCTTGAGCACGGCCAGTTCCTTCAGCCCCGCATCCGATACCTGACGACATCTAGCCAGGTTCACCGCCACGACCGGTGAACCGGACACCTTCTCGTCGCGGGTTACCGTTCCGCCCACTTTCTGGATGTAGGCGACGGCCCTGTCCTCCGCTTGATCGGCCCGTGCCGACGTACAGACGCACGAGAACAACACCGCCAGAGCGAACGCCAGGGTTCGGAACATCGTCTCCTCCGGTTGGACGACTGGGTGACAACTTCCCCGATGCTACCCAACCGCGCACACCGGGACAAATGCAATCGCTTTGCCTTCTTCCGTGCGCGCACGGTGCCAGATTCGGGAAGGGGTGAGAGACGCCACTCTCTCAACGAGGTTTCACTCCTGGCCGCGCAAGCACGGGAAGCAAACGCTTCCGACCGTTCGCTTCCCGTGCTCGTGATTACAGGCTGGGGAGCTTCCACGGGGCGCGATAGGGCCGACTGACCATTTTGGCCGCCTCGCTATCACCCACCACCTCTTCCCTGGCCGGGTCCCAGGTGATCTTGCGCCCGGTGCGAACCGCCAGATTCCCCAGGTGGCAAACGGTCGCCGAGCGATGGCCGATCTCCACATCACAGATGGGCAGTTTGCCGGTCCTGATGCAGTCCAGCCAGTTGTTGTGATGATTGCTGCTCACATACAGGCGCGTGTCCTGGTCGGTGAACTTCTGCTTCAACAGATCGGGATCGCTCGCTTCCAGCTTGCCGCGGTTGACATGGAGGGTGCCCTTCTCACCCTCGAAGGTGGCGCCCATCTTGAAATCCTGACCACAGTGGACAACCACCCCGTTGGCGTACTTGTAGACAAGGTGTGTCCACTCGGGGACTTCATACCACTTGTTGGCGTTGTAGCGAGCCTTGCCCTCGACCTCGATCGGTCCGCTCTCGTCCATCCCCAGCGCCCACTGGGTAATGTCCAGGTGATGCGCGCCCCAGTTCGTTTGCTGTCCGCCCGAGTAATCCCAGAAGAAACGGAAGTTGTAGTGAACGTGCTTGGGGTTGTAGGGAACCTTCGGCGCCGGTCCGAGCCAGAAATCGTAATCGAGTTCCGCAGGGGGATCACTGTTGGGAACGGCGGGTCCCTTGAAGTTGACGCCGGCCAGCCCCACCTTCACCGTCTTGATCTTCCCCAGTTTCCCGTTGCGCACCAGTTCACAGGCCAGTCGGAACTTGCTATCGGAGCGTTGCTGGCTCCCGGTCTGGACGATGCACTTGTGCTTGCGCGCCGCCTTGACCATGGCGCGCCCCTCGGCGATGGTCAACGTCAGCGGTTTTTCGCAGTAAACATGTTTGCCCGCCTGGCAGGCGTCGATGGTGATCAGGGCATGCCAGTGATCAGGGGTACTGACCACCACGGCATCGACGTCCTTGCTCTCCAGCAATTTGCGATAATCGCTGTAGGTGGCGCACCTGGTTTTGGTTTTGTCCAGGACGCGCGCCTGCGCGGCCCCGAGTCGTTTGGTATCGACATCGCACAGAGCGACGGCGTATTTCATCAACGCCCCGAGATTGGAATTCCCCTGGCCTCCCAGGCCGATGAAGCCCAGGCGAATCTTCTCACTGGGAGCCGCCGCACCGCGCAGAGAGCGCGGCCAGGTGCCCAGCACCCCAAGCCCTCCCAGGATGGCTGATTGCCGAAGAAAATCGCGCCGAGTCCCCTCTGCGGTGACATGCAGCATGAGCGCTCTCCCATGTGTGTGGTAGGATCGGACTCGTGCTATTGTACAACCACAGCACCAGTGAAAAGAGGGACAACGGAGGATCGGCGCGCAGTTGGAGAAACCAGTTCGTCTCGTGACGCGCCTCGTTGCCAGGGTCGCTCACCGGCAAGCGCCTCTTCCGCCCTTCCGCTGCTGCGTGGCGGGATCGAGGGACAGCGTTACCCCCGCCGACCTTGCATTTCCCATGCGCCCCGAGCAGAATGAGTCCTCCAGTTGGGAACCAATCTGTAGAGGGGCGAGCCAGACTCGCCGATAGCGATGCTCATCTTCAATTTCCCCGGGATTCTCATGGCGGGAATCGCTTTTGCGATCGCCTTTGGCATCGGCCACGTGGCGAATCTTTCCGCCGAGGGACCGTTGATGCTTATCGCCGGTCCTCTGTCCCTGGCCATGGATCTGGCCTACCGCTTCAAGATCGGCGAGCGACGCTGGTTTTCACCAGCGGGAGGAGGCGCGCTCTTCTTCATTCCCGTGTGGTGCTTCGGCGTCCTCTGGCTGATCCTGGGAGCGGTGTATGTCGTCCAGGGACGCACCTGATTGACCCGCAGGTCTGCGAAGAAACCTGAGCGTGTAACGCCGACCATACCGAAGCCATTCCTGACGTGCCGAGCCTCGCTCGGGACTGTTGCAGGAGACTCACTAACAATGAAGGCCACCCTGACCTACCGCAACCTTCGCCGCCAGACGACGATTCGCTTCGAGCTGGACAGTCCCTTGACAATCGTGGGGCGTGGAGCCTCTGAAGCCCTGACTCTGCCGGGAATCGCAGAGAAGGCACGTCGAAAAGAAGCGTTCCAGGTGCACCAGGGAGACACCCTGTACCTCGGCATCCCCTCGGATCTGGGCCTCGCCAGGAAGCACTTCTCGATCCGGCGCGCGGAGACCGAATCCGGCGAAGTGGTCTTTTTCATTCGCGACCTGGGCAGCCACTGTGGCTTCTTTCTGAACGGCGACCGACCTCCTGGCTCTGCCGAGATCGCCCTGAAAGATGGGGATCGGATCTTTTATGGCTTTGAATTTGTGTTCAACCAGGTGCCTGATTCTCCGGACCTTCAGGAACATCAAAACACCCCAAATGTTCCTGGGAATCAGCCAGCGCAATGAGCTTGCCTCCTCCCTGGTCACTGCCCCAGACTTGTTTTCGCCGAATGCACCGCCGACAATGGCGGTGCGGCACCGAACGCAGAAGAGCAACTCTCCGTGAGTTGCGAACGGTCCCGCTGGCACGAGTTCGCCTGTTGCTGGGCCACACACGCGCACTGCCTCGTGTTTTCGACCGTGGAGAACGCTTTCATGGCGCCCGTCACCTACCACCTGCGCGACCGGGGCGGCGATCTCACCACCGCCTGGCAACATCACTTCGCGGGCATCGCCGAGGTGATCCCTGCCACCGGAGATATTTTCGGCGTTCCCACCGAGGCGGTCGTCAGCCCGGCGAACTGCTTCGGTTTCATGGATGGCGGCATTGACCGCCTCTACAGCGAACGGTTTGGCTGGCAGGTGCAGGACCAACTCCGCGCGATCATCCGCCGAGACTGGGAGGGCGAGTTGCCCATTGGCCTGGCGCTGGTGATGGAGACAGGAGCGGCGGACATCCCGTTTCTCGTGGTCGCTCCCACCATGCGTGCGCCGGTCCGTGTGGCGCAGACCTTGAACGCCTATCTCGCCTTCCGAGCAGTGCTGCGCGCGGTGCGCCGCCACAACGACCATCGCCCGGGATCGATCCGCCGAGTGACCTGTCCAGGGATGGGTACTGGCACCGGCGAAATGCCCAGCTGGATCTGCGCCAAACAGATGCGCGCCGCCTGGGACGAGGTTGAAGGGGGGCAACCCTTCGAGCCGTCGGGGGTCAATGATGCGCTGCTGCAACACTACCGCCTGCTGCGTGATGAGTGACAGGCAGATCGCTCCTGCGCCCTGGGATCGCGAACCGTCGGAGAACGCCCATGCACATTCGCTGTCCGCATTGTGCCAATCCCATTGAGATCGTCGAATCCGGCCCGGGAAACGAGATCCAGTGTCCCTCGTGCGGATCGAGTTTTCCGCTCGATCCTGGGCCCACCATCAGCTGGCACGGGAAGGACAGCTCTGGGTCACTCGGTCAGTTCGGGCGGTTTGTCCTGCTTGAACTGGTAGGACAGGGCGCGTTTGGCTCCGTCTATCGGGGAAACGATCCTGCCCTGGATCGCGAGGTGGCGATCAAGATCCCGCGCGCGGGCAACCTGGTCCAGGCCACGCACCGCGCGCGCTTTGAACGCGAGGCGCGCAGTGCTGCCCAGTTACAGCACCCTGCCATCGTCTCCGTCTACGAGGTGGGAGAACTCCACGGCACTCCCTATCTGGTCAGCGAATTTGTTCGTGGCGTAACGCTGGCGGATCGTCTGAGCGCGGGACGGCTGAGCTTGCGCGAGGCGGCCCAGTTGCTCGCGGAGATTGCCGACGCCATTCAATACGCCCATGAGCGCGGCGTCATTCACCGCGATCTGAAGCCGTCGAACATCATGCTCGATGGTCAGGGGCGCCCGCGCATCATGGATTTCGGGCTGGCCAAGCGCGAAGCGACCGAGATTGCCCTCACGCGCGACGGCCAGATTCTCGGCACCCCCGCCTACATGAGCCCGGAGCAGGCGCGCGGGGAGGGCGCGCAGGTCGATGGCCGGAGCGATGTCTACAGCCTCGGGGTCATCCTTTTTCAGATGCTCACGGGCGAACTCCCCTTTCGCGGCACCGTGCGCATGCTGATTTTTCAGGTATTGCACGACGAACCGCAATCGCCACGACAGCTCAACGACCAGATCCCACGCGATCTGGAAACCATCTGTTTGAAGGCGCTGGCCAGGGACCCGGCGAAACGCTATGGCCAGGCGCGCGACCTGGCGGAGGAACTGCGACGCTTTCTGGAGGGCAGGCCGATTCTTGCCCGTCCCGTGTCACGCCTGGAAAAAGGGTGGCGCTGGTGTCGGCGCAATCCCGCCCTGGCCACCGCGAGCAGTCTGGCTGGATGTGCTCTGCTGCTGACGGCTGTCCTCGCCACCTGGTTTGGACTGTACCAGCACCAGGCGAAGGAAACCATCCGGGAGCGCGAACAGCGAACTGCCGACGCCCTGGTTCATTCGCGCACGCTGTCGGCAACGCTTGCGCTCGATCATGGGTTGGCTCTGTGCGAAAAAGGCGACGTGGCCCCCGGCATGCTCTGGTTGACGCGAGCGCTGGAACTGCTGCCTCCCGAGGCCCGCGATCTGGAGCGCGTGGCACGCCTGAATCTACACCAATGGCGAGAGGAATTATCTCCTGTACGTGCCATGCTCCCTCATCCAGACGCGGTCACCGTTGCCGCGCTCAGCCCCGATGGGAAGACCCTGGCGACTGGTTCGCTCGACCGGCATCTGCGCCTGTGGGATGTGTCCACGGGAGCGTTGCGTTTTCCGCCCCTGCGGCTGCCCGGAAGGCTCTTTCGCCTTGCCTTCAGTCCCGATGGCAAGTGGGTGGCTGCCGGGGATACCGTGGGAACGATTCAGGTCGTCGCCACCGCCACGGGGGAACGCCAGGGAAAACCGCTGCTCCACCCCGACATTGTCGATGCGCTGGGTTTCAGTCCCGATAGTCGCTGGTTGGCGACCTGTGCCGAGCACCAGGCGCGGGTGTGGCTGGTCCAAACGGGAGAGGCGACTGGGAAGGCGATGCCGATCGCAGGCCGGGCGCTTGGTCTGGCGTTTCGCCCGGATGGCAAAGCGCTCCTCCTGGCGGGAGAACCCCTGGCGCGCGTGTTCAATCCGCAGACCGGGCAGCAACTGGGCGAACTGCACCACCCGGGAGGCCGGATCGACAATGTCGCTTTCAGCCCCGATGGGAAATACTGTGTGACCGTGGGAACCAATCCGGGAGGGCGGCTCTGGGACGGCCAGACCTTTCAGCCGATCGGCCAGCCCTTCACCCACCTGGACCGCGTCACCCAGGTTGCATTCAACGCCGCGGGGACGGTGCTGGCCACGGGAAGCACCGACCAAACCGCTCGTCTCTGGGACGTGCAGAGTGGACAACCACTCGGGCCACCGCTGGGCAGTACGGGGGGAGTCATGGCCCTGGCGTTTAGCCGCGAGGGACGTAAACTGCTGACCGGCAGCAGCGCCGGGTTGGGCCAGTTGTGGGATGTCGCCACGGGGCTCCCTGTGGGCGGACGACTGCATCACGAGGCGGAGATCGTGAGTGTGGCGATCACTCCCGAGGGAGACCACCTGGTCACCGCGTCGTGGGATGGATTCGCCAAGATCTGGGACCTGCCCCTGCCGCGTTCTCCCTCCTACACCCTGGCAGCCAATGGGAAGGTGGAATCGCTGGTGTTCAGCCCCAATGGAAAGTTCCTGGGAGCGGGGGATTTTGGTAGTGCCGCCCATCTGTGGGACACCACCAACGGGCAACGGATCGGAGAGATCATGCGTGAATCGCGCATGATCTGGAAAGTTGGATTCAGCCCGGATTCCACGCGCTTTGGCACCGGAAGTGACAATACCCACGTCCAGGTCTGGAGCACTGCGACCGCCCAACGCGTGGGCCCACGGATCAAGCATCCGGGATCCGTAAGTACCCTGGTGTTTCATCCCGATGGCAAACGGCTGGTGACAGTACACACCAATCCTGATGGTCCCTGGTGTACCGCCCAGCTGTGCGACGTGGCCACCGGGCAACGTGTGGGACCAGAAATGCGCCTGAAGGGGCACTTCCAGAGCGCGGCTCTCTCTCCCAGCGGACGACTTCTTGGACTTGGAGTCGACGGAGAGGAGGGAGCAAACGCTCGCCTGTGGGATCTTGGACTCAACCAGGCGTGCCCCACCCCCTCCCTCAGCGGGGCGGTGCTGGGTCTGGCTTTCAGTCCCGACAGCCGCTTGGTTCTCGCCATCAGCGCCGATCGGTCCGCGACCGTCTGGGATGCCCTCAGCGGAAAGGTGCAGTACAAACTCTCTCACCAGGGTATGCTGCAGTGTGGCTCGTTCAACCACCACGGCTCCCTCCTTGCCACCGGAGGCATCGACCGCACCGTGCGCCTCTGGAACGCTGACACGGGAGCTTCCGTGGGCGTCTTGCTTCACCCCGACGCCGTGGTTGCCCTCGCCTGGAGCCCCGACGATCGAGCCCTCCTCACCGGGTGTGGGGATGGCAAGGCGCGCCTGTGGGATGTGGCGACGGGAAAACTCCTTGGCCACGCCCCAGTCCACCAGGGAATCGTCACTGTGGTGGCTGTTTCGCCAACCGGACAACTGGCTTCGGGAGGGATCGATGGACGGATTCACCTCTGGGCTTCTCCACAAACGTGGGATGCCGCTCCCTCCGAGATCGAAGCGTGGATTCAACGCACCACCGGCGTGCGACTCGATCCAGCGACTGGCACCATCCTGTCACTCGATGCCCTTCGCTGGCAGGCACTTCGTCGTGATTGATACGTAATTCCGCACATCCACTTCCCAGTCACGCAGGAGGAACCCACATGGAGGAATACACCGACGACTTCTACCGCAGTCTGCACGAGGGGGCGATTCAGTCTGCGCGGGTGGTTGTCCCGTTGCTCGGGGAGTGGTTCCAACCGCGTCGTGTGGTGGATGTCGGTTGTGGCACGGGAGCGTGGCTGGCGGTGTTTTTGGAGCACGGAGTGCAGGAGGTGGTTGGCATCGACGGCCCCGGGGTTCCGCCTGAGATGCTCGCCATCCCCGCGGACTGCTTCCAAACGCACGATCTTGGGCAGCCTCTGGATCTGGGGCGAACGTTCGATCTGGCTCTGTGTTTGGAGGTGGCGGAGCATTTGCCCGCGGCGGCGGCGAGTTGTCTCGTCGATTCGCTCACCAAACTGGCGCCGTGGGTTCTGTTCAGCGCCGCCCTCCCCGGCCAGGGCGGAACCAACCACCTCAACGAACAGTGGCCCGACTACTGGGCAGAGCGGTTCGAAGCGCGCGGCTTTGTGACCATCGATTGTCTGCGCGGCAAATTGTGGCGTGAGGAACGCGTGTGCTGGTGGTATGCCCAGAATCTACTTCTCTTCGGAGAGCGCGAGGTGGTGCGCGCACACCCTCTGCTGTCAACCTGGTGGCACCGCACCAACCGCGCACAACTCTCGCTCGTGCATCCCCAGCTTTTCCTGCTCGCCCTGCGCTGGGCCGGGCGATAACACTCTTCAGGGCAAGCCTCCGCCCGGGCGCAGAAACAGGGGAGGCTCACGCCTTTGCATGCGCTGGGCATCCAGAACCTCGAGAGGGAGGGGGAGCACGGATCCGCGATAGGTTTCCCGCCAGCGCTGATACAGGGCGGTGCGCTCCTTCGCCTTCTCCCACCCCGACGGATCGACCGTCAGCAACGCCCCATCCAGAACCACCTGGCTGGCCAGTGGCATCTTCTCGTCAGCGAGCAACTTGCGAAAGAAGGGAGCCAGTTCTTTCTGGCGCGCATGGGCCAGGCAGGCGATGGCCCACGCTGACCGGGGCGCGTGCTCAGCGGCATACTCCTTGAGCAACGTGGCTCGCTCCTGGTCCGATTTCGCTCGATACACCTTCTCCGCCGCCTCCGCCCAGGCCAGACCTTCACGAAAGAGCTGCTCGCCGTTGGTGCCCTTCTCTGGTTGGCCTCTCGACGCGCCTGGCATCTTCTGATACGGGAAGGGCCGAATTCCCAGGGCATCGACCACACCCGCCTGGCGCACCGGGTGCAAACTGCCGTCCTTCGCCGAGTCGTAAGACACCCACCACAACCCTTCCGCCCCCTTCTGAAAGCCAACGTTCACCTGGAGGCGGTCGAGCGGCGAGGTCACCGTAATCTGGTAGGGCACCTGGTCGCAGGAAAAGGAATACTTCTTCAGCCAGTCGGGGCCGAGGTAAACCCGGGTGATTTCAAAGCGCGCTTCGGGAATGGTAACCCTGGGTCGGGGCCCCGAGACCTCGCGCCGGCCAACTGCAACCGTGCGCGCGTGGACCAGATAGAGATTGGGCGGAAGATAGATTGACTCGCCGTGCGCGGGGGCACCGAGCACAAACAACAGACAGGTGGTGTGCAACATGCTCACTCCCAGAAGAGATTGCCCAACGCTTCCCCGAACCGGGCCTCTCAACAAGGGTGTCAGTCACCATCCTGATTGTCGCCGTTTTTCCAGGTCTGTCAAGTCGGCGGGCTTGCCGGAGTGGAGCGGGGCAGCTGGCGGATCTCGTCGAGAAAAAGCGTTCCGCCGCTCGGTTTGCCGTTGCGTTCTCGGCAGTAGGTGATCGTCAACTTGTCCCGGGCGCGCGTCATGGCCACATAGAGCAAACGCCTCGATTCGCCGATCTCCGCGTGGCGTTGTTCCGTCAGGGCGTGATACCCCGGGATCTGGTAATCCTCGATGCCAATCAGGTACAGGCGCGTGAATTCCAGCCCCTTGGTGGCATGGAAGGTCAACAGGCTGACGCGCTCCTGATCGATCCCGGCCCCCTCCGAGGTGGAGAGGGCCACACGATCAAGGAGTTCGCGAATGGCATCCTCGAGCGCCGTTGCTCGCAGTACCTCGAGCAACCGTACCAGCCGATTGTAGGCTTCCGGATAGCGATTCTGCGGCGTGTCGTCGTGGGTGCTCCCCTTCCAGTCCGCCATTCCGCTCATGCGCGTGAAGAGTTCAGCGAGCGGCGGATAGGGGAGCTGGAACTGTTCGATCTCCTCGACATAGGTATCCACCACGCTGGCGGGGCGTTTCAGGTCGCGCCAGGTCGCCGCCTCGAGGAGGGCGCGATCCTCCTCGGTGCTCAACACACGGCTCTCCAGTGCGGCTCCCAGCGCGATGCAATCAAGGAGGTTCGCCAGGCACGTTTTCCGCGCGCGTCGCAAACGCTCTTCTTGCAGTTTCTCGAACACCTGCACCAGGCAGCGCGAATCGTCCAGGGCGTGATGCCCCCGCCCGGTGTCGATGTTGAACCGCCCCGCCAGGGAGCTAAGTGCCAAACTCCCCATCGGATACAGCTGACGAGCCAGGGGCAAGGTGTCGAAGTAAACAAGGCCGCGCGTTCCTTCCCAGGGCGCGGTCAGGCGTTCAATGAGAGGAATATCAAAGCGCTGGCCATTGTGCGCAACCAGCACCTGGCCCCCCACAAAGTCGCGAAACGCCGGCCACACCTCTGCCAGGGTCGGCGCATGAGCCACGTCGTCGTCGGTGTAGCCATGGACGGCCGTGGCGCCTGCCGAGATCTTGCACGTGGGCCGAACCAGCGTGTGGAAGGTGCCTGTGATTTGCCCGCGTTCCACCTTGACCGCTGCCAGCTCGATGATTTCGCACTCGTCGATATCCTTCCCCGTCGTCTCGGTGTCAAAGACCACGTAATCGAGAAAGCTCTTGCGAAAATGCCGACTCTCCAGGAACTGCAGCGCCTTGAAGATCTGTACCACGCGCAGCTGCTGAGTGTGCGCCGGGAGCACCACCAGGGGCACCCCAGGCGGGAGTGGGTGCGGATGCAGCGCCACGATCAGGTCGCGCGGCGCCGGTTTGGCGTCGGCGGTCAATGTGTGAATCTTGCGCTCCGAGAGAACGCGCCGGAGCATCACCTTGACCGGGATTTCCAGCCCCTGGGCCGGTGTCACCCAGATGTCACCCTGGCGCCTCGCCACATCCTGCAGATGCCCGGCAATGTGGCGTGCCAGGAAGAGCGTTTCCGGATCTTGCAAGCGCTCGTGGCGTGTTTCGAGCGGGCTCTCGTACGGCCCGAGCCCCTGAGCAAGGATGGCGTCGATCAGATCCTGCAAGCGCTCATGCGCTCGCCCCAGCCCCTTCAGGTTCTCCACCTGGTAGAGAAACCGCCAGCAGCGTGCCGAATCGGGCCCGATCTTCTGCTCGGCATGGGCACGCAACTGTGACAGAAGATTGTCCCCCGTGCCCCGACGAATCTCGGCGAGGAGGGCGGGGGAAAAAACCTTGCTCGCCAGATGTTCCAGATAGAGTTCCGAGTCGGGCTGAAGGATCAAGCGCAGCGCCGCCAGCACCTGCGCCACCAGCGGATCGTCGCCCAGCGCCTGGCCCTTCGCCAGCTGACAGGGGATGCCGGCAGCCACCAGCGCCTGCTCGAACTGATGCCCCACCTGATGGGTGCGATACAGGATCGCAAATTCGCCTCGTTTCAGCCCCGCACTCTGCAGTTCCTCCTGCAGATCTCGCACCACCCAGGCGATCTCGTCCTTCTCGTCGCTGCATTCCTGCATCTGCACTGGATGTGGCGATTCGCGAACCGCGGTGATCTCCTTGGCAAAGAGCAGATCGCTCGGCGGCAGGATGCGCCGGGCCGCCTCGAAGATGGTGCGCGCACAGCGACAATTCAGATCGAGAATAATCGGATCGGCAATCCCGAAATCCTGCATGAAGCGACCAATCACGCGGGGATCGGCGCCCCGCCAGGCGAAGATCGATTGATCGTCGTCGCCGACGGCGAAGAAACTGCGATGCTTCCCTGCCAGCAACTTCAGGATGGTGTACTGGGTCTCATCGAGATCCTGAAACTCATCGACCAGCAGATGATCCCACCGGTCCTGGTAGCTGGTGAGAACCACGGCACTCTCTTGCAGCAATTTCAGGGTAAGCGAAAGGATGTCGTCGTAATCGATCAGATGGTGCGAACGCAGCTCGAAAAGATAGCGGTTGAAGAGGGATTCATCGGCCTCGCTCAGCGCGTGGTTTTGTAAGCGCCGTTTGCCAAAGAGCAACAGCAAGGCGCTGTGGCGACGCGAATGCACCCCCAGACGACTGAGCAGTAATTTCTGGTGTTCGTCGGTGGCGATTCCAAAGCCGGCTGGCAAGCCGACCCGGCGTGCATGGGTCCGCAGGATGGTCAGGCAAAGAGCGTGGATGGTTCCCAGCGTGAGCGAGTCGGTCAGTTCACGGAGCGTGTGACGCAGCCGGTGGCCAATCTCCTGAGCCGCCTTGTTGGTGAAGGTGATGGCACAGATGCGCCCCGGCAGAGCGGACAGGCGCGTTACCAGATAGCCGATGCGGCCCGTGAGACAACGCGTTTTCCCGGCTCCGGGGCCCGCGAGCACCAGGAGCGGCCCCACCGGCGCCGAGACAGCACGCCACTGCTGCGGATAGAAGGAGAGCCCGAGCACCGACCCGGGCGGTTCCGGAGGGCCGACCCAGACCTCGGGACTGGCAGACGGCGCGGCAGTGGAGGGCACGGTGGAGGCCATGGCGCCTGCGGGGTGAGCGGGAACAAGATCCATCGTTAACACCTGTTTCTGGTGTCCGCCTGTCCATATTAGTGCGGGGCCGCCCTGCCAGGGAAGGGCGATGTTGCCAATCCGCCTGTTCTCTGAACGAATGTTCCCTGTCGGCGCCGGACTTTCGACATGCAATCGGCACAATCGTCAAGGTCGTCGCCAACGCCGTCTGGGCGCCCCGGCTATGTAGATTGTGCCCTGCAAGGCCGCGCCTCGCGCTGAAAATGGCAGCGCGCGGAGGAGCAGCGCTTCGGCATAACCGCTGTGCGCGGATCGATTGGGAATCAGGCCGGCGCCCAGGTGGTCTCGCGCTCGAAGGGGAACATTGGCCGGCGCCGCTGATGGAAGGGCAACTGGGTCAAATCCGCCGTGGTGACTCCCGGGGTATTGACACGCAGCAGATGCTTACAGATCGGTTCATAGGCCGCCACCGGCGCCTGGACGCCCTTGGCAACCAGAACATGAAAAGCGGTGGGATCAACGCCCAGACCGGTTAACTGGCACAGGCTGAACGGGACCATCCGCCGGGAAGTGAGCATGAGGGTCAACCTGGTCGCGGTCCGCACCACGGCGGTACGACCCTGGTCGAAGTGACGAAAGCCGCCGTGGCGCGGTTGCGGTTCTTCGAAGAGGCCATCGCGGATATCGAGGACCGTAAAAGTCGCTTCCAGAGGCGGACCGTGGCGATCATCACTCTTTCCGCCCACACGCAGGGGGACTGTCGCGCCCACCCCCGCCTGCTCTGCCTGGCGCACTGCTTCTGGATCGCACAGACACACAAACGCGGGCCCGGGTTGATGCTGATGCAGTGCATGCGCCAGCAGGGTGCCATCGCCGGGCGAACCGCCGCCAACGTTATCTCCCATGTCGAGCAGACAGAGGGGGCCGGGCAACGTGGCGACCTGCGCCAGAGCGTCGTCGATGCTCAGCAGACGTCCGACAAAATCCTCGCGCCGGCGCCACATCTCCACCCCGATCTCATTGGCGTATTGCTGCGCAAGGCCACGATCGTCGTCGGTCACCACCAGGATCGAGGAACCCATCTCCGCCACATCGGCATAGGGAAAACCGAGCAACACACTCACCGCGAGGACTCCAGGCCGCGCCCGCACGCCGGCGACATATTCATAGAGCGGCAAGCACGGCGGTTCGGCGGTCCGTTGGCATTCGATGTTGATCGCCAGGGGCGGAAAACAACCCGCCTGCGTGGGCTGAATTTCGCCACGCAGGGTGCGCGCGAGCAGAGTGGCAGCCTCCTCGCCGCGTGCCTTCTGATCGAGGTGCGGATTGGTGCGATAGGCGGTCAGAGCCTGGCAGGCGGCCACCATGGCGGGGGAGAGATTGGCGTGTGGATCAAGGGTGCCCACGATCGGCAGTTGTGGCCCCACACGCTGACGGAGTTGGGTGAGCCAGGCGCCATCGGCATCGGGAAAGGCTGCGCTCACGGTGGCGCCATGAGGAGCAACGAGCAGGCCATCCAGCGGACCGGCCCGCTCAACCTCGGCGAAAAGCAGAGAAAGCAGGGTGGAAAACGCCTCTGCGGTAATGACTCCAAAGGGCATGGCGCGGGCGGCAAAGATCGGAACGGCGTCGATCCCTTCGCGTTTCAGTCCGCTAAAAAAGCCCGCGATCTCATGATGAGAGTTCTCCAGTCGTCGGACCTCGTCGCCGCGAAGGAGCACATCCTGCCGAAAGTGCTCCAGGGTGGTGGGAGCATGGAGAAAGGTGTTGGATTCCTGCAGCAACGCGACGATACCCACGCGCATGGCGAGAACTCCCACGAGAATGCTTCTGGCGCCCCAGGGCGAGCCAGGGGTCAGCATAGCGGAGAATCGCGCGGCGCGCTAACATTTTCGTCCGAGGAATCCGATCCGAGGCAAGTTGGATCACGACGCTTCCAGCGAAGCGCGTCGCAAAGGGGATTCATGGGTCAAACGCCAGCATGTGGCTTGCTCGTGTGCGCCGAAGTGCGCCGATTGTCCGCATCATAGGCGTAGTCGGTGCGCGTCCCGTTGGCATCGGTGCTGCTCAGTTGATTGCCCACGCTGTCATAGGCATAGGTGAGGGTGCGTGCGGCAGCGGTGCCGTAAGCCTGGGTAAGGGTGGTAACCCGGTTGAGGGCATCGTATTCATACTGGGTGATACGTCCCAGGGGATCAATTTCCTGGCTGACCTGGCCGACGGCATTGTACACGGTGGTGCTGGTGCGTTGCTCGGCGCTGCCGACGGCCTCGATGGTGTTGACC
>JAKOSN010000107.1 GCA_029777335.1 Planctomycetota bacterium
ATCGGAGTTGCGCTTGCCGTCCTTCCTCCAACCGACTACGCCAATCAGGGGTCGTCTCTCTCCCTTCACGACAAAGGAGTGGCTCTCATGCCGCGCTTTCCTCGGTTTCTCCCCGCGTTTCTGCTCCTCCTCTGCCCGGCACTCCGCGCCGACGATCCCAAGCAATTCGAACGCTGGGAGAAGGAGATCGCCGCCTTCGAGAAGCAGGATCAGGCGCATCCGCCACGGCCAAATGGGATCGTTTTTATCGGCAGTTCCAGTATTCGCCTGTGGAAGCTGGACCAATCCTTCCCTGGCAAAACCCTGATTAATCGCGGGTTTGGTGGCTCGCAGATTGCCGACTCGGTTCACTTCGCCCCGCGCCTTGTGCTCAGGTACAAACCCCGGCTGATCGTCTTCTATGCCGGCGACAACGACATCGCCTCCGGCAAAACCCCCGAGCGCGTGCTGAGCGATTTCAAGCGCTTTGTGCAGGTGGTGCACAAGGATCTCCCCGAAACGCGAATCATCTTTCTGTCGATCAAGGCCAGCCCCAAACGCTGGTCGATGTTTGAACGCCAGACGAAGGCGAACAAACTGGTCGAGGAATACTGCAAGAGCGACCGCACGCTCACCTACCTGGACCTGGTTCAACCCACTCTCGATCGCGAAGGCAAACCGCGCCTGGAATTGTTCGCCAAGGATGAACTGCACCTGAACGCTGAGGGTTATCGCATCTGGGCGAGGCTACTGGAACCGCTGTTGAAATAAAGTCCGTGTCCGCGTGGACTGACCATTTCGCGCGCAGGGTCGCTACAATGATCTCCGTTTTCTTCCCCTGACAACGGAGATCATTCGATGCGCACCACCTGGACTCTCCTCCTGGCCGCCCTGCTGCTTGGGCCGCTGGCTCTCCCCTCCGGGCAGGGAGCCGACCCCAGCGACGATCTGCACCCCCTTTTCAATGGCAAGGATCTGACCGGCTGGGTCAACGTCAACTGCGCCCCCGAAACCTTCACCGTGCGTGACAACATGATTGTCACCACCGGCATCCCGAGTGGCCTGCTCCGTACCGAAAAACAATACGAGAACTTCATCATCGAACTGGAATGGAAACACCTCACCAGGGGCGGCAACTCCGGGCTCTTCGTCTATGCCGATCCGCTCCCGGGCGTGGGCTCTCCCTACACGCGCGGAGTCGAGGTGCAAATTCTGGATATTGACTATCAAAAAAGTCCGAACTGGACCGGCCATGGCGATCTCTTCAGTGTTCAGGGTGCCTCGCTCGTTCCCGATCGCCCGCATCCGAAGGGTTGGCAACGCTGTCTGCCCAGCGAGGAACGCTGCAAGGGCGCGGGGCAGTGGAATCACTATCGCGTCGAGGCGAACAATGGCGTGATCAAGCTGGCGGTCAACGGCAAGGTCGTTTCGGGGGTCAGCAAGGTCACCCCGCGCAAGGGCTATCTGTGCCTGGAAGCGGAGGGTGCGGAATGCCATTTCCGCAACATTCGCCTCAAGGAACTCCCCTCGACCAATCCCAAACCCAGCGAGGTCGGCCAGGAGGCGGTTGGCTTTCATTCGCTCTTCACTGGCCTCGATCTGCGGGGCTGGAAGCAGGACCCGGGGCACAAGGGACACTGGG
>JAKOSN010000108.1 GCA_029777335.1 Planctomycetota bacterium
AGCAAGGATCGGCCCATCAAAAAAGCGTTGAAGATTGGGATGGTGGGAATCAAGGGTACGCTTCTCGACAAGTTCAAAGCACTGAAAGAACTGGGATTTGACGGCGTGGAGATGGACAGCCCGAACAACCTCAAGACCGAAGAGGTGCTGAAGGCACGTGATGCTTCAGGGCTGTTGATTCCGGGCGTGGTCGATTCGGCGCACTGGAACGACACCCTTTCCCACCCCGATGCCAAGGTGCGGCAACGCGGAGTCAAGGCCCTCGAAACGGCGCTCAAGGATGCCAGGAGCTACGGCGCCACCAGTGTGTTGCTCGTCCCTGCGGTCGTGAACAAGGAAGTTTCCTACGATCAGGCCTACCAGCGCTCTCAGGCGGAGATTAAAAAGGTGCTGGAACTGGCCGAGAAACTGAATGTGAAGATCGCCCTGGAGAACGTGTGGAATAACTTTTTGCTCAGCCCTCTGGAGACGGCCCAGTACATTGATGAATTCAAATCCCCCTACGTGTGCGCTCACTTCGACATCGGCAACGTCGTGCGCTACGGCTACCCGGAGCAATGGATTCGCATCCTGAACAAGCGCATCTTCAAGCTCGATGTCAAGGAATACAGCCGCAAGAAGGCAGACAACGAAGGGGTGTGGAAGGGATTCAATGCCGAACTGCTGGAAGGGGATTGCGACTGGCCGGCGGTGATGGCCGCGCTGCGCGAGATCAAGTACACCGGCTGGGGCGCGGCTGAGATCCCTGGCGGAGGCCGTGAACGGTTGCAGAAGATCTCGCAGTTGATGGATCGCTGCTTCGCCAGTTGAGTTGCGACCCGCGGCGACACTCGAACGACCCCGGGAGCGCCGAGGACCCCTCCACGCTCCCGGGCTTCCTCCTCATGGGCCGGCTTGCTTCTCGCTCAGGAAGTGCTCATTAATCACGATGCGCCGGATGTGGGTTGCCTGGCCGGTGCTGGAGTCAATCTCCACGATTGCGCCGGAAAGGCGCACATCGCCGCTGGCCACCTCAAAGGAACTGGGAATAAAGGAGATGGTGGTGGGCAGAACCCGATCCACGCGCCGCCCCAGGATACTCTCATGAGGTCCGCACATCCCCACATCGGTGATGTAAGCAGTCCCCCCTGGCAAAATCTGCTCGTCAGCGGTCGGCACATGGGTATGCGTGCCGAACACCGCGCTCACCCGCCCCTTCAGGTGGTGGCCGAGTAAATACTTGTCTGCTGTTGCCTCGGCGTGCACATCGACAACGATGCAGCGTGTTTTTCCCTCCAACCCGGCGAGGACGTGGTCGGCGGCACGAAAGGGACAATCCACGGCGCGCATATACGTGCGACCGAGCAGACTGAAGACCGCCACGAGCGTCCCCTCGCGCGCGGTTGCGAAGATCACCTCGCGCCCCGGAGCATCGGGCGGAAAGTTGGCCGGTTTGCACACCCGCTCATCGGTAGTGAGGGTCGAGATGATCTCGGCCTTTTTGTAAATGTGATCCCCCAGGGTGACGAGATCCACCCCCGCCTGGCGAATCTTGCGATACAGTCCGCTGGTGAGCCCCGAGCCGTTACAGGCATTCTCGGCATTGGCGATCACCAGATCGAGGTTCTCGCGTTCGCGGAGGAGCGGCAACGCCTTTTGCACGAAGACCACGCCTGGAGGACCAACGATATCACCAAGAAAAAGGATGCGCATAAGTCGTCTGCAACCCTGCTGGGAAGGGGGAGTCCAACTTTCTCACCGAGCCTGGCCCGGGAAAGGGAGGTTAGCGAGCGTACTCGACCGCGCGTGTCTCCCGAACCACGGTGACCTTGATTTCCCCTGGATAGTGCAGACGTTCCTCGATGGCGCGAGCGATCTCCCGGCACACCCGAAGGGCATCGCTATCCGTTGTCATGGCGGCGTTGGCAATTACGCGCACTTCACGGCCCGCCTGAATGGCATAGGCATGCTCCACCCCCGGAAAACCGCACGCGACCGCTTCCAGTTCCTCCAGTCGTTTGACGTATTTCTCCAACGTTTCACGCCGGGCGCCGGGCCGCGAGGAACTGATGGCATCGGCGGCGGCAACGAGCACGGTGTAAATGTGATCGATGGTGACATCGTCATGATGGCCGGCAATGGCGTGCAGCACTTCCTTGCTTGTTTCGCCGTAGCGTTTGGCCAGTTCGGCACCGATCTTGGGATGCCCCCCTTCCATCTCGTGATCGGCTGCCTTGCCCACATCGTGCAGCAGACCGCAGCGTCGCGCCAGCCGACCATCCAGACCAAGTTCCTCCGCCATCATCCCACACAGATGAGCCACCTCCAGCGAATGTTGCAGAACATTCTGGCTGTAACTGGTGCGAAACTTGAGCCGGCCCAGGAGGTGGATCAGTTTCTCGTGCACCGGAGCAATCCCCGCATCCTGCACCGCCTGCTTGCCCACCTCCATGATGTGCTTGTCCATCTCCTGCTGCGTCTCATTGACTACCTCTTCGATCCGTGAAGGATGAATACGACCATCCTGGATGAGCTTGGTGAGCGAAAGACGAGCGGTCTCGCGACGCACATTGTCAAAGGCACTGACAATCACGATGCCGGGGGTGTCATCGACAATGACATCCACCCCAGTGCACTTCTCGAAGGTGCGGATGTTACGTCCCTCGCGGCCGATGATGCGCCCCTTCATGTCGTCACTGGGGATATCCACGGTGCTGACGGTCGTATCGGCGGTGTGCTCGGCAGCGTAGCGATGAATGCAGGTCGCGAGGATTCGGCGTGACAACTCCTCGCTATTGGTTTTGATTAACTCCTCATGTTTGCGCAGGCGATGCCCGATCTCCTCGCTGAGTTCCGTCTCCAGTCGTTTGAGCAGGAGTTCCTGCGCCTCGAGCGGATTGAGTCCAGAAATCTCATGGAGTTTGTCGGTCTGTAACTTGATCAGGCGATCGGCTTCCTGTTCCTTGCGTTCCAGTTCGGCACGCCGTTCGACCAACTTGCGCTGGCTGTGCTCCAGAGCGCGTTCCTTTTTGAGCTGGGCCTGGTGCTTCTGTTCCAGGCTATCCTCACGTTTATCCAGGCGCCGTTCCTGGTCGCGCAACTCGTTGCGTTTCAGTTCGGCTTCACGTTCGAGCAGTTCACGTTGTTTGAAGAGCTCTTCCTTGTTGGAGAGTTCAGCGGATTTCAAAAGCGTTTCTGCTTCCTTGCGCGCCGCTTCGAGTATCTCCAGCCCCTGGGTACGAATCGAAGTCAGGCGAGAGCGATCGATCAGACGGGTAATGCCGAACCCTGCCATGCCACCAAGGAGGAGGGCCAGGCAGCAAGCGAGAATCACTAGAGGGATTTCCACACACCCCACTCCTTCCCGAGATCGCCGCAACCGGGTGGAAGTCAGGGGCAGGAGGAACCGTAGCGCGCAGATCGGAAGGACCGACTCCAAAAACGAGTCGGGGGCTCATGGGAAAGGGACGTCACGGAAGATCGGCTCACCCCGGGGGTGCCGGGAGAGCGGAGGCCAACCCCCAGCGGCTGCGCATGGGATCCCCCCAGGATAGAAACCGGGGGATCACCGCCGCACTCCGAGAGGTATCCAAAGGCGGACTCGCACGGGTAACGATCTGGCAGCTCGTCAGCAAGCGCAGTCGAGAGAACCTCCTCGAAACAGCGATTGTCGCCCAGAAGCAACAATCCGACCGGCGAGGGCCCCCAGCTCGCACAGGGCACGAGCAGGGGTGCCGGTGTCCGAAGATGATCCCGAACTCCACCAGAATCAGATACAGCAACGAGAAGAGAAGCACGCGTAACTCGTGTTTCTATCCGCCCTCTCCGGAAAGGGAGTCCCTTCCGGGAGGGTTGGTGATCAACTCCGCGACGCCTCCACGAACCCGAACCGGTCTGCTGCCAGGGTTGCTCAAGGCAGCGGGGCCTGACCACATCCTGGTTGGTTATCGAGGCGGCGGACCTCGTCCAACAAGTCGCAATCTACTCCCGGCCTACGGGCCGGAAGGAAAGATCGTTAAAAATCAAGTCTTATTATGCGGCAGACCCAGGCGAGGCGTCAACAGGAAAGGTGAGGGGTTCAGCGCAGCTCAGCGGTCCCGGCGTTCGGTGGGAGCAGTTTGACGTTCCATTCCAGGCGCGTCTTGCTCCCGCGCACCCGATGGACATAGCGAATCGGGTAGCCCGTCTTCTTGTCAAAGAAGGCCGAGGCATAGTTTTTCCTCCCTGGATTCTGCTGATCCGCGTCAAATTGCCGCTGAATGTGTGCCAGGAGGGCAGTGACACTATGCTGGTTCCATTCCGCGGTGGGGAGCGTCTGGCCATCGGCAGAAGCCGCCACCACCAGTCCGCCGCGCACCTTGATGGAGTACGCGGTGCCCTCGGTCGCCCCATCGATCCGTTCCAGATATTCCAGATCGTAGTCTGCCGGACCGTTCTGTGCCCACAGGGCGCGGGCGGCAGCGATCTGCTCCGCCGTCAGCTGCAACCCAAGGTTGTACACGATCGGTGCCGTGATGGCGAAGGCGGACAGCACCGCCAGAACGCCAAAGAACCACCGCCAACCACCTTTCATGCCTCTGTGCTCTCCTCTGTGAATCAATGGCCGGCGAACAGGTCGGCCTGTTCTCCCTTGGGAATCACCACAATCCCCTGTTCGCTGATCGTAAAGCCACGCCGGCGGTCTTCTTCCAGGTCGTACCCAATCGTGGTGTGCGGAGGAATCTTGACATCCTTATCCACAATCGCGCGACGGAGGCGACAGTAACGCCCCACATCCACGCCGTCGAACAGAATCGAATCTTCCACGCTGGCAAAGCTGTTCACTCGCACGTTGGGCGAGAGGATACTTCGGCCCACATGACCGCCGCTCAGAATCGCTCCCTGGCAGACCACACTATCATGCGCCTCGCCACGACGGACTTCCCCGACCGGCCCCACCTCGGAAAAGACAAACTTGGGCGGAGGATAAAGTGGCTGATAGGTGCGGATCGGCCACTGGCGATCGTAGAGATTGAGCACGGGATCCACCGCGATCAGATCCATGTTCGCCTGGAAATAAGCATCCAGGGTGCCCACATCCCGCCAGTAACTGGCCACCTTGCGATTCTTGTCGCGAAAATGAAAGGCGGCAACGCATCCCTTCTGGATCATCTGCGGAATGATATTGCGGCCAAAGTCGTGGGCACTGTCGCGCTGGGCCGCATCCTGGCACAACCACTCATACATGGGGCGCGCCGTGAAAACATAGATCCCCATCGACGCCAGGCACATTCCCGGGCGATTGGCCAGTTCCGGGGGATTCGCAGGCTTCTCGACAAAGCCACGTACCCGGTTGGCGCGGTCCACATCCATGATGCCAAACATGCTCCCCTCGGCCAGGGGAACGGGCAGACAGCCGATGGTCAGTTCAGCGCCGCTCTTGATATGCTCACGCATCAGATCGGCATAGTCCATCTTGTAGATGTGATCGCCCGCCAGGATCAGCACATAGCGCGGATCGGCTTTCTCGATGCTGTAGATGTTCTGGTAAAGAGCATCCGCTGTTCCCTGATACCAGTTCTCATCGATGCGCTGTTGCGGGGGCAACACATCGATCCACTCGTCGAGCTCGCGCGGCAGAAAGTTCCAGCCAACATGAATATGGCGATCGAGGCTGCGCGCCTTGTACTGGGTCAAAACCAGGATACGTCGCAGACCGCTATTGATGCAATTGGACAGGGTAAAGTCAATAATGCGATAGACGCCGCCAAAGGGAACGGCGGGCTTGGCTCGGTCGCGCGTCAAGGGCTCCAGGCGCGTCCCCTTGCCCCCAGCCAGAATCACCGTCAAAACATCATTCACCGCGGAGTGCCTCCCTCTGTACCTCGGGCCCGGCAACCACCGTTGGGAGAGTTGTTGTCCCCTGCCCGAGCGAGCGGCCTGACATTCAACCACGATACATCTCGGTCACCACCTCTGCCAGGCGAGCCAGGGAAAAGTGGTCCGCCACGCGCTGCCGTCCCGCTTCTCCCAGACGCTGGCGCAGCGACTCGTTTTCCAGCAAGAGGCGTGTCTGTCGCGCCAGCGCCACCTTGTCTCCCGAGCGCACCAGGAACCCGGTTTCTCCCTCCACGATCAGTTCCGCCAGACGCGGCCAGGCCCCGGCAATCACCGGTCGGCCCATTGCCATCGCCTCCAGCACCGTTGCCAACCCGGTCTCCACCCGGCCGGGACTCCAGACCACATCCGCACGAGCCAGCCACGGCCCAAGGTCTTCCTGCTCGCCGGCGAAGTGCACGAAGCGCGTTCCGACGATGCGTCGGGCAAAACGCTCCAGGCGATGCCGTTCCGGTCCCGTGCCGACCAGGATCAGATGGAGATCCGCATAGATGTAGCGCAAAATATCCAGCGCCCACAGCGAATCGAGAAAGCCCGCGCGCTGCACCTGGGAACCCACACACAGAATCACGTGTGCCTCGGCAGGCAATCCCTCGAGTTCCACGGGGACCGCCGGTTGGGGCAAGGCGATCCCGGGGGCCGCCAGGACCACCTGCTCAGGCCGCCCCCCAAAGGCAAGGAGACGCTGGCGTTCCGTTTCCCCCAGCGCGAGCAGCCGATCGGCCCGTTTCAGCAAACGCCGATGGAGCGACGCCCCCCAGGAGCGGTGCTCGCTGCCGGTCAACGCCGGGGTGGCCATCAGGGTCCCTCCCCCTCCGCTCAGAGCAGCCCAGCGCAGCGCACCTAATCCCCAGGCATGCACAATCTTCGGGGCGAACTGCTGGCGCAGGGCACGCAGGCGAAACAACGGCCGCAGGTCCGTCGTCCAGCGATGGTGCAACACCTCCACCGGAATCCCCGCCCTTTCCAGGGTGCCTTGCCACGGGCCCGCTTCCTCAAGCACCACGACACGATGATCCTGCCCGCGGGCGCGCAGAACGGGGAGAAGATCACGCAATTGCCGGGCAAGTGCATGATAGTCCAGACGGTCAACCAGGTTGAGGATTCGTGTCATCGCAGTTCCTTCTGCAGGAGAGCCAGCAGTGACAGCGCAGGGATTCCCGAGGGATGTCCCCGCCGCCGAACAATTCAGGGAGCCGTGGCATCAGCGAGAATGGCAACGTGGGGAAGGTTCCGATACTCATCATTGAAATCCATGCCGTAGCCCACCACAAACACATCGGGGATATCAAAGCCGATGTAGTCGGGCGTGAAGGCAATGCGCTGGCGCCCGATCTTGCGGAGCAGGACAGCGACGCGGAGCGACAGGGGTTCCTTCTCGCGCAGATGTTCCGTCAACGAGGCCAGAGTTTGCCCTGTATCGAAGATATCATCCAGGATCAGGACATGACGTCCCTTGAGTGGTGGCACCATGGCGGTACTCAACTGCAACTCGCCGGGAGTCGTCGCAGCTCCGCGATAGCTGGACGCCTGGAGCAAACCGATCTGAATGGGAAGTTCCAACTGACGGACCAGATCCGCCAGAAAGATCAAACTCCCGGTGAGAACACCGATGATCGTGATCGGGTGCCGCGCGTACGCCGCATTGATCTCATGCGCGAGTTCGGCGATGCGCTTCTGAATTTGCTCGGCAGAGATCAGGATTTCCATGGCGATCGTTCTCCCAGCAGACCAAAAAGATTATTCAACGAGAAACCGCGTGGGTTGGGAAGGGGGCAGCCGGAATTGGCCGCGCCGTGCAGTTTCGGATTGAAGATCAGGGAGTTACCTCGTGGCAGCTGGCAATCATGGAACTATGATAGTTAGGGGTGAGTTGGACGATCTGCGCACGCTTGTCGTGGCGAAGGAAGTGGTGCATGCCCCTGACCCGATCCTGGGGCACAGGTCGGCACTCCGTCTGGCATCCCCGAACACCACTCCTGTTGCTCCGAGAGTAAGCCGAGCCGGCAGAGGAACGTCTACGAGCTTGGCGCATGGAAATTCGCCGACCAGGAGCGGTGATAGTCACATTCTCATGGGCTGATGAATGACTCTCGGGAATCGATCAGCACATGGTGGCAACCGGTAAGGACCAGACCAGATCGACATAAATGCTCTCCGAACTACCTCAATCATCTCGAGCATTGGCTCTGTTGCGATTTGGGGGAGTCTACCTGGCGAGTTCGCACCCTGAGCGGGTGGAGAATTCGGATCTTTCTGGTAGAGACCCCTTCAGCGAAGCAACACACACACGAGAGAGGTAGGTAAGCCATGGAGCACGACGACGTTCAAATTGACGTGGTCGATAGGACCGCCGACAACGGTTTCAACGCCGCACAGATGCGCGTGAATCAGGGCGCTGTGATTGCGCCCGATGTCCGGCGCATGGTGAATTGCATCCTCTACCGCGCAGGCGACAGACTGATTTCTCGACTGCGCATTTTTGGTCACGGCAGCAGCGGATCGCAGTGTGTTTCGGGCGGGCAACACGCCAACGATACTCAGCGAATCAAGATCGACAATGGAGGCAATCTGCTCAACCGCGATCTGCTCACGCTGCTGGCAGGGCGCTTTTCCGCCAATGCCCTGGTTCAGTTGCACGGCTGCAGTGTTGGGAGTGGATGGAAAGGACGAGCCCTGGTCCGGGAATTGGCCAATTTGTGGGATGCCCGCGTCCAGGCAGCTCTGGTTGTCCAGTACGCCGATGAGGCCAATGTCTTTGAGGGGGTTCAGTACGTGGAGGCCGATGGGAGAAACAATCAATCGGCGACCTCCACCTTGCACAACCTCTGATCTCAGGAGGTGGAACCCCTGAGGCGTGTGGCGCTGCCCCGCTGGACCTGCCCTCCTTTGTCTGTGTCAGCGCCTCTGTTTGAGGCGCCTGGGGGTTCCCTTCATGCCGGCCCCTGCGACGGGTCCGGGATCCTTGCAACCTGAGATGAGTCGCTGTATGAATCTGCCCTCCAATCCGGTCGCTCTGGGAAGTCTGGCGCGCGCTGCTTTTGAGCATGCGCCAGAACCATTTTTCCTTGTTCGGCTCTCAGACGGCATTCTGGAGGAAATGAATCCTGCAGCAACCCGGATGCTCGGTGCTGCAAGCGCAGCGAGCCGGGGCAAACGATTCGCCAGTCTTTTCACGGAAGCGAGCAGTCCGGAGATCGAACGGACCCTGCAGGAACTGACCCGCGGCGCTTCCCTCATTGAAGATGTCCCTGCCCTGCTCCGGCAGTCTGGACGAGTAACTCAGGCTGCCACGCTCCGATTCTGTTTGATCGAGCCGCACACCTGGGCGCTCGTTATCCTTTCTTCCACCGCCGGCGTGGTTTTCCGCCTGCGACGAACGCGCGACTGTGCGGTGCAGTTGACTGCGCTCGATCCAGAGGCAATTCCGGAATGGAGGCTCGTGCTGGAAACCCTGGAGAGGCTTTTGACCCCGCCAGCCATTCCCACCGACGCCGATCCATGGGCGTCCTGTCGTGCCGCCCTGGACGAATCAGCGCGAACCGAGACGATCTGGGAATCACGGGTCGCTCTCCCGCTTCCCAGCGCGAGTATGGAGCAACTCTGGGTGCGCGCCCGCCCTCAAAGACAGCATGATGACAGCGTGATCTGGCTCGGGATTCTCCGTGATATTGCCGACGCATCTCCCGCAGAGCTACAAACACGGCGCGAACACGAACTTCTGCAGAGCGTGATGCAAACGAGCGTGGCTGCCATCACTGTGCTCGATCGCTCCGGACGCATTCTTCTGGCCAGTCCCAGCGCCGAGGCGGTGCTTGGATTATCGCCGCGTTCACTCCTTGAACGGACCTACAACGCTCCTGAATGGCACATTACTGATCTGCAAGGCCGTCCAATCCCCGACGAGGATCTCCCCTTTCAGCGGGTGCTTCGGCAGCGCGGTCCGGTGCACAACTATGTGCACGCCATCGAATGGCCCAATGGGAGACGACGGATTCTGAACATCTGCGGCGATCTCGTCGGTCAGACCAACGCCGCTCCGGAAACCCTGGTCTTTTCCATCACAGATATCACCGAGCAGAAACTCGCCGAGGAATCCTTGCGGCAATCCGAGGAGCGCTATCGGATCCTGCTGACAGCCCTTCCCGACACGATCCTCGTCCTGAACCGAGAAGGGGTTTGCCTCGATTTTCATCAGGCGCGCGCCTGGGGTTTTTCAGGCGCTGAGCGCGAGTTTCGCGGGCGGACCTGTCACGAGGTCTTCGACGCGCCCCTGGGAGGCAAGGTCCACGCGGCCGTTGAACTGGTGCTGGCAACCGGGCAGATCCAGACTCTGCTGGGCTCGGTGTTATGGGGGGGCGAACAGCGCCTGTGTGAGATCCGTATTGTCTCATGGGAAGCAGCGCGCGCGCTGGCCCTGGTGCGTGATATCACCGAGGCGAAACGCGCCGAACAGGAGCGGATCCAACTGGAGAACCGAATTCAACAGGCGCAAAAACTCGAAAGTCTCACCGTGCTGGCTGGAGGAGTAGCGCACGATTTCAACAATCTGTTGACCGCCGTACTCGGCTACGCCACCTTGGCCCAGAAAGCAGTCGGTCCTCATTCCGAGGTTGCGGGATTGATTGGCGAAATCGAGAGTGCCGCCCGCCGGGCTGCGGAGTTAACGCAACAACTGCTCGCCTATTCGGGAAAAGGCAAATTTGTGGTGCAACCCGTGCACCTCTCGCGCCTCGTTCACGAGATGACCTTGTTGCTCCAACCCGTGATCTCCCCCAATGCCCAGATCCACCTGGAACTCCACCCCGCCTTGCCGATCATTGAAGCAGACGCAACCCAGTTGCGCCAGGTGATCATGAACCTGCTTACCAACGCTTCCGATGCCCTGGAGGGTCGCGCGGGAAATATCACCCTGCGCACCCACACCGTCACAATAGAAGCGGCCGAGTTGCCGCTTTTTCCGATCAATCTCCAGGCGCGCCCCGGGGAGTACGTCTGCCTGGAAGTGGCGGATAACGGCTGTGGGATGGACGAGGCTACCCAGGCGCGCATCTTCGATCCCTTCTTCACCACCAAATTTACTGGCAGGGGATTGGGGATGGCCGCTACCCTGGGGATTGTTCGTGGGCACAGGGGGATCATCCGGATTCGCAGCACCCCGGGCTATGGCAGCACCTTTCAGATCCTCTTCCCCTTGCCGCCCAGGGCAGTTCCTGTTCCCCAACCAGTCACACCTGCTGCACCGCCGTGGGAAGGCAAGGGGACGATCCTGATTGCCGAGGATGAAATCGTGGTGAGTCAGTTAACCCGACGCATCCTGGAGCGGGCCGGGTACCGGGTACTCCTTGCCAGCGATGGACGGGCCGCCGTGGAACTCTTCAAACAACATCAGGAGTCGATCGACCTGGTGCTCGTGGATCAAACCATGCCCCATCTGACCGGGTTGCAGGTGTGCGGGGAGATCCATCGGCTGCGCCCAGGGATCCCGGTTCTGCTGATGAGCGGGTACAGCGAACAGGAGACGGGCGCGATCTCCAACGAGGGCATCGTCGGATTTCTGGGTAAACCCTTTGACTCGGGATCGCTCCTGGTCGCCATCCACCGCGCCTTGCAACGGTGAGTTTCTCGTCTCCTCAAGCACTGGCCTCCCCTTTATAATGCCCTCATGGATACGAACTTTGCGAAGGAACTGGCCCGCTTCGGCCCGGAAAGTGGGTTCGTCCCGATGAGCCGCGCGCTGGCGCAGGCTTATTGCAGTCGGCTGGCGCGCACCCACTACGAAAACTTCTCGGTGGCAACCTTTCTGTTGCCTCGACGCCTGTTGCGCCACTTTCACAATGTCTATGCCTACTGTCGCTGGGCGGACGACCTCGCCGATGAGACCGGGGGAGGACCTCGCGCGTTGCACCTCCTGCGCTGGTGGCGCGAGGAATTACTCCGCTGCTATGAGGGCCACCCGCGCCATCCGGTGCTGATTGCTCTGCAGGACACCATTCGGCAGTTCGACATTCCACGCGAACCGTTTCTCGATCTGCTCTTTGCCTTTGAACAGGATCAACTGGTCAAGCGCTATCAGACCTACTCCCAGTTGCTCACTTACTGTCGCTACTCGGCCAACCCGGTTGGGCGGTTGGTTCTGCATCTCTGCAGAGTCTACAATGAGGAGCGCGCCGCCCTGTCTGACCATATCTGCACCGCGTTGCAACTGGCGAACTTCTGGCAAGATGTGGCGCGCGATTACGACATCGGTCGCATTTACTTGCCGACCGAGGATCAGGATCGCTTTGGGGTGAGCGAGGCGGATTTTGCTAACCGACGCTCCACGCCGGAGTTCCTTGCCTTGATGCGCTTCGAGGTGGAACGAACGCGGGACCTGTTTTATCGCGGGTATCCCCTGATCGAGCGCATGCCGCGCGAAGTGCAGAGCGATATTGAGCTCTTTCTGCGTGGCGGACTGGGCATCCTCGACAAGATCGAGCGCTGCGGGTTCGATGTCTGGCGTCAGCGGCCCGAGCTGGCATCGTGGGAAAAGGCCGTTCTCCTGGGAGGAGCGCTCTGGCGGCGCGTGCGCACCAGTCTCTTCTAACCAGCAAGCGACAGGTGGCGTACCGCTCATGACCTCGTCACTGGCTCGTTCCTATGCCTACTGCGAACGGCTCGCTCGCCGCCAGGCCGCCAACTTTTACCACGCCTTTCGCCTGTTGCCGCGCCCGCAACGACAGGCGATGTGTGCCCTCTATGCCTTCCTGCGTATCAGCGATGACCTCGCCGATGCTGCCACTCCCCTCCCCTCCAAACGACAGGCGCTTGACCGTTGGCGAACGCGCTGGCAACTGGCACGCGAGGGAATCTTCAGCCATCGTCTGCACGCCGCTCTGCACCACACGATGAAGACCTATGCCATTCCTCCTCATTATCTCGACGAGGCACTCACGGGGGTGGCGATGGATCTGGATATCGCCCGCTATGACACCTTTGAAGATCTGTATCACTACTGTTATCGCGTTGCCTCGGTGGTCGGCCTCTCGTGCTTGCACATCTGGGGCTTTCGCGAACCAGGCACAGCGCTCCCTCTTGCCGAGGCCGCCGGGATCGCCTTTCAGCTAACCAACATCCTTCGCGATCTGGGAGAAGATACGCAACGCCAGCGCATCTACTTGCCCAGCGAAGACTTGAAACGCTTCGCTTACCACGAAGCGGATCTCCAGCGTGGCATCCGCGACGAGCGCTTACGTGCGCTCCTCACCTTTGAAGCGGAACGCGCACGCCACTATTTTCAACGAGCCGAGAATCTGCTTCCGCTCCTGGAACCGGCAGGACGTGCCGTCTTCCAGGTGATGCTGCGCACCTATCGGGCCTTGCTGGAAGCGATCGTTGCCAGCGGATTTGATGTCTTTGCCCGGCGGATTCGCGTCAGTCGCTGGCGGAAACTTTGGTTGGTGATCCAGGCCATCCCCGTTCGCTGCGGCCTCCGGTGATCCAACCTCCCGATTTTTCGCAACCGAACAAACTTGCCCCCTCCCTGAATCGTCTCACTTTTGCCACGATTGTGTTACCACCCGTTGGGACTGAGCACTCACGCAACCCGGATGAGGAGATTGAT
The DNA here is from genome assembly GCA_029777335.1 of Planctomycetota bacterium. Taxonomy (GTDB): domain Bacteria; phylum Planctomycetota; class Planctomycetia; order Gemmatales; family Gemmataceae; genus JAKOSN01. The sequence continues at coordinate 13,460 of JAKOSN010000108.1, forward strand.
CATGCGTTCCTCGTACCTGTATGGCAGCTTGCTCGGAGGAGTAGCTCTGGCTGCCTTCCTCGCCCTGCGGCCAGCGACAACCTCTGCGGACAATCACGCGGCCAGGGCTGCCGAGTCCGGGAAATCCCCGACAGCATCGATGTTGCCGATCAGCCAGGTGGTGCTCTTCTCCAGCGGGGTCGGCTACTTCCAGCGCGAAGGCTCCCTCGAAGGCTCCCAACGCGTCGATCTCACCTTCCCCGTCGCCGACATTAACGATCTCATCAAATCGATGACGTTGCGTGATCTCGATGGCGGTCTGGTCACCGCCGTCTCCTATGACTCCAACGCGCCCATCGAACGCACCCTGGAAAGTTACGCCATCAACCTGACCAAGAAT
>JAKOSN010000109.1 GCA_029777335.1 Planctomycetota bacterium
AACCAGCCCCGCGACGGAACCGGAACCGCGAGGATTCCTTTCCTCAGATGGTTCTCTTTCCGGTGATCCCTGGCTTTGAGATCATTCATGAGTTGGGTCGCGGCGGAATGGGAATCGTGTACAAGGCGCGCCAGACGGGGCTGAACCGGATTGTCGCGATCAAGATGATTCTGGCCGGCGCGCATGCCACCGAGAAGGCGCTCACCCGGTTTCAAAAAGAAGCGGAGGCCGTGGCACGCCTGGATCATCCGAACATTGTGCACATCTGGGATCGCAACTCCATCAATAATTGCCCGTACTTTGCCCTTGAATATACCAACGCCGGCAATCTGGATCTGGTGCTGGCCCATGGCCCACTCGCCCCGCGTCAGGCAGTGACAACGCTGCTTCCGGTGGTGCATGCCCTGCAGCATGCGCACGAGCAGGGGATTATCCACCGCGATCTCAAGCCCGCGAACATTTTGCTGCACCATCCCGGAGGTCCGCCCAAATGCGATCCCCGGCAGATCCTCTCTCAGCTCGTTCCCAAGTTAACCGACTTTGGACTGGCCAAGGAACTGACAAGCAGTGAGAACCTGACCAAGACCGGGGTGGCGATTGGCACCCCCAACTACATGTCGCCCGAACAGGCGCTGGCCCAGCGCGACAGGATCGGTCCGGCAACCGACATCTACGGCCTGGGAGCGCTCCTGTACGAGATGCTGGTGGGGAAACCACCCTTCGATGCCCCCTCGGACCTGGAAGTCCTGCAGCAGGTGGTTTACGCTCCGCCGACCTTCCCCAAACGCCCCGGCGATCGGGAATGGACCCGGATCGGTGCGATCTGCATGCGCTGCCTGGCGAAACAGCCAGAGCAGCGCTATCCCAGCGCCGCGGCTCTGGCGGCTGATCTGGAGCGGTTTCTGGAGAACAAGCCGCTCGAAACGCGGCTGGACCCAGCAGGGAGCGCCGAGCGTCTGCGCGCAGGGCTCAATCACTGGAGCACTCCGTACGTGGCGTTTGCCATTTTGCTTCTGGTGATGGCCACCGAGTTTGTCTTGCACGTCGGCCAGTTGCCCCTAAGTCTCACGCTGGGATTTGGCATTCTCCTCATCGGCCTGATCATCCTGCGTAAACGCAATGGCGCCCCGCGCGAGGCAACGGTCCATCGCACGCAGCCCGGGCCAGCAACCCCGATGGCACTCCCCACTTCCCCACCCACCCCGGCTGCGGTGCCATTACCTCCGCTCAAGGTGGGGTTGCTTTATTCCCTCACCGGGACGATGGCGATCAGCGAGGGGGCAGTGCTGGAGGCAGCCTTGCTGGTGATCGATGAGATCAACAAGGCGGGCGGAGTGCTGGGACGGGAGATCGTTCCGATCGTGGTTGATGGGTGCTCCGACAGTGCCACCTTTGCGCGTCAGGCCGAACACCTGATCCGTGACGAGGAAGTGTGCGTTCTCTTTGGCTGCTGGACCTCGGACACACGACGGATGGTTCGCCCCGTGGTGGAAAAGCACCAACGTCTGCTGCTCTATCCGGTGCAGTACGAGGGGTTGGAGCAGAGCCCCTACATTTTTTATCTCGGAGCGGCACCCAACCAGCAACTCCTCCCTGCGGTTGAGTGGTGTGTGAAGCATCTGGGAAAACGCCGTTTCTACCTCATTGGCTCGGACTACGTCTTTCCACATGCCGCCAACTACCTGATCAAGGATATGCTGGCGCGGTTGGGGGCGGAGTGTGTCGGCGAGGAGTACCTTCCGCTGGGCAGCACCGAGGTGACCGAGTCCGTAGAGCGCATTCAGGCGACACAGCCAGAGATGATTCTGAACACGATCAACGGCGACACCAACGTGGCCTTTTTCCGGGCGCTGCGGCGCGCGGGGATCACTCCTCAGCACATTCCGACGATGTCTTTCAGCATCTCCGAGCAAGAACTGCGCAGCATGAATCCAGGGGAAATGGTGGGCGATTACGCCGCTTGCAACTACTTCCAGAGCCTTGACAGTGAGGAGAACCGGGCCTTTCTCAAGAAACTGCATGATCGCTACGGTCCCCTGCGCGTCGCAACCGATCCGATGGAGGCGACCTACTGTGCCGTCCACCTCTGGGCGCAGGCGGTTTCCCAGGCCGGGAGTGCTGACGGAGACGAGGTCCGCAAGGCGCTGCGGCATCAGAGTTTCGTCGGCCCCGGAGGATTGATCCGCATCGATCCTGAAACCCAGCACGCGTACAAGGTGGTGCGCATCGGTCAGATTCGTGCCGATGGCCACTTCGATGTGGTGATGAGTTCCGAGAGAGCACTCCCCCCGATTCCCTATCCCAAGCAAAAGACGCGCGACGAATGGGAAGCCCTGGTCCAATCGCTGCACAACCAGCTGGGTGGAGTCTGGGCGCGCCACAGCGGTTAACGCGCCTCCTTCTCCCCACCCAGTGCCCTCATCCGCGCGCAACAGCAATCACGTGCTGTCCTCTCCAATGCGTCTTTCTAAACCATCCAATTGCCTTTACCCCGTTCGACAGCCACAATGATACGGGCCATGCTCTCCGTTGTGGGCTCCTGGGTGCAAGCTCCGGCTGAACGTTGCCTGCGCGGCTACCCCACTCCCTCCCGCGCTAACCGCGGCCTGGAGTCCTGCCTGTAACTGCAATGGTTAGAAGGTGCCATCCAGGGCAGTCTCACCTGGAGTTTCACCTGTGGAGAGCGCCCTGACGGACGAAAAGACGATGGACCGGGCGCACTGCTGTTGCCCCCTCTATTCCCGTTGTGAGGCTACGCATGACCGTCAAGGATCTAGAACGTCTTTACGATTATGGCTACTGGGCCAACAGGAAACTCTTTGAGGTGATCTCTTCTCTCACGCCAGAGGAGTTCACCCAGCCGTTCTCCGGAACGCACGGGTCGATTCGAAACACGCTGGTTCACATCCTCAGCGCGGAATGGGGCTGGCTGGGTCGCTGTGGAGGCCCGGAACGTGGAGACCCCCTCAAGCCAGACAATTTCCCGACGCTGACCTCTTTGCTCCAGACCTGGAATAGTGTCGAAGCACACGTTCGCACGTTCCTGTCTCGCTTGACAGACGCCGATCTCGCTCGCCTGGTGGAATTCATGACCCCACAAGGAGAGAAACGTACGATGCCGCTGGGAGAGTTACTCCATCACGGCGCCAATCACGGTGTGCATCATCGGGGACAGCTTTCGTTGCTGCTCAGGATGCGCGGTCATTCCCCGGAGAATTTCGATCTTCTTCTATACGACGCCGCCAGGCGGGGAGTACCGATCCTGTGAACCGCGCGCCGCTTCCCTGCGGATTCGTGGGAAGCACGCAAGGAGGGCCATTCCTGATCGCTCACCGATTCGAAGGCCGCCGCGCTCCCATCCGCGCGGGCAGGCGGTGGGATTACACCTTTCTTATCTGGAGGAGCCTTGTGATGGACACGAGGACGAACCGCTCATCCCCTCCTTCAATGATCAAGCTGGTTCTTTGGCTCATTCTCTGCCTGATCATGCGGTTCTGGGCCGTCGTTGGTCCATTCTTTGTCGTCCTCGCGGCCATCTCGTTTTTTGTCGATATCTCGTCTGTGGCGGGAATGACCCTCTTTCATGGGAAACCAGTCCGCACAGCGGAGCAAAAAGCCCTGTTTCTTGCGGTGGGGGCCGTCATGGGAGTGATGGGCAATGGGTTCTTGTGGCTGCGTCGGCGCGGGTATTTGAAAGATCCCATTTGACCCCACGCGTCAGGGGGAGGGGGCTGGGGGGAACGTTGGGGCAGGACCCTGTCACCAGGCAGCCCCGTTGCCACTGCCTGTGCTCACCAGCACCACGAAAATCACGCCCAGAATGGCGAGCAGTCCGCATTTGACGAGCAACACGCGCCGTTGGAAGCGTGCCTCCAGTTGCGGATCGGCCATCATTTGCTCCAAAAACGCGACGCGACGAGCGATGGTGGAGTGCTGCCACGATTGGAAGAACCCCGGTTTTTCGCGGCTAATCCCATTCAGAATCGCTACTTTTTCCAGTGCACCGATGAACGTCTGAATACCCTCGGGGCACAACTCGGGGCTCTTCACTCGTCGGGGGACCGCCAGCAAGCGTTCCTCTGCCGTCTGCGCACAGGAGGCCGCTCGACAGCCGAAGATATCGGCCTGACGCTCACAGCGCCGCGAAAGAAACCCAAAGACAAAAAAGATGTAGGCGCCCAGGACCGCGATCATGGGTAAAACTGCGAGATCTTCACGGTTCTGCCAGTTCCACAGCCCGTCCAGGTCTTCCAGAAACGGGGTCAGGGCCTGGGTCATGATCGCGATGCTCGCCAGCATGAACACCAGGTAATAGAGCATGTGCTGGTGCTTTACATGGCCGATCTCGTGGCCGAAGACCGCTTCGACCTCCTCGGGTGTCAGTTCCTCAATCAGCCGATCGGTGAGCAGAACATAGCGCAGAAACGGGAAGACTCCGGCGACCATGGCGTTGGCAATGCCGCTGCGCGTGTTCCAGAGCAGAATATCCGTGCAGCGAAAGCCAAGACGCTGGCTGAGCGCCATCAGGCGGTGGCGCAACGGACCATCGGGCAAGGGCCGTAATCCCAGGACCAGGCGCAAAATCCATGGCATGGCGAGGAACAGCGTCAGCGCCCCGGCAATCCCCAGAATGCTCCCCTGGGAAGTTACCGTTAGCCATTCCTCGGGGAGCAAGCGGCGAACCTCCTTCTCGGTCACAAGCAGGAGGACGGGCAACATGACCAGCGCCAGCGTTTGCCGAGCGTGGAAGGCGAGATAGCCTCGGCGCGACCAGAACCGCGGTCTGTCCGAGACGGGATCGAGCGCCGTTCCCTCGGTGGCCAGCGTGAGATGGAAAAGTTCAAGATGCGATTGATGAATCGCTCGTTCCGCGTTGTAAAAGCAATTCCACGAAAGCAACTGCGCGGCGACATAGGGGAGCAACAGAAGGAGATCGGCACCGAGCCAGGGGCCGCGTTCGCTCCCCCACAGCGAGTGCACTGCCCATCCCCACCCGAGGACAAAGAGCGATAGCCCAAAGCCGACCATCAGACTGAGGGTGTGGTAGAAGCGCGCCCGCGTATAGAAGTGCATCGCTCCCTCGCGCAGCGAGAGATCGGCCCGCACCATTCTCTGCACTCGCCGAGCGATCAGCGCGGCGAACACCCCCTGGAGCAGAACGACCCCGCCCGTCAGCAGCACACTCAGCAGGGGGTGGACAAGCCAGGCGCCAGGCTGAGGCCAGCGCTCGGGGAGACAGGCCAGCGTCAAAACCAGCAGAATCAGAAACGCCATGTCGCCAGCGACCTCGGGGCCCGGGAAGTCATTGGTCTATTTTACTCTCCCTCTTCGGTCCGGCCAAGTAAAACGCCTCGCTCGAGTTACCCTCCCACCAATCGCCACCAGCATTCGCCAAGCCAGGGGAGTCGGCAGACAAGGAGGAGTTGATGTGGTTGCCGCAGACGAATCAGGCGCACGAGGCCCCCCCGGCGCGGTCGCAAGCCATCAGGGCAGGAGCGAAAGCGAAGCTCGACGAGGGCCCGCTCCAGCCGCGCCTCTTCTGGGAAGAGATTCTGCTCGGTCAGCCAGTGTGCAAAGGAGTGGCCATCAGCGAGCGGCCCCGCCCGCGCTGGCAGGGAATGGTCCCGGGCATACTGCGCGAACAGTTCGAGAAAGCGTTCGCCCAACGCCCTGGATAGGACTGGCCAGACCCTGGCAACGCTGCGCCACCGTTTGCGATGGAGAGCCTCGGCCGCATTCTGCACGTCACGGCGCTCAAACCGGGCCGGCACGTCCCCTCCCGCACAGAGCGAACGCACCAACGCCCCCTGTTGGCGCGCCAGTTCCAGACGTTGTTCAGGCAAGGACATGCCCATGCTCCCGCCGGGCCGTTCCTCGCGCAACCGCCTCGGCAATGGCATCGAGTTCGCGGTGCAGTTCGCGCTCGCCCGGAAAGCGATCGTCGCGTTCGAGCATCACTCCTGGGACGGGCACCCGAGCACAGACCGCTTCCAGAAGTTCCAGCACCGGCCTCGGCACCGGATGGGCATGGGTGTCGTGATAGATACCGTTGCGTTCCACACCTCCCGCCACATGGACATACGCTATCCGATTCAGGGGAATCTGGTCGAGAAGCGCGAGCGGATCGCCGCCATGATTCCAGGCATTGGCATGGAGATTCTCGACATCGAGGAGGAGTTGCACGTCAACCTGTTCCAGCAGTCGGCGGAGAAAGGTGGCCTCGTCGAGATCTGCCTCCGGCCAGTTGACCAGCGTGGCGATATTCTCCACCGCCAGCGGGATGCGCAGGGCTTGCTGCGCGATGCGAATATTGTCCACCAGCACTGCCAGACTCGCCTCGGTGCGCGCCAGCGGCAGGAGATGCCCTGACTCCAACCCCTCGGCGCGCACAAAAGCCAGATGCTCACTCACCAGCGGAGCGCCACACCACCTCGCCATCGTGTGCAGATGCTCCAGGCGTTCGGCATCCGGCGGGTCCGCTCCCCCCAGCGACAACGTCACCCCATGAGGGATGATCACCACACCGCGTTCCTGGAGTTTCCGCAAGGGACGAGGCAAGGGAGTAAGCGGATCGAAATCCTCGGCAATCACCTCGACAAAGCCAAGATCCGAGCGCCGCTCAATCGCCAGCGCGAGTTCCGGGCGCCAGCCAATCCCCAGACCGAGCGCGGCGGTCATGCCGTTACCCTCCGCATCCGCCACAGCCACCTCCGCCACAACCGCCTCCACCGCCGCATCCCCCGCCCCCACAACTGCTCCCCCCGCCACAACTCGATCCACAGCCATACCACGTCCATCCGCCCGTGCTCGAATTTACCGACGCGAGTTCCTGTGCCGGGAGGGGAGTCATCAGCAGATCGTGGAACGATTTCATTGGTCCCGTCGCCAGGATGCCCAGGCCGAACAACCCCAGCGCCAGGGTCAGGTCGTCGTGAGCCATGCCGCGCGGTCCCTTCTGTGCTGCTACCTCCAGGGCGGCATTCTCCTGACGGAGCATCTTCAGCACCTGATCTCCCTTGATGGTGCGATGGGTTCTCAATCGGGAGGCATACAGAATCGTTGTCAACAAGGGGATAAGGGTCAACACCAGCAGGTAGCCCACTGGACGGCGGCCAGCGATTCCACCCGCGATCTGAATCACCCCCACCACGACGATGGCCAGCATGATCAGAATCGGGACGGCGGTAAACCAGAGCGTCCGCGTGTGGGAGAGGACCAACCCGCGTTCTACCAGGTCGTCCCGCAATTCCCCCATTTCCCTGAGCGCGTTCACCCGGACCACGTCGAGTGGACGCCCCTCTTTTCCGATCACCTTGTAAATCGCCTTTTCAATTCGCGAGGCATTCTCGGGCAGCGGTTGGTTCACCGACAGTTTGCGGTCCTCGGCATCCAGATTGAGCAGCCGATGCTGAACCATCCCGGCCAGGGCGGCATTGACGCCACCGAGGGGCCCCCCCATCGCCACAGCAAGGTCATACGGATTGAGATCGAGATCGGACGCCGAGGGATCCGTGGCAGGCATCCGAAGCAGGTGCCGCACCACCGTGGCCAGCACAAAGCCGGCGAGCAGGAGTCCAAGATAGAACTTGAGGAAATCGGGGCCATGCAAGGTGAATGGATAGAACACGTGCTTGTCTCCCGAGGAGCGAAGGCGATGTGGGGGCTCTGCACTCGGTAACGCGGGAGGTTTTTGGTGCGAGCCCTGCACCGCGTGATTGTGTGATCTCCTCTACCAGATCTTTCGTCCATCGCCGAATCGCCTTTCGTCCGCTTCATCCAATCTTCCGATTGTCGGCGATTTCGATCAGGCGGTCGAGCAGAATGAGTACACGACCATAAAGCTCGCGAATATCTGGTGGAGCGCTCACGCTTTGCCGTAACTCCGCCAGGCGCTGCAAGGGGATGGGATCGAGGCCAAAGGCAGCAGCCCCCGCGGCGAGAATCGCCGTTGAGCGATCCTCCCCCGGCAATTCCTTCCCAGCACAGCGCAGCAACGACGCGGTCTCCAGGGCGAGGGGACGGGCAAAGCTGGTCAAGGCACTGGTCAGATCCAGCAGATCCTGGCTAAAGCGAACATAGCGCTGGCGCATGCGAAAGCGCATGTTGCGCAAGGCTTCGGCGACATCGCGACGCAGATCGTCGAGGTCGATGGCGACCGCGGCGAACGGATCTTCCCCGAAGAGGACCACATGGTGCTCCTTGATATCGAGCATCTTGCTCGAGAAAATGTGCGCGGATGCCACCACCTCGGCGGGAGTCATCAGAAACGGTTGTAATTGAATCGACCGAAAAGCCGCACGCAAAACCGGCGTGATCGCCGAGAGATCGGCTGCCGTCATACGATGGAGCAGCACCACCAGGTTGGCGTCGCTGTTTTTGCCCCGCGAACGCCCGCGCGCCAACCCCCCGTAAAGGACCAACCCGGCAAGGTTGTCGCCCGCTGCCCGAATCATCTCCGCGCGAAATCGCTCCAGGGTGGACTTGAGAGAGGCAGACAAATCGAGCGTCTGCCAGGCGCTGAGCATTTCGGGCATACCATCCTCCTCGCAACAAAAAGCCGTGCGCACCTGGGCACTACCCGGGTCGGTTCAGGGAGTGCTGCTATCATAACCAACGCCCTGCGTGAAGCAAGAATTCTCCCCGTGGTCTGGAACCCACCAGTGACATTGTCCTGTCACCAGAAAGCGATCAGCGCATGAGCGAGGCACACGATCCAACCATCGCCGAGGATATGCGAACCCTGCATCACATGGGGTACAAGCAGGAACTGCGGCGTGGGATGAGCGCGTTCTCGAACTTCGCGATCTCGCTGTCGATCATCTGCATCCTGGCCGGGGGAATCACCTCGTTCCACCTCGGCTTTTGTAGCGTGGGGGGCGCAGCGATTGGGTTGGGGTGGCCGCTGGTGTGCCTGTTTTCCTTGATGGTGGCGGCCACGATGGGGCAGGTCGCCTCGGCCTTTCCCACCGCGGGAGGGCTGTATCACTGGGCGGCCATTCTGGGGAACAAGGGCTGGGGGTGGGTTACGGCATGGTTTAATCTCGCCGGGTTGATTACCGTGCTGGCAGCCATCAACGTCGGCACCTACGAGTTTAGCATGCGTGCGCTGGGCACCACCCTGGGCTTCGATCCTCATTCTCTCGGAGAAACGGGTGCCTATCTCGCGCAAAGCGCAGGGGTGGCTGTCATCACGTTGTCCCAGGCGTTGTTCAATCATCGTGGCATTCGCCTGACCACTCGGTTAACCGATTTTAGCGGCTATCTCATCCTGGCCTTTGCCACCTTGCTCACGGGTTCGCTTCTGTGGCACACGCCCGATTTGAGCCTGAACCGACTCGGGCGCCTGGTCACCTTCGCCAACTATAGCAACCTGGGGGTGGATCCCACTGCCCCCATCTGGCCGCACACCGAAAGCCTGCCGTGGCTGTTCATGCTCGGTTTCCTTCTCCCCGCGTACACCTTGACGGGGTTCGATGCCTCGGCTCACACGGCCGAGGAGACGATTGGGGCGGCACACAGCGTGCCACGCGGCATTGTCCGTTCCGTCCTGGTTTCCGGCGTATTTGGGTGGGTAATGCTGTGTGCGCTGGTGCTGGCCGCGCCGGACATGGATCAGGCCGCCGGCCACGCCGAGAATGTGTTTTTCTGGATCACCAGCACCGTCCTGCCGCGATGGCAGTTGCGGGTGCTTTACCTGGGCATCGCCCTCGCCCAGTATTTGTGTGGCCTGGCCACCGTGACCTCGGCCTCGCGCATGCTCTTCGCCTTTGCGCGCGATGGCGGGGTGCCTGGCTCGCCGGCGCTGCGCGTGATCAACCCCACCTTTCAAACACCGGTCCTGGCAATCTGGGTGGTGGCGCTTTTCGCTCTGGGGTTCACTCTGTACACGCCGGTTTATTCAACGATCACCGTGGTGTGTGCGATTTTTCTTTATATCTCGTACGTAATTCCAACCGTTCTGGGGTTGCTCAGCCACGGCCGCCGCTGGCAACGAATGGGGCCCTGGCAACTGGGTCGCTGGTATCGCCCCCTGGCGGTGGGAAGCGCTCTGGGCTGCGCAGTGCTTTTCATCGTGGGAGTCCAACCTCCCAACGACAAGGCCCTGGGGATTATCATTGGTGCAGGAGGGATTCTGGCGCTAATCTGGTTTGGCGGATTTCGCCATCGCTTCCAGGGGCCCCCACGAACTCCTCTGTTGACCGAAGAAGCATTTGCTGCGGAAAAAACCGAGAGAATCGATTTGCCTCACCGTATGGATTAACCTAGATTTCATGCACGGAACAGTAATCGAGGCTCTCCCCAAATGGATCACCACTCTCATGAATCCGCTCTGGAGTAGCGTTGCGGTTTTGACGGTATCTGCGCTCTATTATGCCTGGAAGGAATTTCACTTCAAAACCCGAAATCGCGAAGAAGTGCTGCGCGAACGCGTTGCCTACATGTTGTGGGTGATGGCCGATCAGGTTGAAGAGGAAGAAGACGCTCCCTCTTCCTCGGTCGTCGCTTGACAACCTTCACCCCGTGACCTAGGTTTTTAGCAGCAACGATTGATCTGGCCCGGAATTACTCCCTCCCCCGCGACCTCCAGGCCTGCACTCCCCCGCAATCTTCAGCCCCCTTACAACACGATTTCTCATTCCAGTAGCCATCTCGGTAACTACTGGCTCGCGCGCCGGCTCCAGCCTGCGCGGCATCCTCCACCGAGACAGGGGTTCCTGCTTGCGCCTGGCGCGGGTGGGGCCCCTGTTTTTTTCTCTCTCTTTTCTCTGAGATTCCCTTCCCATTGACGCGCCTCCCTCCAACCTGCACAACTTCCCTGCGGGCCAAGCAAGGATTGTCTCCGTGGGAGAGCCAGGTATGCAACGGATGCTGGATGCCTTCAAGGAGGACGTTTTCGATGTGCTTATCGTGGGCGGAGGCATCACGGGAGCCGGGGTGGCGCTCGACGCCGCCACCCGGGGATTGAAAGTCGCCCTGATCGACAAGGGCGATTTTGCCTCTGCCACCAGTTGCAGTTCGTCCAAGTTGGTCCATGGAGGGCTGCGTTACCTGGAGCATGGCGACTTCCCCCTGGTCTACGAGGCGCTTCAGGAGCGCAAGCGGCTCCTCCGGAATGCTCCGCATCTCGTCTGGCCGCTGCGCTTTCTGCTCCCCTTTTACCAGGGGGCGCGCGTTCCCGGTTGGAAGTGGCGCGTGGGCTTGACGCTCTACGATCTTCTCGCCGGGCGGGACAATCTTCAGCACAGTCGCGGGGTGCCCCGTGCGCGCTTGCTACGAGAATGCCCGCGGTTGCGAGCAGAGCGCCTTGCCGGAGGAGCCCAGTATTTCGATGCCCAGATGGACGATGCACGCCTCTGCCTGGAGGTGTTGCAAACTGCGGTAAAACATGGCGCGCACGTGGCGAACTATGTGGAAGTGAGAGATTTCGAGCGCTCCGGTTCTCTTCTCTGCGGGGTGCGCGCTGTTGATCACGTGCACGGCGAGGAATTGTCCATCCAGGCACTCCAGGTGGTCAACGCGACTGGACCCTGGGTGGATCGCCTCTGCGCCCTGGCCGGGGAAACCGATCCTCCCCGGTTGCGACCGACACGCGGCAGTCATCTCATCCTCCCCGATCAGGGATTGCCCTGTGCATTCCTGCTTCTGCATCCGCGCGACGGACGTGTCTTCTTTGTCCTCCCCTGGCTGGGGAAAACGGTGATTGGCACGACCGATCTGGAAGAAGCGCACGCCCCGGACGAAATCGCCGTTACTCCGGAAGAGAGGGCGTATCTCCTCGACGGCTACAACGCTCATTTCTCTCCGCCCCTGGACAGCAAGGCGATTCTGGGGAGTTTTATCGGTGTGCGTCCCCTGCTGGCATCCCACCCGGGGGAACCGTCCGCACGGTCTCGTGAATTTCGGCTCTTCTGGTCGCCGTCGGGGTTGCTCTCCCTCGCGGGGGGAAAGTACACGACGTTCCGCCACATGGCCGAGATCATCACCGACGCCATCTGTGCGCGCCTGGGGCGCCGACGGCTGTGTCGCACGCGCCATCTGCGGCTTGTGGGCACACCCGAGGAGCCATGGCCCGACTTTCGGCGACAAACGATCGCCCGCCTGGAACGCCTGGGTCTGGACACCCCGGCGGCAGTGCACCTGGTGCAGCGGTACGGCTGCCGTGCCGAGATGGTGGCCCAGGTGATTCTCTCGCGCCCGGGTTTGCTGCGTCGCGCTCACCCCGAGGAACCCGATCTGGCCGGGGAATTCCTCTATCAGCGTCAGGAGGAGATGGCTCTGGTGCCGACTGATTTTCTGTTACGGCGCACGCATCTTGGGCTGTTTCATCCCGAGATGCTTTCTCGTGCCGCAGACGGCTTGCCTGGCAAAGACAATCAGCCCGACGTCCCTGGGCACGAAGGGGAACGCGCCAGGTCGTCGGGCTGGGGGGAAGACACAGGGAGAGCCAGCGCTCAGGGCTGAAGTCGCGGAGCGCCAATCGTCTCCACCGGCGGCAGGGGAATCATCAGCCCCTTGGCCTCAGGGGTGCCCTTGCCAAAGACGCGGGCATGGTAGATATGCAGACCATGCGTCGCGTGGTAGAGCGCGCCCGATTCCACCGCGGTGTTCTGGTTCTCCAGGATCAACATCGCCAGGGCGTTGGCGGCGTTTTGCACCCACTCCTCGCGAAGTTCCAGATCGCTCAACGCCAGGGCCAGCCATTCCAGAACGTGCCCGGTGGTGCCAATACGCAACTGCGCATCATGCGCATTCCCTGGACCCGCGAGATACCGGGTCGAGAAGGCGCCGTCCGAGTTCTGGTATTTGCGGGCCATCTGCTTCCAGTGCTTGATCTTCTCCGCCACCTCGACCCAGACTCCCTCGGTCTTGCCACCCCGCATCAGATGGAGGTGATACGCCCAGGTGAGGCCGAACAGCCGATGGGTGCCCCCACAGGCGGCATCGTTAATCGGTTGATCGAGCTCATAACGAACCACGTCGTCGAAGTGAAGCTTTTCGCCCTCCGCGTTGACCCAGGTATAGTTGGTCCCACGGAACTGGCTCAGGATGCAGATCGCCCAGCTCAGTTCCTGGTTCATCTTGAGCGACACACGAGCCTCGGAGTGCTTGACGAAGTCCTCGAAGGTGTAATCCCTGCCATTGACAACAAATTTCCGATGGAGCGTCATTCCTTGCTGGCCCATCTCGGCGACAAATTGATCCTGATGTCCCTGGCCGACGAATTGCGGGCCGGTGCGGACATCAAGCCCCCAGCGCGTGGGGATGAACTCCAGCCCGCGGATCTCTCCGCCCGCGGTGATGTAGTCGATGGCGTTAACCCGCTCGTTGGTCAGCGGATTGCGCAAGGTGGTTTCCGGACCCATCCCCAGAATGCCATGGAAGACGGTCCAGAAGCTATTGGTGGTGAGCAGATCCCTCTGGTGAACGTGGTGCAAGGCTGTGGCGATTCGGTCGCCCAGGCTGCTCGGCACCAGCACGGGCTTGGTCGCGGTGGTGCCTGTCGTGGGGCTGACAATCTCGGGTCCCGTTGACCGGCCGGTGGAAGTATCCTCGGTCGGGGCGCAACTGAGGCCAATCAACCCCAGCGCGAGAGGGAGTCCAAGGAATGGCTTGAGTCGCATCGTTCCTGTCCCTTGATGATGGTCGAGAAGAACTCCATTGTGGACGTTTCACTGGACAATCCCAGAGCCGAAACCGGCCCGCGCCAGGGGAGACACGGGCCGGGCGCTCGTCAAGAGAGGGGTTAATGGCCGCTCGCCACGCGCGTCGGCGCCGAGCGTGCGGTCTCGGTGCCATCCCGTTCGGGTCGCAGCACACGCCGCAACCGCCCGAGGAAGGCTTCCACGCGCTCCCACTCCTCGGAGGTGATGTAGCTCAACGCTCCGATCAGGTAGATCGGTCCGAAGAGTGGCAACCCGGTGATGGCCACGGAGCCAATCCAACCAATCACCGCCCCACCTACCAGCAGCCAGCGCCAACGCGGCCGCCAGGCGAAGAACGGGAAGGCCAGTTGCCAGGCGAGGACCGCATACTGGATCAGGCTCAGCCAGGTCAGATAACTGGTGGCGTTGGCGACCTCCGCCTTGATGCTCGCCGCCGTCGTCTCCATCGGCGGATGGAGCGGATACCAGAAGGCCACCCCCGACCACCAGTCACCAATCTGCAGCTTGTGCAGACCAGAAACAAAGACGATGATCGCGAAGTGCACCTGGATCAGACGCATCGTGAGGTTGGCAGCAAAACTCGTCTCCCGCGGCGAACATTCTCCCTGTCGCGGCAGACAGCAACTCAGCACAAAGGCATCCTTCGGCCCAAAGAGACGGCCGAGGAACGACAGCTGGCCGCTCCACTGTCCCAGGAGTAGATACCCCAACCCAAGGTAGAACGCCAGAATCGCCAGCAGATAGTCGGCGTCGTAGGTGGTCGCCGGATTGGCGATGAAGGATGCCACAATGACCCAGGTCAGCGCGCCGGTGATACGCGTGGCAATCCCCAGAGTGAACAGCAACAGTACGCCCAGCGAACCCCAGTAGACCGCATGCAGCGCCGCGGTGTTGGTGCCACAAAGATACACCACCGACCAGCTGATCGGAGCCGGAATGTCGGCACCCAGTTTTTGCGATTGCGTATAAGCTTCGCGATCGAACCATCCTTGCAGGCCGAAGAACGCATCGATATCGCGATAAAACGCCAGCAACCAGGTGATCAGCAAGATCCCGGTGAGCACGCGCAACACGCTCATCGCCCTGGGATCAGTTGGTGTCAGCCAGAACCGCTTCCAGGCGGCAATCGGCCCCTCGGCGGGCGCAGGCAAGGTCGTCTCAGGAGCCGTGGGGGGCGAGGATCGACGAGTAGTCACTGCCGTTCCTCCTTCATGGTGAATTCGCCAAAGTTGGAAACCAGTTCCGAAAACGCGCCGGCGGGGGTTTCTTCCGTGAAGAGGATTGACGGCATGATGGGCTCGCGCGTGTGGCGCAGCACAACGGCAGAGGCTGCGCCATGTTGGCGACAGAGATGCCGGGCATAGGAACGAGCCAGCAGTTCCGACCAGGGCGACGGTTTCATCACCGGCCGATCACGGGGAACCAGGTGTTCGGGCACCGACCGGACAATCAGTTGCTGTTCCGGCCCCATGTCCCAGATGCTAACGGTCGCGACTTGCTGGTTGGGAGCGGGGATGACTTCACCCGCACGCGGTTGGACTGGTTGATCGTCGGCCAGCGAGCGCGCCAGCAGGACCTGGCGATGGCGCACCCAGGTGTTGGCGTCCTTGTCGGGTAGCTGGACGGTCCGAATCACCTTCCCGGAAGCATCCTTGAGCTGGATGTCCAGCTGGACACCGGGAACTGCCGTCCGGTTACTGACAAAGTGATAGTTGTGCGTCATCTTGAGCGGGCGCAGGTAGCGATTGGTGGTAATCTCGCTGATGCTGGCAGCAAACTGTGGAGCCATCCCCAGGCTCGGGCCCATGTTGGTCGGCCAGGGACCGCTTGGAGCAGCCAGGACGAGAATCCCAATGGTGAAAAGGTGCGCCGCGACCACCACGCTGACCCCGAGGGCCAGCCACGGCGGTAGCTCGCGCGCAGGTTGCGATCGTGACACAGACATGAACGACTCCCCGTGGCGGTCGGTCTTTCGCAAGGGAGCCCTTCCCTCTGCCGTCCGGGCAGCAGGGATTCCCGGCCCGCCACATTCAGAGAAGCAAGTCACCTACATTCCTGTCTGGGCGGCTCGCTGGCTCGACAGGTGCGCACATCCTGTGTTCTCTGAAGGGTACACGGTAAGCTGGCCTTCCGGCAACACCTTGACCCAATCTGCGCACTTTTCCTCCTTTGACTTCATCCTATCCCTGAGCTAATGCGTCAAACAGATACGCCCGACACGAAGGGTCTTCTCCGCAGAGTCGGCATCGTCCGGTTCGTCGCACCGACCGAGTCTGGCGTCGGTTCGCTCCGACTGGCGCTGCACCAATGAAGCCTGTCCGAGTACAATCCTCCCAGGGTTGGCAATCAGCAGAGGACTCTACCCATGCGCGTCGGTCTCGGGCACGATACCCATCGCCTCGCCGAGGGGCGTCCGCTGATCCTCGGCGGGATCACGATTCCTCACGAGCGCGGACTGATCGGCCATAGCGATGCCGATGTCGTCCTCCATGCGGTCACCGATGCCTTGCTCGGCGCCGCCGGGCTGGGTGACATTGGTGATGCCTACCCCGATACCGACCCGGCCTGGCACAATGCGGACTCGGCGTTCTTTCTGCGCGAAACGCTGCGCCGGCTGAACCAGGCTGGCTGGCGGCCTGTCAATCTGGATGTGATCATCTTCGCCCAGGAGCCCAAACTGGGTCCCCTCAAGGGGACGATTCGTGCCAACCTGGCCCGACTGCTTAACCTCGCGGTGGACGTTATCAATGTGAAGGCGAAAACGGGCGAAAAGGTCGGCCACATCGGCCGCGCCGAGGCCATCGCCTGTCAGGCGGTTGTCCTCCTTGACCGCGCGTAGCTCGTTGTCGCTTCTGGTGCGAAGGATTCAAAGAAGGAATCACCATGGCCTTGCGTGTCTACAATACGCTGACCCGAACCAAAGAGCCTTTTCAGACTGTTCACCCCGGCAAGGTCGGCATGTATGTCTGCGGTCCCACGGTCTACAAACCCAGCCATGTCGGCCACATGGTTGGCCCGGTGATCTTCGACACCATCAAACGCTACTTAACCTATCTTGGTTATCAGGTATCCTTTGTGGTCAACATCACCGATGTGGACGACAAACTGATTGTCCGCGCTCGCGAACTGAAAACCACGGTCCGCGAACTCGCCGACAAGATGACCGTGGACTATCTCGATTGCCTCAAAAAGCTCAATGTCACCGGCATCGATCGCATGCCGAAAGCGACCGAGCACATCGGCGAAATGATCGAGATGATCAGTCGGCTCATTTGCGATGGCTATGCCTACGCCAGCGAGGGCGATGTCTACTTCGACATCAGCAAGGACGAGGATTACGGCAAGCTGTGCAATCGTGATCCCGAGCAGATGGCTGCCGGCACGCGCATCGAGGTGAGCGAAAAGAAACGCAATCCGGGCGACTTCGCGCTCTGGAAAGCCTCGAAGCCGGGCGAACCCGAGTGGCCCAGTCCCTGGGGACCGGGACGCCCCGGCTGGCACATCGAATGCTCGGCCATGAGCATCAAGTATCTCGGCCATACCTTTGACATTCATGGCGGTGGGCTCGATCTCCAGTTTCCGCATCACGAGAACGAGCTGGCCCAGGCTGAATCGTACAGCGGCCAGACATTCGCGCGCTACTGGCTGCACAACGGGCTGATGAAGATGGGGCAGTCGAAGATGGCCGGCTCGGTCGGCAACGTGGTTAATGTGGTGGACCTGCTCAAGCAACATCACCCGGAGACGGTGCGCTTTCTTCTGCTCAGCACCCATTATCGCAGTCCGATCGAGTACAGCGAGGAGCGCTTGCAGGAAGTGCGCCGCAGCCTGGAAGGGTTCTATCGCTTCTTCGAGCGCTATGAACGGGCCACGAAAACGAGTTTCTACGCGCTGACCGCTCCGACCACACGGTCCGCGAGCGAGGCGCAGGGCCATGCGCCGGAGTGGCAGCCTTACTGGCAGAACTTCGTCGAGGCGATGGACGACGACTTCAACACCGGAGGCGCGGGCGGAATACTGTACGAATTACTGAACAAGCTGAACCGTCTTGCCGATGAAAAGAAGGTCGAATCGCCAGATGCCCCCGCCGAGGCGATGGCGTCCTTCCGGGCGGGTGCGCTCCTGCTTCGGGAACTGAGCCAGATCCTTGGCCTGTTCGCTGAGCCCGTGAGCAAACCGGCCGCCAACGATCAGGTCGTCGCCGGGTTGATGCAACTGCTGATCGATCTCCGCGCCGAGGCGCGCAAGGCCAGGAACTTCGCGCTTGGTGATCAGATCCGTCAGCGGCTCAAGGAGTTGCACATCACGCTGGAAGATCGCGCGGGCGGCACCACCTGGCGACTGGAGAGTTAACTGATCCTGCACGGCCAGGGAGATTATCATGGTGCCGGCTCATCCGGGCGGAACGCGCATTCTGGGGATCGATCCGGGCCTGCAAGTCACCGGCTACGCGGTCCTGGAGGTGCGCGCACTTCGTCCTCACATCTGCGAGGCAGGAGTGGTGCGCAGTTGTGAGCGGCGCTCCACAACTGACCTCGCACCGCGCCTGCGCACTCTGTACGATGGTATAGTAGAAATTATGGAGCAGTTTCACCCCGAGGTGATGGTGGTGGAACAACTCTATGCCCACTATGAACATCCGCGCACGGCAATCTTGATGGCCCATGCGCGCGGGGCGATCCTCCTCGCGGCGGGCCAACGCGACATTCCAGTGATGAGCTACAATGCCACCCGCATCAAGAAAACGATCACCGGTCATGGCCACGCGAGCAAGGAACAGATGCAATTGACCATCATGCGTGAGCTGGGGCTGGTCGAGGTGCCCGAACCTCCCGATGTCGCCGACGCCCTCGCTGCCGCGCTGTGCCATTACTATCTCCAGAAAACGCCGGTTTAAGGCACCGTCTCCTGCGGAGATAAGAGACCTCATGATAACCAAGATCATCGGACGCCTGAATCGCGTGCTCGACGAGGAGGTGCGCCTGCAGGTGGGCGGACTGGAATATCAGGTTCTTGTCCCCGAGTTTGTCCGCCGGCAATTGCAGATGCGCATCGGCGAGGAAGTGACACTCAGCACCAGCCATTTCTTTGATGGCAATCCCATGCAGGGGAAGGTGGTGCCCCGCTTGATTGGCTTTAACAGCGACGCCGAACTCGACTTCTTCGAGCTGTTTTGCACGGTGGACAAGGTTGGCACTCGCAAGGCACTCAAGGCGATGGTGCGGCCCATTCGTGAAATTGCCGATGCCATTCAACGCCAGGATCCCAAGTGGCTGACCACCTTGCCCGGAGTGGGAGCCGCGACCGCGGAGCAAATCATTGCGACCCTGCGCCGCAAGGTCACCCGCTATGCGCTCATGGCCCCTGCGGCGCCCGTCGAGGCCAACGGCGCGGGGAGTCCCGCTCCGACCACCGTCGTCGATGGCAACCTGATGGAAGATGTGTATCAGGCCCTGATGAGTGTTGGCCTGAGTCCCCAGGAAGCGCGGAACAAACTCGATCACGTCCTCGGCAGTGGCAAGAAGTTTAACTCGGTGGAAGACGTGCTGCTGGAGATTTACAAGCATCGGTAAGTGCCCCGGGCACTCTTTTCGATCCGACGAGGTGGCAATGGCGCGCGAGGCGATCGTACAGGCGGACGAACCAAAGGAGCAGAAGGAACGCGATGCAGCCCTGCGTCCGCGCTGGTTGACCGAGGTCATTGGGCAGAAAGCGGTCGTGCAACGCCTGGGCATAGTGCTGCGCGCCTGCAAGAAGTTGCAGGAACCGCTCTCGCACATCCTCTTCGATGGTCCTCCCGGTCTGGGGAAAACCACCTTTGCCACCGTGTTGCCCAATGAACTGGGAACCTCGCTCCAGATGACCTCGGGCCCCGCCCTGTCCAAGCCCGCCGACCTGCTCCCCTTCCTGACCAACCTGGAACATGGCTCCATCCTCTTCATCGACGAAATCCATCGCATGCCCCGCGCCGTGGAGGAGTTCATCTACCCGGCAATGGAGGACTTTCGCATTGACATCGTGCTGGGCGAGGGAGTGAATGCCCGCACCATCTCCATGCGCTTGAAACAGTTTACCCTGATCGGCGCCACCACGCGCAGCGGCATGCTCTCCAGCCCCATGCGCGATCGCTTCAAGATGCATGAGCATCTGGAGTTTTACACGGTCGAGGAACTGGCGCAAATTGTACGTATCAATGCGAAGAAGCTGCAAACACCGATCACCGACGATGCCGCGATCGAGATTGCCCGGCGCAGTCGGGGTACTCCGCGCATCGCCAACGCCCGTCTGTGGTGGGCACGGCACTTCGCCACCAGTGAGAGCGATGGCTGCATCACCCTCGATCTGGCCCGGGAAGCGCTGGACATGGCCGAGGTGGATCGCGAAGGGCTGGACAAACAGGATCGCCGTTATCTGGAAACGCTCGTCGGGGTCTTTGAAGGGGGGCCGACGGGCGTCGAGGCGCTGGCCGCCACCATGAATCTCCCCACCGACACCCTCAGCGATGAGATCGAACCCTATCTATTGCGCGAACAATTCATTGTGCGCACCCCACGCGGTCGAACCGCCACCGCGCGCGCCTATCAATTGCTCGGCAAACCGATGCGGCCTGCTCAGCGCGAGGATGATACCCAGCCGTCACTCTTTGAGTAAACCCTTCTCTGCTTCGTACAATGCCGATGGCGTTTCCACCCGTCTCGCAATGCGTCGTCCCTCCGACGTGTAGCGGGTGGTCATTCCTGCACGCTGTCGGAGACTTCACATGCAATCCCTGGTCCGACTGCTGAAATGGGGGGCTGCGCTGGCCGCGGTTGCAGGACTATTCCTGCTAGTTCAGGTCGTCCATCAACTGCGCCACCAGGAATTGCAACGGGAGGACGAGGAAAAGAACGAGGGCCCCCGCCGTGCCCACCACGGCGTTGTTACGCTCGATGGCGAAGCGGTGGAAGAGTACGGCATCGCAACCGCGGTGGCGCGCGCCGGAACCTGGCGCGCGCGTATTCCTCTTTCGGGCCGGGTTGTTCCCAACGCTGGCGCCACGATGGAAATTCGCGCTCCGTTTGCCGGAGTGCTGCGAGCCGCGAACAAAATCTCCTGGCCCGAACCAGGGCGTTCACTGAGCAAGGGCGAGACGGTTGGCTATCTCGAAGTCCGTGTCAGTCCGCAGGAACGCCTGGATTTGCAGGTAAAACTCAACGAGGCGCGGCTGAAGCAGCAGGCCGCGGATGAGATTGTCAAGATCCACCAGAACCGTGTCGAGCGCCTGCAGAAGGTGACCGCCAGTGTTTCGCAGCGGGAACTCGACATCGCGGTCGTCACCCTGACCGAGGCGCGCGCGCAGGCCGGGATTGCCCGCGCCACCGTGGAGTTGTGGCAGAAGGCGCTGACCGCCGTGGAACAAGGTGAGCGCCCGGGAACCATCTGGCGCGAAGCCCTTCTTGCACCTGGCCAGGGCGAGGTGACCGAACTCCTGGCACGACCCGGTTCCGCCGTCGAGGCCGGCGCGGTGCTGATGCGCGCGGTCGATTTTCGTCGCATCCTCCTCACTCTCGATTTTCCCCGTGAGGCCATCGGCACTGGTCCGCCGCCTCGCCTTGCCGTTCGCCTGGCGGGCCCATCGAGTCGAGGAGATTCCCACACCGCGGCAACCGAAAGTCGCAGCGCCACGCTGGTGGGGATTGCGCCGCAGAGCGATGAACTGCTCCAGCGCGTGAGCTACTGGTACGTGGTGAGCCCCTCGGCAACCCCCGAGCAAATTCCCTGGCGTCCCGGCCTTTTTGTCCAGGGGGAGATCGAGTCGCCGACCGCGTCCCCGCAGTCCGCCGTCGAGGTGCCCCGCGCGGCAATTCTCTTTCACCAGGGGGCGGCCTTCGTGTATGTCCAAATCAAACCCGGGGTCTTTCAACGCCGCCCTGTCCAGGTGCTCGGTTACGAAGAGAACCACTGCACCCTGGCCAGTGGAGTAAAGGCGGGCGAAACGGTGGTGCGCGAACAGGCGCAATTGCTCCTCTCCGAAGAGTTCCGCACCTCCGGAGACGGAGACTGACATGCTCCAGGCACTGGTCGACTGGTCGCTCCGACAGCGGGTTGTCATTCTGGCGCTGGCCCTCGTGCTGCTTCTGGTTGGTTTCCATGCCTGCCGGACAGCCCGCCTCGATGTCTTCCCTGAATTCAGTCCGCCCCAGGTGGTTATTCAGACCGAGGCACCGGGTCTGTCTCCGCTCGATGTCGAACAACTGGTCACGACGCCGCTGGAACAATCCATTCGCGGCTTACCCCGGCTCAGCACGGTGCGGTCCCAGTCGTTGCAAGGTTTGTCCGTCATCACCGTCCTTTTCGAGGACGGCGCCGACATCTATCGCGCCCGGCAACAGGTCGCCGAGCGCTTGACCGAACTTTCGGGTCAGTTACCGCGCGGAGTCAAAACGCCTCGTCTGGCCCCCTTGACCGCAAGCACGGGGCGTCTGCTCACCCTGGGCTTCACGTCGGAACGCCTTTCTCCGCTGGAATTACGCGATCGGGTGCAGTGGCAACTGCGGCCGCGCCTGCTTGGGATTCCAGGAGTGGCCCAGATCACCATTTACGGCGGCGCGGTGCGGCAATTTCAGATCGAGGTTGATCCGGAAGCGCTGGCGGCTCGGCGGCTCAGTCTCAACGAGGTGGTTCAGGCGGCCCGCGAGGCCACCGGGATTCGGGGCGCAGGCTTTCAGGAAGACGCCAATCAACGGCTGACTGTCCGCTCGGAAGGTCAGATCCACTCGGTCCATGAACTGGGGCAAACCGTCCTCACCACCGCCTCGGGAACACCGGTTCTCCTCAAAGACGTCGCTCACCTTCTGGAAGGAGCCGAGCCGCGTTTTGGCGATGCCTCGATCAACGGGGTTCCTGGGGTGACACTGGTGATCTTCAAGCAACTGGATGGCGATACGCTGAGCATCACGCGCGCCCTGGAAGCGGAGATGACGCGACTCGCTCCGGAGCTCGAACGCGAGGGGATTCACTACCACCCTGCGCTCTTTCGACAGGCGAGTTTTATTGAGCAGGCGGTGGGCAATGTTACCAGCTCCCTCCTGCTGGGAGCTTTGCTCGTGGCCGCGGTTCTCTTCGTCTTTCTGTTCAACCTGCGCACCGCGTGCATTTCGCTCACTGCCATCCCGTTGTCACTCCTGGGCGCCGTTGTGGTGCTGTGGTTGTGCGGGCTGAGCCTGAACACCTTGACGCTCGGCGGACTGGCGATCGCCGTGGGCGAGGTGGTGGATGATGCCATTATCGACGTGGAGAACATCTTCCGACGGCTGCGGGAAAATGCCCGACGCGAGCAACCGCTCCCCACGCTCACGGTGATCTTGCAGGCATCGCTGGAGGTGCGCAGCGCTGTGGTCCATGCAACCTTTATCGTGGCCCTGGTGTTTCTGCCGATCTTCTTTCTAAGTGGCTTGCAGGGGCGCTTGTTCGCTCCTCTGGGGTATGCTTATGTGCTGGCCGTGCTCGTCTCTCTCCTGACCGCGCTCACGGTCACCCCCGCGCTGTCGTTGCTGCTGCTGCCTCGGGCGGAAGGCAGCCTGGAACCGCCCTGGGTGCCATGGATGCAACGAAACTATGAACACTTCCTCCGCTGGCTCGATCGAGCCTTTGCTCCCCTGAGCGTCGCCACCCTTTTGCTCCTGGGAGGCGCGGTCGTGGCGCTGCTTCAGTGTGGCGGATCGTTTCTCCCCGAGCTGCGCGAAAATCACTTTGTGATCCACATGCGCGGCCTGCCCGGCACCTCACTGGTCCAATCCATGCGCACCGGAGGCCAGTTGAGCCAGCAGGTGCGGAGGATTCCCGGCGTGCAAGGCATCTGCCAGCAAGCGGGGCGTGCGGAACTGGGAGAAGACACCTGGGGCGTGGAGTACAGCGAACTCGAACTCGATTTGCACCATCTGGATGCCACGGAGACCGAAGCGCTGGAGCGCAAGTTGAAAGCCTCGCTCAGCGAGGTGCCCGGGTTTTCCTTCGAGATCTTGCCGTTTCTCTCCGAACGCATCAAGGAAACGCTTTCGGGGCAGACGGCCGATCTGGCGATCACGATCAGCGGGGACGATCTGGATGCGCTCGACGAAACCGCCCAGGAAGTTGCTCAGCTCCTGTCGGGTGTCCGGGGACAGGCCAACCTTCGCATCGAGGCGCAGAAGGGGAGTCCTGAGCTGGTGATTCGTCTCCGGCCGAGTGATGCGGCGCGTTATGGACTCCGTAATATCGCCATTCTCGAAACCATTCAGGCCGCCGGTCAGGGAGTGGAGGCGGCCCAGGTCCATGACCGGAATCGTATTGTCGACGTGATGGTACGGCTTGATCCAGCCGTCCAGCGCAACCCGTCGGCGCTCGGCGATCTCTGGCTCGACACGCCCGGCAGCAATGGCAAACCCGGGCGCGTGCAGTTAAAAGACGTGGCGGATCTCTATCTCGCGGAGGGACGGTTTCTGATCGCCCACGAGGGCGGGTTGCGCCGTCAGGTGGTCACCTGTAACGTGGCGGGTCGCGATGTGACGTCGTTCGTCGCCGAGGTGCAACAACGTCTCGATCAGCTCTCCTTGCGTCCAGGGGTTCACCTCACCCTGAGTGGGGAGCACGAAGCCCGCGCGACGGCTCAACGGGAGTTGCTCCAGCTTTCCGCCCTCTCGGGCGCGGGGATTACGTTGCTTCTGTGGCTGGCGGTCGGTACTGTGCGACGCCTCTTGCTCGTGCTGATCAATCTCCCCTTTGCCCTGGTGGGAGGGGTGGCCGCCGTGTACATGAATGGCGGACTGCTCGATGTCGGCGCACTGATCGGGTTTGTGACACTCTTCGGCATCACCGTGCGCAATGGTCTGATGATGATCTCGCACTGGCAGCATCTGCACGAGCAGGACAGGATGCCGTGGGGCGCCGAACTGGTCTATCGCGGAGCGCGCGAACGGCTGGCACCTGTGCTGATGACTGCCCTGGTGACTGGCCTGGGGCTATTACCAATCGCCCTGGGGAGTGGCGAGGCGGGGCGCGAGATCGAGGGACCAATGGCGCTGGTGATCCTGGGGGGGTTGCTCACCTCGACCGCTCTCAATCTCGTGCTGTTACCCCTCCTGTATCTGCGCCACGGGGAACCCCCAGGAAACACCCATTTACGATCGTAAATGATCCTCATCGTTCCAGAGTTTGATCACAGGCTCGGAGTGGTTGTGCTCGTAGCCGAGAATGCTGAGGCTGGCGGTGCTGAGCACAAGCAAGCGCCCTCCCGAAGGAGGCAAATCGAGCCAGCGAGCCGCCAGCACCCGGGAAAAGTGACCGCTGGAGAACACCAGCACGCGCCCGCGGGCGCCGCGCAACCGAGCGAGCACCCGATCGGCACGCGCGCCGATCGCCTCCACACTTTCGCCTGCCAAACAGCCATCCCAGAAGAGTTGCCAGTCGGGCTTTTGGCGGCGGATATCGGCGGTGCGCAGCCCCTCGTAGGCGCCATAATCCCATTCGACCAGGTCCTCGTCCACCACAGCCTGCGGCCCGTAACCCGCGAGTTCACAGGTCCGGCGTGCGCGTTGCAAGGGGCTGGTGAAGACAGCATCGAAGGAGAGCGTTTGCAGTCGTCGCCCCAGCAAGCGCGCGTGTTCCTCCCCGCGCGGGGTCAGGGGGAGATCGGTCAACCCGGTGTGCTGGCCCGTGAGCGACCACTCCGTCTCGGCATGGCGGGCCAGGTAAATCGCCTCCAGTGACGTCGTCATGGCAACCTCGTCAGAAGTCAATCAATCCCTCGGCACGCAGCACATCGAGCGTTCCGCTTACGGCCTCCACGGTGTGGCGCACGTCGTTCTCGGTGTGAGCGGCCGTCGTCATCCCGCCCAGGCCGGAGAGATCCACACCGTGCAGCAACATGGCCGCCCGAAAAGCATGGTGCAACCGGGGATCGTGGATCGCTTCCAGACGATGCGGATCGCCATTGTAGGGGATAAACGTATCGTTCTCCGGGCGCGGACCGTTGTAGTGGCTGAGCAGGCGGAACCCGCTGAAAGCGCCATAGGCGACCCAGTTGGCACCCCGTCGGCGGAACAGTTCGTTCAATTCGCGTCGGATGGTCGCGGCGATCTGGTTGGCGTGGCGATTCGGTTCGCCGGTGGCCACGCGCTCCAGGGTCGCGATGCCTGCGGCCGCCGAGAGCGGATTGGCGTTGAAGGTGCCGGGGTGTCTCATCTTGGGCTTGCCGGGGCGCACCTCGATGGCAGCGAGAATCTCGGCCTTCCCCGCCACACAGCCGCCCGGCAGCCCTCCCGCCAGAATCTTGGCCAGTGTGGTCAGATCGGG
>JAKOSN010000005.1 GCA_029777335.1 Planctomycetota bacterium
GGGAAGGAAGTTCAGGCGGATTTCGATCGCAATGCGCAGACGCTGAGCGCCAAGATCCCGGTGGAACCGGGAGAAAACCTGATCGAGGTGAGTGCGGGGTTGGAAAAACGCAGTCGAAAAGTACAATTGCGCGCTTATGTGCGCCGTCCGCCGCTCCTCGCGGCAGTGCAACCCCCCGCCGAGATCAAGAATCAGCTGATCACGCTGACCGCCGAGGCAGAAACGCCCCAGGAGGTTCCCCCTCAGGACGCCTACTGGCGTCTGACCCACGGCGACCACCAGAGCCTGCACCGCCTGGATCTCACACGTGATGTGAAGAAGGGCGCGGTAGTCAACGGGCGTCAGAAGTGGCTTCTCACGATCGCCAATGTGCCGCTTGCGGAGGAAGCGCAAAACCTCCTCTCCCTCTGCCTGGAGAATCGCGACGGGACCGTCACCAGAAGTGTCCTTATTCAGGGGCCCAAACGCCAACTCCCCCGTGCCGAGGTGAGTCTGGTCGATCCCAAGATCGATCTCACGGTGGATAAACCGGCTTATCAGCTCTCGTTTGTCGTTAAGTCAGCCTCGCCACTCTTGCAGATCTCGGTGTTGCAGCAGGGCGAGGAGGTGCACAGCGTGCAACCGAAGGAGAAGGAAGTCGCGCTCAGGGTGCCGGTGCGTCTGAAGCCGGGAGTCAATCGCTTCGAGGTGGTTGCGGTCAATGAGGCAGGGGCGGCCCGGAGCGAAACCCGCACGATCAATCGCATTGGCGATACGGTCTTTTTGCATCTCGATGATCTGAAAATGCGCGACGATATGCAGCAGGTGATTCGACCGGTGCGACGCAATCAACGGCTCTCCTTTGATCGGGTGCCGGGGGGCGAACTGGTTCTGACGGGACGACTCGAATGGCCCGCGGCTCAACCCCAGCTGGAGCAACCGCTTTTGGTGCAGGTGTGGGTGAATGATTTTGAGCAGTTCCCTGCCGAGGTGGAGAAGCCGCTTCCGGGGAAACTGGAACGGCGTTTTCGGGTCTCGGTGCGGCTGAATCAGGAGAAGAACAATCGCGTGCAGTTGCGCTTTCCGGGGGTGAAGATCGATCAGAGCACCCCGACGGAGTTTGTCGTCATGGAGTGCGCTCGCCCCGAGAAGGATCAGCGCATCCACCTGCTTGTGGTGGGCGTGGGAATGAAACGCGAGGAGCGGGATAAGATGATCGACCGGGTCCTGGGGGTATTCCAGGCGCGCGCGGTTCGTCCTGGCAACAGCCGCAACCTGATCTTCAAGGAGTTCCAGACGCCGGTCTTCAAGGAAGGGCGCGTCTATGGTCCGCTGGGGGGGGATGCGAACAAGCAGGAAGTGTATTCCATGCTGGAATACATCAGCGACACCATTCGCCAGGAGCGGGGCGCGCTCAATGAAGTCATCGTCGTTTACTTCCAGGGACAGGCAATTGTCACTCCAGAGAACTACTATCTCCTCACCCAGACCAGCCAGTTGCTGAAGAACTACGAACGCTCGGCGCTGACCCGAGATGGTTTGCGCACCGCAGTCGGCAAGAGCCTGGGCGCACAGTTGCTGCTGCTGGATGTGCAACAGAGTGGCGAATCCCGCCAGCTGTCCGAGCGCTTCACTGAAACGCAGCGCATTGGACTCTTTGAGTATGCCTGGCTCAGCCCGACCATCCCCGAGGGAGGCCGGCTGCTCGCCGCGCTGAAGCAGTCGATGGAAAGCGCGCGGCTGTTGCAGGATGTCAAGCAGAAGGTCGATGCATACGCCAAGCAGTTCGAGAAATCCAAGGAGTTTCAGTACGACGTTCGAGTGTCTGATCTGCTTGGTCGAATGGCGGTGGGGGTTGGAAACTGAGTGACTCCCTCTCGGCGAGACCGCTCCTCGCCGAGAGGGAGCCCTGGCTTCAGGTGGCGACCGAGGTGGAAACCAGGATCTCGTCCGTGGTTCCCTGTCGCGGTTCGACGGTCTCGGTGGTTCCATGTTCCTCCCACCAGACGCGGGCCATGTCCTCTGTCCACTCAGAGGCACAGGCACAGGAGGCGAGTGCCTGGTCGAGGCTGGCGGCGTCGGCGAAGCGCATGGCGGGGTTCTTCTCCAGACACCGCATCACGATCGCTTCCAGATCCGCCGGGATGTCGGGACGATATTCAGAGAGAGGAATCACCGTTTCGGTGGCATGGGCGATGAGCAACTCCATGATGGTCTGGCGGACAAACGGCGGCTGACCTGTTAACAGGAAATAGGCCACTCCACCCACGCTGTAGAGATCACTCGCGGAGGTCAGATCGGGACGCCCCCGGGCTTGCTCGGGCGAGAGGAAGGGGGGTGAACCCAGGATCGTCCCCTGAACGGTGAGTTTGTCAGCCTGACGGTTCAGGCCCAACTCCTGGACCAGACCAAAATCGAGGAGTTTCACCACGTCGTGAACTCCGCCACGTTCACAGACGATGATGTTGCTCGGCTTGATGTCGCGATGGAGCAGGTTGGCCGAGTGCGCCTCGCGCAGAGCCGCACAGACCTGGCGGAGCAGATGAACGACGCGGCCGTAGGGAAGAGGCCCGTTCCCCTGAACCAGATTCTCCAGGTTTTGCCCGGGGAGATACTGCATCACGTAATAAAAGGTGCCATCGACCGTGTGACCGTAGTCGTAGACCTCCACGGTGTTCCAGTGAGTCAGATTGGCCATCGCCCGCACTTCGCGTTCAAAACGTGACAGGGTGTTCGGATCGCTCGCCTGTTCAGGATGAATCAGCTTGATCGCACAGGGTCGGCGCAAAAGGCTGTGCTCGCCCAGCCACACCTCGCCCATTCCCCCGGAGCCAAGTTTTCGGCGCAGATGGTATTGCCCCAGTTTGCGTGCCTGGTTGGCCTGTTCCTGTAACCCATGAATACGGTAGGACCCGAATAGAGCGATGGCGCCGGCGACCAGCAGGACCATCGCCATCACGCTGAGCACATCACCAAGGTAGGGCCGTATGCGTTCATTGTGGGAACCCATGAAAGCAGTGAGGGCCAGGACGATGGCAATGGTCAGCCCCACTGGAATGGCGCAGCGGCGTGCTGTGTTGGGGATGAAAACGCCATAAAGAACAATGAGGAAGAACCAGCGCAGCGTACTGCTGAGCAGGACGAGCTCGACCAGGTTGCGTTCCCCGCGGCTGCCCACGGGAATCCATTCGAGGAAATGGGGACAGCCCAGCATGCACAGCTGGAGCCAGGTGAAGAAGGCGGTCATGGAGCCAAAGAGAAGCAGCTCGATGCGACGCAAAGAGCACGAGCTCAAGGGGGTGCGGCTCCAGAGCATCCCACAGATGGCAGCCAGGAGGAAGACCACGGCGGCCTGGATCGGGATGTCGAAGCGGCCATATTGCGACGAGAGATTGATCGAGCCAAAGATGCGCTCGAGGAGGAAATAGAGCGACGGAGCGAGGGCGATCATCGACGCGACCCGCAGGCGTCGACGGAGGAGCACCGTCATCTCCGTGGTGAGATGATCGCTGGTGCCGTGGATGAGCTGCATCTTACAGCGGCTCGTGGGGCGTGGGGGAGAATCGACGGGCGTGGAGGGAAAGGCCGTGGTCGCCCCAGGCGGAGGGACGAGAATCCGACGCAATCCAATCATAAGAGCCCTCCCACAGGTGCCGGGCTTGCGGTGTTGAGCGTCTCTCTATACTGTATGGGGCAGCCTTTTCGCAGGTCCAGAGCAGTGGGCGAGTTTTTCCTGCCCGCGCCCGAAAATCTCCCTGCGGACAGAAGTTCTCGGGATAACAATAGGGGAGAGGTTCTCTTCATGCTGCCTGGCCGGTTTTGCAGGGGAAGCAGCTGCTCATGAGCCCCAATGCTTTTGCGACGCGCTGGAATCTCGATGCCATCGAGCATGCCTACCAGCAATGGAAAGTGAATCCCAGCTCCGTCGAGGACAGCTGGCGAGTGTTCTTCGAGGGATTTGAACTGGGGGCGGGGATGCGCATTGCTCCCCCCTCCGCAACCCCTCCCGGAGGCGACACGCGGGGGGGCGATTCGCGCCAGCAAGCCGCCGTCATTCGATTGATCCAGACCTATCGGGATCTGGGGCATTTTCTCGCGCATCTGGACCCCCTCAGTCCCCCCCGACGCAGCCATCCCTTGCTGGAACTCTCCGCGTTTGGGTTGGAGGAAGCCGATCTCGATCGTGTCTACCATGCTGGCACGTTTCTGGGATTGCCGCAAGGGAAACTCCGCGACATCATCGAGGCGCTGCGCGAGACGTACTGTCGCACCGTTGGTGTGGAATACCTGCACATCCAGGACACGCGCATTCGGCAATGGTTACAGGAGCGGATGGAGCCCAACCTCAATCGGCCCAGTTACACCCGTGAACGCAAGATTCGTATCCTGAAGAACTTGCACTACGCCGAGATGTTCGAGCGCTTTCTGCACACACGCTACGTCGGCCAGAAACGCTTTTCCCTCGAAGGTGCAGAGACGCTGATCCCCATTCTGGAAGCCCTTGTGGAGAAGGCGCCGGAACTGGGTGTGGGCGAGATGGTAATGGGGATGGCGCATCGAGGGCGCCTGAACGTGCTGGCGAATATCCTGCGCAAACCCTACGAGGAGATCTTTGCGGAGTTCGAGGAAAACTATCTCCCCGAATCGGTGGACGGCGATGGCGATGTCAAGTATCACCTGGGCTTTTCCAGCGACCGTTTAACCGGCAACGGGCATCGTTTGCACCTTTCACTTACGCCCAATCCGAGTCACCTGGAGGCGGTCAATCCCGTGGTGGAGGGGCGCACCCGAGCCAAGCAATCGCGCTTTGCCGATCGCGAACGCACCATCGGCTTACCGTTGCTGATCCACGGCGATGCGGCTTTTGCCGGTCAGGGGTTGGTGGCGGAGACGCTCAACCTCTCCGAACTCGCTGGCTACAGCACGGGCGGAACGGTGCACATCATCGTCAACAATCAAATCGGCTTTACCACCGCGCCCTCCGATGCCCGTTCGACGATGTACTGCACCGACGTGGCCAAGATGATCCAGGCTCCCATCTTTCACGTCAACGGCGAGGACCCCGAGGCGGCAGTCTTTGTGGCGGAACTCGCGCTGGAGTTCCGGCAGACGTTTCATCGCGATGTCGTGGTGGACATGTTCTGCTATCGGCGCCATGGACACAACGAGAGCGACGAGCCGAGCTTCACCCAGCCGATCATGTACGGCAAGATCAAGGAACGTCCGACGCTCAGCGAGATTTACACCGAGCAGTTGATCCTGAGCGGCGATCTGACCGTGGCCGAACATGAAGCCCTGGTGCAGAAGTTTGGCGACAAACTGCAGGCGTCGCTGGAAGAGGTGCGCGAGCGCAGTGCCAGCTACACGGGGATGAATGGGTTCACCAGTCAGTGGGCGAACCTCAAGCCCCATTATGATCACAACCCGGCGCACACCGCGGTGGCGATTGAAACGTTGCAGTTTATCACCGAGGGGATGGTAAAGGTCCCCGAAGGGTTCACCATCCATCCAAAGATTGCCCGCGTGCTGGAACATCGGCAGCAAGAACTCGCCGAGGGAAAAGCGGTCGACTGGTCGTTCGCCGAAATGCTCGCGTTTGGTTCGCTGGTGCTGGAAGGAACACCGGTTCGCCTGAGTGGGCAGGATAGCCGTCGCGGCACCTTCTCGCAGCGACATGCTGTCCTTTACGATGCCCGCAGTGGCGAGCCGTTCTCTCCGCTCACGGCGCTGGCCCCAGAGCAGGCGAATTTCCATGTGTATGACAGTCTGCTGTCCGAGGCGGCGGTCCTTGGCTTTGAATTTGGCTACGCGCTGGATGCGCCCGAAACGCTGGTGCTCTGGGAGGCGCAGTTTGGCGACTTCGCCAACGGCGCGCAGGTGATCATTGATCAGTTCATCGCCGCCAGCCAATCCAAGTGGCGCCGCGATAACGGCGTGGTGATGCTGTTGCCGCACGGCTATGAAGGGCAGGGCCCCGAGCACTCGTCGGCACGCCTGGAGCGATTTTTGCAGTTGTGTGCCGAGGACAACTTGCAGGTGTGTTATCCCTCGACGCCGGCGCAGTATTTCCATCTGCTTCGTCGGCAGGTGCGTCGTCCCTTCCGCAAACCGCTGGTGGTGATGACACCCAAGAGCCTTTTACGCCATCGGGCCTGTGTCTCCCCGGTGAGGGAGTTTACGCACGGGCGCTTCCAGGAGATTCTGGACGATACAAGCGTGGAGGCGGCCCAGGTACGTCGGGTGGTGCTCTGTAGCGGCAAGATCTACTACGACCTGGCCCAGGCAAGAGAGCAGAAAAAGATCTCCCATGTCGCTCTGATCCGGATGGAACAACTCTATCCCTGGCATGAAGAGGCGATTGGGGCCCTGCTTCAGCGTTTTCCGCGTGAAGCGGAGACGGTCTGGGTGCAGGAGGAATCGCAGAATATGGGGGCGTGGCACTTTGTGGAGCCGCGGTTGCGTGCCCTGGGCTATCCGGTCGCCTACATCGGGCGCGATGCCAGTGCTTCGCCCGCCACAGGTTCGCGGCAGATCCATTTGCGCGAACAGGCCGAGGTGGTGGAATATGCGCTGAGTGGGGCCGCTCCGCATCTCGTGCGGGCCTCGGTACGGCGGTCGGCGGAGAGCGGTCCGAAACCACCCGAAACGCGGGCGACTACTGGCTCGGCCACCCAGCGGAGCTAACACCGGCGCTGAGAGAGCGCACGCGGCGAAGAGATTCTGCTCTCTCCGCCCGCACCGTCACGCTGCCTGGAGCGAGGGAGATTGCGCGTGGAGATCAAGGTACCGTCCGTCGGCGAATCGATCACCGAGGGGAAGTTGCTCCGCTGGATGAAGCCAGAGGGAGCCTACGTTCAGGCCAACGAACCCCTCTTCGAGCTGGAAACCGACAAGGCCACAACCGAGGTTCCCAGTCCCGCTGCCGGGGTGCTGCACATTCGGGCGACAGCTGGGGCGCAGGTGCAGGTCGGAGCAGTTGTCGGTACCATCGAGGAGAAGGCGGCACCTCCCGCGCCGGAAGAAAAGAAGCCCGCCGCGACGCCCAGGGACCAGCTCCCGGCGAAACCCGAACCAGCGAAGAGTCCGCCTCCCGCCGTGCCGGCGACTGCTCCAGTCGTCTCGCCTGCGGCCCGTCATCTGGCTGCCTCGGAAGGAGTGGATGTCAACAATCTGACCGGCTCGGGCCGAGGGGGAAGGATTCTCAAGGAAGACGTGCTGGCGCAACTGGAATCACGCCGCCCCGCTGCACCTGCATCGCCACCGCCCGCAGCCGCATCGCTTGTTCCTGCCGTGCCGCCCACGACCCCGGTCCTGGTGCCCCCGACCGCTTTTCCCGCCCGACCAGAAACGCGCCAGCCGATGAGCGGAATTCGTCAGCGAATTGCCGAGCGGCTGGTCCAGGCACAACACACCGCCGCGATTCTCACGACCTTCAACGAGATCGACATGTCGGCGGTCATGGCGTTGCGAGCGCGATACAAGGAGACGTTCCAGAAGAAACATGGTGTGAGCCTGGGTTTCATGTCGTTTTTTGTGAAGGCCTGCA
The DNA here is from genome assembly GCA_029777335.1 of Planctomycetota bacterium. Lineage (GTDB taxonomy): Bacteria > Planctomycetota > Planctomycetia > Gemmatales > Gemmataceae > JAKOSN01. The sequence goes on from JAKOSN010000005.1 coordinate 7,526, forward strand.
GCGAGGCTCTTCGTGCCTTTCCGCTGGTGAACGCACGCATTGAGGGGAGCGAGATTGTCCTCCCCGGCTATCACGACATGGGGATAGCGGTCAGTACGGACAAGGGGCTGATGGTGCCAGTGCTGCGCAACGCGCAGGCGCTCAGTTTTGCCGAAATCGAAAAGGGGATCGCCGAACTGGGGGAAAAGGCGCGGAGTGGGAAGATCACCGTGCCGGATCTGCAAGGGGGGACTTTTACCATCACCAATGGCGGGGTCTTTGGCAGTCTCCTGTCGACGCCGATCCTGAATCCGCCCCAGAGTGGCATCCTGGGAATGCATGCCATCCAGAAACGCCCAGTGGCGATCGACGATCAGGTGGTGATCCGTCCCATGATGTATGTCGCCCTCTCCTACGACCATCGTTTGATCGATGGCCGCGAGGCCGTCAGCTTCCTGGTGCGCGTCAAGGAATGCGTGGAGAACCCGGAGCGCTTGCTGCTGGCGGTGTAAGGGCACAAGCAATCCAGCGAGTGGGTGGTGGGAGTGATTCATGGCGGATGAGCTGGACCTGGTGGTGATTGGCGCGGGCCCCGGCGGCTATGTAGCAGCGTTGCGCGCGGCTCAGCTGGGGCTTCAGGTGGCATGCATCGATCGCCGCGCCACGCCGGGAGGCACCTGTCTGCACGTCGGCTGTATTCCCTCCAAGGCCTTGCTGGATAGCAGCGAACTCTATCGGCAAGCGCAGACCCGGCTGGACCGGCACGGTATCAAGGTGGGGGAGGTCACGCTGGATCTGGCCACCATGATGCGCCGCAAGCAACAGGTGGTGAAAACGCTGACAGAAGGGATCGGTTTTCTCTTCAAAAAGAACAAGGTGCAGTGGCATCAGGGAACGGGGCGTCTGGCGGGGGTGGGCAAGGTCCTTGTCACCGGCGCTGGCGGTTCTGAGCAGACTCTGCAGACGAAGAATATCCTGGTCGCAACCGGAAGCGAGCCGATCGCGCTCCCTGCGCTCCCCTTCGATGGCACCGCGCTTGTCTCGTCCACCGAAGCGCTATCCTTTGAGAGCGTACCACGGCATTTGATTGTCGTGGGGGGCGGGTACATTGGGCTGGAACTGGGGTCGGTCTGGCATCGGCTGGGGGCCAAGGTGACGGTCGTGGAGTTTCTGCCGCGCATCGTCCCTGTGGCCGATACGGAGATTGGCGAACTGCTGCACAAGTCACTTGTCCAGCAAGGGCTGAGTTTTCACCTGGAAACGCGGGTGGTGAGTGCCTCGCTCCAGGCCGGACAGGTGATTGTCAACGCCACCCACAAGGGCGAGGATCTTTTGCTTCAGGGAGACAGGGTGCTGGTGTCGGTGGGGCGGCGCCCATACACAACCGGACTTGGACTGGAAACGGTGGGGGTGGAACTGGAGGAACGCACCGGCCGCATTCCCGTGGGCAAGGACTTTCAGACCAGAACCCCAGGGATCTATGCAATTGGCGATGTCATTGCCGGGCCAATGCTGGCGCACAAGGCAGAGGAGGAAGGGATCGCCGTCGCGGAGTTGCTCGCCGGGCAAAAGCCGCATGTCAATTACGACACGATTCCCAGTGTGATTTACACCCATCCCGAGGTCGCCAGTGTGGGCCTCACGGAGGATCAGCTAAAGGCCGATGGCCGGAGCTATCGCGTGGGGCGGTTTCCCTTCGCCGCCAGCGGGCGCGCTCATGCGCTGGATGATATTCAGGGACGGGTCAAGGTGCTGAGTGATGCGAAGACCGATCGCTTGCTGGGAGTGCATATTATTGGCCCGCACGCCAGCGAACTGATTGCCGAGTGCGTCGCGGTCATGGAGTTTTCGGGGAGCGCGGAGGACATTGCCCGCATCTGCCATGCGCATCCGACTCTTTCCGAGGCGGTTCGGGAGGCGGCCTATGCGGCGGCCTTTGGCAGAGGGTTGAACGCTTGACGGCCTCGGTATCAATCACCCAGCACGCATTGTTTTCCTGACTCGTGTGATCAGGCTACCTCGCAGGGTGGCTGTGGTTTGACCGGTTTCTGTGATCGGCAGGGCACGACCTGATGCCGGGTTTTTCCTGGCGCAGATGCAGATTCGACTCTTGGCTAGCCTGGTGCAGACACGCATAATGGTGAAGTCCAGTCCCGAGCAGGAAGCAAGTCAGGCATCCAGGCCGGAGCTTTTGTCAAGTTCTTGACAGGACTCCCCATGAGAGGCTGTGCATCACTTGTCGGTTGCTGCCGCCTGTCCCGGCACACACAGCGCGTGCGTTGGCTCGCGCTGTGGTTGGTGCTGGGTGCAGGCGCTCCCGCCGTCCAGGTCCAGGCCGCCGAGCCTCGGGACATCATGATCACCTTGCGGGCCCGTCAGGCGTTATCGCGGGATCCCCAGTTGAACACTCTACGCCTGGGAGTCACGGTGGATCACGGGGTGGCGACGCTCTGGGGACCGATTCCCTCGGACCAGGCAGGGCATCGAGCGCGCGAGGTGCTCGAAGCGGTTCGCGGGGTGCTGGAAGTCCGACAGGAGTTCTACCAGGCCTCCGCGCCGGTGTTGCCCCCTCCGCTGGACATTGAAGCGAACTGGGCCCGCCAGCGTCCACGAAAACCCGATCCGCCTCCGGTTCTTACTGGCTCGCCCTTGCCGCCCCAGGAAGAGGACGACCACTGGGACGGGATTCATGTGGTGACCCGGCGCAAAATTGAGATGCTTCCCGAACCGGAAATCAGCCGTGTGGACACTCCGCCTAGGCCGGGAGTGTCGTTGCTCACGCCGATTCTGATTCCGCCTCCTGATCCGGCTCTGGAGGCGGAAGCCGCTCTGCGCAAGCAACTGAACCGGATACGCTCAAGCGATCCGCGTTTCTGGTCGGTGCAGATCGAACTGATTGAGGGGGTGGTGATTCTGAAGGGGCGCGTTCGTGAGGCTGAGGACCGGATGATCCTGGCACAAAAGCTGGCGCGCCTGCCCGGGGTGACGCGGGTATCCACCCTTGGAGTACGAGTTAGTGACGGTCGATAGTCATTTAATGATCCAGGCCAGCCTTGGTCCTGCAGAGGCAAGGCTGGCCTGGAGAAGCTCACACCGCGTTCCTGGCGTGTCCTTCACTTCTTGAGCGGCACTTCACGCAACTCCATCGGCCTCCCGCAACATTCGCAGATATTCTTTTCACTGCGACGGATGGAGCAGATCTCACACCAGTAATAAACGTCGTGCGGTTGTCCCTTGAGCAGGCTCTGGACATTCACCACCTGGAGCAGCTGACTCCCGGGGAGGAGGCTTCCTGTGAGCCGCATTGGTCGGTTGAGGAGTTTGCTGTCCTTGAAGAACATGCGCGAGCCGGAATCCTTGATCAGCGGATAGATCTTGCCATCGTTGGTGACCAGCGCCAGCCAGTTTGGGGCAGCGTCGGGATCGAGCTGAGAGCCAATCTGCTGCACCAACCCAGCAAGTGGCACGACCTTACCCTGCAGCGTCTCGCGTTTGGGTTCCTTCGGGGCGGCGGACAGGAGCAAGGGAGTGAACACCCCGGCGAGAACGAGGGCGAGGGTGAGACGGCGTTGCAGCGGAGTTCGCATCGTCCAGGCTCCTTTTAGGCTCCGACTTGTTACAAATCGCGCCACAGTTCCGAATCGTAGTGCTTCCCTTGCTTGTTGACCTCCTCCTCGCTGACTGAGGTGCGGAAGTCGAGTTTGCTCACATCCAGTTTGCGCCGCGCCCGTCGCGAGGGGCGTGCCTCCTCGGTGGGTTTCTCCTGCCGTGTGGTCTCTGGCTCCTCGACGGGGAGCGCTTCTCCCCGGCTGCGGCGGCGCAGAAACAACTTGATGGGGATCTCCGTGAAGGGGAGCTGATCCCGGAATGTCTTGAGAAGATAACGCTGATAGGTGTTGTCGAACAACTCGGGGCCATTGGTGAAGAGCACAATCGTGGGAGGGGCAGTGCTCACCTGGGTGGCATAATAAATTTTGGCCCGGCGATTCTGCCGCAAGGGCGGGGGTGAGGCGGCCACCGCCTCGCGGACCACGCGATTCAAATCTCCCGTGCTCACGCGCGCCTGTGCCTGTTTGTGCAGGCTCTGAGCCAGGTTGAGCACTGCATGCACATTGCGGCCGCTTTTCGCGGTGATGAAGGCAATCGGCATGAAGTCGAGATTGGGGAAGTTGGCGCGCAGGTAGGTGGCGAAGCGACTGGTGGGGAGCGGCTTCATCAGATCCCACTTGTTGATCACGAAGATCGCAGGTTTGTGATGCTCCAGCACATACTCCGCCAGCTGCTTATCGACCTTGCTGATCGTCTCCTTGGCATCCATGAAATGGAGGACGACATCGGCACGGCGGATGGAGCGTTCGGCCCGCGCCATGCTGTAAAACTCGATGTCATTGGCCAGACTCTTCTTGCGTCGCACCCCGGCGGTATCGATGGCCACGAACGTGAGGTTGTCGCGCTCGAAGCGAACGTCGACGCTATCGCGCGTGGTCCCCGCCACCTCGCTGACAATCATGCGCTCCGATTGCGCAAGTTCGTTGATAAAGGTGCTCTTGCCCGTGTTGCGGCGACCGACAATCGCCAGCTTCATCGCCACGGGGCGTTCGACAACGGGCGCGCTCCCTTCGGGGAGGCGTTCCTTGATCAACGCAAGGAGTTCGTCGCGGCCACGGTTTTGCTTGGCGCTGACGCAGACGAGTTTCCCGCGACCCAGTTTGTAGAACTCAGCCGCCTGGGGTTCGAGCTCCGGGGTATCGCATTTGTTGGCGACACAGATGATCGGCTTGGTTATGTAGCGGAGGCGCCGGGTCACCTCTTCGTCGAGAGGGGTGATCCCGGAGCGCGCATCGACGACAAAGAGAATGACCGCCGCCTGTTCGATGGCGGAATCAATCTGGCGCTCGACCTGATCGGTGAGATTGTCAACATCCTGAATGCCCATGCCGCCGGTGTCGGTTAACTCGAAGAATCTGTCGTCGGCCCGAAGGAGGGTCGAGACGCGATCGCGGGTGACCCCGGCCGTGGGATCGACAATGGCAATGCGTTTACCGGCCAACCAGTTAAAGAGCGATGATTTGCCGACGTTCGGCCGGCCCACAATGGCCACGACAGGTACTGCCACAATGCACTCTCCTACCTGAGCCGTCAAACGGCGAAGAATCACTCGCAAATGCTCCATGATATCGTCGGGACGGGCAAAAGGCGAGGGCGGAGAACGGGAAGTGTGGAGGGTTTCCTCACGATGCCATCGAGAGATCAACTCGGAGGGAAGGGGAAAAAGTGAGAACGCAATCGAAATTTTGACTTCTCAGCAGCAATCAAGGGTCGGATCATCCTGTCAAGGAAACCCCCTAAAGGAAAGGCAAGATTCTTCATGAGCCGAAAGCTGTTCCAAAAAAAGGAGTTACTACAGGCAAGGAGAAGGGGACTGGAACGCTGAGGGGCAATTCCCCAGGGCGCCCTTGACTTCTGATATATACCCGCGGAATATATACGTAGTATATAGGTGTGGGGAGCCGATAATAGAGGTAGGGACAGGCGAAGAATTGCCCCTCAGGCTACAATCGCTCAAGACGCACTTCCGGGGTTTGCGTGCCTTCACGTCGGCGGATCTCTCGGGTGCCCAGGAGGGTCGGTCGTGGATCGTAAGAAATGGCTGGTGGGTGGCGTGGTGCTGCTGGTGGCCACTGCCGCGGGGCTTGGCTTCTGGTGGCCGTTCCGGTCGGATCACGAAATCATGCGCCTGACTGGGGTCGTCGAGATTCGCGAGGTGCACCTGGGCTCGCGCGTCGGCGGACGGATCGAGGGGCTCTTCGTGGAGGAGGGCGACCACATCAAGGGAGGGCAGCTCCTGGTCAAGCTGGCCGAGCCAGAACTGGAAGCCCAGCGCGAACAGTGGGAAGCGAAACTGCGCGAGGCACAGGCGCAGTTGAAGAAGGCAGAGGTTGGCCCGCGCAAGGAAGAGAAGGATGCGGCCTGGGCGGCGCGAAATGCGGCCCTGGCCAAGTGGAACCGCTACAAGGTGGGCTATCGCCAGGAAGAGAAAGCGAGCGCACGGGCGAACCTGGAATCCGCTCTCGCCGATCTCAAGCAAATGCAGGAGGAATTCGCGCGTGTCACGCGGCTCTTCGCACGGGGCGCGGCGACCCAGGCCGAGGTGGATGTTGCGCGAGGGAATCTCGATCGCTCCCGAGGACGGGAACAAGCAGCCCGAGCCCAGTGGGAGCAGATGGAACGAGGCTATCGCGAGGAGGAGATCGCTGAGGCCGAAGGCGAGTTTCGACGCCTCGATGCCGAGTATGAGCTGTTACGGGCCGGCACACGCTCCGAGGATGTCCAGGCGGCGATGGCTCATGTCGAGGATGTCCAGGGCAAGTTGATGGAGATCCGCGCCCAGCTGGCCGAGGGGGAGGTGCGCGCGCCCGCCAATGTACCTGGGAAGCCGGAGTGGGAAGGGGTGGTCGAGGTGGTCTCGATTCGGCGGGGCGACCTGGTCGCTGCCAATCAAGCGATGATTCGCGTGCTGCAGGCCAACGATCTGTGGGTCAAGGTGTATGTGCCCGAGACCGATCTGGGAAAGATTTCGCTCAACCAGCAGGTTGAGGTGAAGTGCGATACGTACCCGGACAAACGCTTCCAGGGCACAATCATCCAGATTGCCAGCATCAGCGAGTTCACGCCGCGGAATGTGCAAAGCATCGATGAACGCAAACATCAGATGTTTGGTGTCAAGGTACACATTTCCGATCCGCAAGGTGTCTTCAAGGCCGGGATGGCGGCGGAAGTGTTCATCCCGGTGAATCGCCGCTGAGGAGAAGCCACCATGGCGCCAAGGATTCCTGGAGAGGTGGCGGGGCAGCGCATCACTGCCACCTTGCCTCCAGCCCCTGCGATGAGGGATCCCAGCGAATGCATCGTTGACATCAACGAGGTTACCATCAAGTTCGGCACCTTTACCGCTGTCGATCGAGTGACACTCTGGTTGCGGCGTGGCGAGGTCTTTGGCTTGCTCGGTCCCAACGGTTCCGGCAAGACCACCTTGATTCGCGCCCTGTGCGGACTCCTCCCCTTCGCCGGGGGGACTGCGCAGGTGCTCGGCCGCGGGGTAACGGAGTACGCTGAGCAAATCCGCACGCAGATCGGCTACATGTCGCAGAAGTTCTCCCTCTACGAGGATCTGACAGCGCAGGAAAACATGGATTTCTACAGCGGCATCTATGGCCTGTCGGCGCGCGAGGCCCGTGATCGCCAGGGCGAACTGGTTGATCGCACCGGGCTCAAGCCGTATTTGAACCGTCGTGCGGGGCAACTCTCGGGAGGGTGGAAACAACGGTTGGCGCTGACCTGCGCCATCCTGCATCGACCGCGTCTGGTCTTTCTGGACGAGCCCACGGCCGGGATCGATCCGGTCGCGCGGCGTGATTTGTGGGATCTGCTGTTTCAACTTGCCGCCGAAGATGTGACCCTGCTGGTCACCACGCATTACATGGATGAGGCAGAGCGCTGTGCGCGGGTTGGCTATATCTACCTGGGGCGCATGCTCACGGTGGGAACGCCCGATGAACTCAAGGTGCTTCCGCAGATCACGCCGCCCGGGACGCGCCGGCTGGAGATCCTGACACATCACGAGACCGCCAGCATGCTGGAGCGGTTACGCCATCGCCCCGGCGTTTTGCAGGCAACCATCTTTGGGCAGTCGATTCACGCCTTGGTCGAGGAGTCCCGCTCGCTCACTGACCTGGGACTCGATGCGCACGAGGTGCGGCCCGCCGAGCCAACACTGGAAGATGTCTTTGTCACACTTTCGCGCGCGGCGGTGCAGGAAAACGGCGTTCTCTGAAACGCTCACTTTTTTGATCCTTGAGGTCTTTAATGAACGGTTCCTCGCCGATTCAGCGCATTGTCTCCATCGCGCGCAAGGAGGTTTTGCACATCCTGCGCGATCGGCAGACCCTCTTCATGACCCTGTTCTTCCCGATCGTCGAGTTGATGATGCTCGGCTACGCCATTGACACCAATGTGCGGGATATTCTGACGGTGGTCTACGATCAGGATGGGACACAGCAGAGCCGTGTGCTGGTCGAGCGGTTTCAGAATACCAAGTCGTTCGATATTGTGCGGATGGTGTATTCCGATGACCAGTTGACCGAGGCGATCATCCGTGGCACGGCCCGCGTGGCAATCAAGATCCCTGCGAACTACTCGCGTGATCTGGAGGCGGGGCGCCCGACAACGATTCAGGTTCTGGTCGATGGAACGGTGTCGAGCGTGGCCGGCGAGGCGGTCAATGTGAGTAACGCGTTGGCCCTGCGAACTTCCATCGAGCAAGGGGGGCAGGCGGTCCCCGCGGTCGAGGTACGGCCCGTGGTTCTCTTTAACCCCGACACGCGCTCGCCGAACTTTTTTATTCCCGGGTTGCTGGTGGTGCTCTGTCAAATGATGGCGATCACACTGTCGGCGAATGCCATTGTGCGCGAGAAGGAAAAAGGAACACTTGAACAGTTATTCATGACTCCGGTACGGGCTCAGGAGCTGATTCTGGGGAAGATGCTCCCCTATTTTGTGCTCACGTTTATTGAGTTTTGCGGGATTGCTCTGCTGATGACTACCGTGTTTCAAGTGCCCATTCATGGCTCGTTTGGAACATTGCTGATCATCGCGGTTCCCTTTGTGTTGACCATGCTCGCCTGGGGCTTGTGGGTTTCGACCAAGGTTTCCACGCGTGACGCAGCGATGCAAATGGCGATGGGGACGGTCATGCCGTGCATTTTCCTCTCTGGCTATGTCTTTCCGCTGGACTCCATGCCACGGTTTTTTTACTGGGTGGCTCAGGTGATTCCGACCACGTGGCTGATCGACGCGGCACGTGGGGTGATTCTACGCGGCGCTGGTTGGCGGGAACTATGGCAGCACTGTGTCATTCTGTGGGCGATGACGTTTGCCGCTCTGCTGGCCGGCATCCTCAAATTCAAGAAGCAGTTGAACTGAGAAATGGGGTGGAAGTTGGATGGGAATAATGGGACACAACCAGAACACCCCTCGCGGTGGTAACTGCGAGGGGTGTTCAAGTCGATGGAAGCGTGGTCGACAGGATCAGGGCTGGATGTTGGCCGTTGCCCGGAACTCGATTTCGCTGTCTCCCTCCAGGTCGGTGATCACGCGGAGCACGCGCTGGAGATCCCCAGCCTTGCCACCCTTGAGCTTGACCGTGAGGACGTGAACTTCCTGGCTCCCCGGGGCGCTATCCTTGACGCTCAGCAACTCGTCTACCCCCTCGACCCGGGTAACCTTGAACGGTTTAACCCCGCGGACAATCACCTTCCGTTCCTGCACTCCGCCGAGTGCGACTTCACCCAGATTCAGAACGCCAGGGCTGACGGTGAGCGGTGATTCGATTTCCACCGTCAGGGGGATGCGGACGCGTTCCATGGTTGGGTTGGTGGTCTTCACCCACACATCGGTGTACCAGCGACCAACCGGGGCGTCTGCACGGAGCGTGGCGGTCAACTGGTAGCTGGCATCGAGGGCTCCGCGGGAGACTTCCTTGAAGGACGGCTGAATGTAATTGCTCTCGCAGGAGATCTCGGTGATGCGATACTGGTTGTTGCCGAGCAGGGTGAGGTTGAGAGCAACACTGGGGCTGCTCCCGCGCCGGATCTGCCCAAAGGCGAAGGAAGTCGGGTTGAGCGAAACATCGTCGCGCCCGATGGCGCGCACCCAGAGACGGACTTCCTCGCTCCGGGGAGAATCAAACTGAACATAGATGGTCACACTCTTCAAGCCGGTGAAGCGTGTGGTATCCATCTGGATATCGACGGACCCTTCCTCCCCGGGTTGAAGGACACTCTTGGCAGACGTGGCCGTGGTGCACCCACAGGAGACGCGCAGGCTCGAAATGCGAACAGGTTCGGTGAGGTTGTTCTTCACCGTGAACGCATGATGGAGGGTTGGGCCGCGCGGGACGGAACCGAAATCCTTGGACAATTCGTGGAAGAGGCCGTCCGCCCAGGAAGCCGCCGACACGGGTGCCGCCGTGCAGACGACTGTGAGGACAAGGGCACTGAAACGTAACATGGAGCAATTCCCCGCTGCAGTTGATCCCTGGGCCCCCTGGAGCGCCATGCCAGGAAGGAGATCGGGTCTCAGAGGGATCTACAGTTCTATTGCCCCCACGGGGACGAGAGTCAATCAAAGCGCTGGGGAAAACCTGACCAGGGCGGCGGGGAGACAGTCACAACGGGCACACCCCGAGTGGCTCACCCAGATTGCGCCACATACCTGGTCCGTGCATCAGGCCCGCGCCAGAGCCGCCGCCACCACTCGGCGCGCCCCGGCGGCGCGCAATGTGCGGGCTGCCTCGTGGAGCGTCGCTGTGGAGGTCGAGACATCATCGAGAAGGAGGAGCGATCGGGCGCACAGGGCTGCGGGTAGCTGCGCTCGGAAGGCTCCGCGAATGTTGTCGGCACGCGCACCGAGCGGGAGATAGGCCTGGTGGGGAGTGCGCCGTACCCGATGCAGAATTCCCGTCGCTACTGGAAGATGCAGTGCTTTCGCCAATCCCAACCCAAGAGCCGCGCTCTGATTGTACCCACGCTGTAAGCGACGCAGCCAGTGCAGCGGAACTGGCACGAGCACCTCCGCGCCAACGGCGCGAAAACGCTCCTTCTGCTGCTCGCCCCACATCTCTCCCAGTAACTCGGCCAGTCCTTCTCCGGACCGGTGTTTCATGCGCAGCACCGCCGCCCGGAGCACCCCGTCATAGGGGCCCAGGGAGAGAAGACACTCAAAGCCAAAGGACCGTTCGCGACAGCGACTGCATCCCCCTGCAACCAGAGCGTGAGGGCCGATGGGTGCCGCACAGCGAGGACAGACCGGATGCGGTTGGCGCGTCAGTTCCTGGATACAGCGCTCACACAGACTGGCCTGCCAGGAGAACAAGGGGAGTTTGGGAACGACGTGAGGGGACTCTCCACAGAGCAAACAGGAGGGGGGATAGATCAGATCAAGAAGCCCACCCAGAAACGAACGCCACATGGCGCACCCTGGTGCGAAGGGAAGGAAGCAGCCCGCAGGTGCCGAGCGCTTCCTTCCCCGAGAACGATGCGATCGGTCAGAACTTCACCTCGGGAAGCTCCGGGGGCGACGCAGCGGCCTGTAATTCCTTTTGCACAGTCGCTGCCAGGGTGCGATACGACTGCGCAATCGGCGAATCCGGATGTTTGTGCACAATCGGATCGCCAGTGTCGCCACATTCAGCCACGCGACTGTCGATCGGGATCTCCCCAAGGAATGGCACGCCGGACTCGGTGGCGAGCTTCTGTCCGCCGCCATGTCGGAATATCTCGTACCGTTTACCATCCTCGCCGACGAAATAACTCATGTTCTCCACAATGCCCAGGACGGGAACGCGCACCTGGCGGAACATCTCCAACCCTTTGCGCGCATCGATCAGGCTCACCTCCTGTGGGGTGGTGACGATCACCGCCCCGGTCAAGGGGACGGCCTGGGTCAGCGTTAACTGAGCATCGCCAGTTCCGGGAGGAAGATCAATCACCAGATAGTCGAGTTCACCCCAGTCGAACATCATCAAAAACTGGCGCAGATACTTATCCACCATCGGTCCGCGCCAGATCAGGGCCTGCTCCGGCTTGACAAAGAAGCCCATGGAGAGAAGCTTGATCTCATGTCGGACAAGTGGGAGGGGTGTTGTCTCCTGATCGACCTGTCCCTGGACACCCATCATGATGGGAATGCTGGGGCCGTAGATGTCGGCATCGAGCAGACCCACCGCGTGACCCAGCTGGCGCAGCGCCAGGGCGAGGTTGGTGGCAACGGTCGATTTGCCCACGCCTCCCTTGCCACTCGCCACAGCGAGGATGTTCTTGATTCCCGGGAGCGAGATCTTCGGAGGGGGGCCTCCGTGAGGATGCATGATGCAACTCCTGTGGTGCAATAAATCAGGCTGAGGGATCATGCCCCTGGCACTGCGGACACTGGCACAGGGCGCGCAGATGTTCCAGGGTGAAGATGCCCGTATCGTGGCCATCGCTCCAGGTGATCTTATAAGCGTAGCGGCCCACTGGCGTCATTCCGGTAGGAAAGAGGGGCCCCAACTCGTTGGGTTTGAGGACCCGGAGCGGATCGGGTGGTTGCAGACGCTCCTCGCGACACCCCGCACAGGGGCAGTTCTGGCGCAGGTGAGACCAGGTATA
>JAKOSN010000110.1 GCA_029777335.1 Planctomycetota bacterium
ATTCTTGGTCAGGTTGATGGCGTAACTTTCCAGGGTGCGTTCGATGGGCGCGTTGGAGTCATAGGAGACGGCGGTGACCAGACCGCCATCGAGATCACGCAACGTCATCGATTTGATGAGATCGTTAATGTCGGCGACGGGGAAGGTGAGATCGACGCGTTGGGAGCCTTCGAGGGAGCCTTCGCGCTGGAAGTAGCCGACGCCGCTGGAGAAGAGCACCACCTGGCTGATCGGCAACAACGACGCCGTCGGGGATTTTCCCGACTCGGCAGTGGCCGCCTTGACATCGGCGGAGGAGGGCGAGGGCCGGAGAAGGAACAGACCGGTGGCCAGCGCCACGGCGGCCAGTCCTGACACAATCAGCAACTTGCGCATGATCCAACTCCTTGGCAACAAACGTCGGAGGGAGTACGAGCCGTTTCCTCTTACGCAGCTTGATATATCTGAGACGATTCAGAGATGCGGTCGGATTGGTCGCGCGTTCAAAACCACGAAGGGATGCCATGGATTCGCCGAAAGACACCGGGGTGGTATCCACAACCGGGGAAAATGGTTATACTAGGAAAGTGAAAGGAACGTGCGCAGCCGGGTGCACTTCGCAGCCAGATTCTCACCCCGACCAGAAAGGCTCTCCCGCTGGAGGAGCGAGAAACGACCTCTCATGACACCAGAACAAATCGCCAGCTTACGGCAGGAAAAATACAACGCGACTGTCGTCAGTCTGCTCAAGGTTCATCCTGACTTGCTGATCATGCGGATTCGTCCCGACAAAGGTCGCGCGCCGCACAAACCGGGGCAGTACTCAACGCTGGGTCTGGGTTACTGGGAAGTCCGTCATCCTGGGTGCCAACTGGAAACCTTGCCGGCGGATGCCGAGCAGCGCCTGGTCAAGCGGGCCTATTCGATCAGTTGCTCGATTCTCGATGATCATGGGCAGTTGCTCGACATCGAGCATACCGACTGGCTGGAATTCTACATCGTCCTGGTGCGCGAGAGCAACAAAGCCGATCCGCCCGCGCTCACTCCCCGCTTGTTCATGTTGCGCGAGGGAGAACGGCTGTTTTGCGGGGAGAAGATCACCGGGAATTACAACCTCGATCCGGTGAAACCCGACGATACCGTCCTGTTCCTCTCCACCGGAACCGGAGAAGCACCACACAATTACATGCTCTGGCAACTGTTACGGCGGAATCATCAGGGGCGAATTCTCTCCGCCTGTTGTGTCCGGTATCTGAAGGATCTGGCATATCTGGCGACCCACCACACGTTGATGCGTCGGCATGTCAACTACACCTATCTCCCCCTGACGACGCGAGAAGCGTCCAACACGGGACATAAGGTGTACATTCAGGATCTGCTCGCCAGCGGAGAGATGGAACGGATCCTGGGCAAACCGCTGGATCCAGCGCGGACACATGTCTTCCTGTGCGGCAACCCCAAGATGATCGGGGTGCCGGAGAAGGATCGCACTTCCGGCGAACGGGTGTTCCCCAAGCCCCCAGGGGTGATCGAACTCCTGGAAAAGCGAGGGTTTGTGTGTGATCAACCCGCGCTCAAGATCAAGGGGAATATCCACTACGAGGAATACTGGTAAAGGGTACGATGGTGCTGCGCTGCACGGCTGCTGAAGGAGAAGGCGCGCTGGGCTCGAGGCGCATCACGCGGAGGTCAAACAGAGCGGAGGGAGCGCCGTGGCAGATGAAATCATTGGTGGCTACAAACTGCAAAAGCACATGGCCACGGGTCAGACGAGCCAGGTCTGGGAGGTGGTCGAAACACAGAGCGGACGCCATTTTGCGATGAAATTGTTGTTGCCCGAAAAGGTCAACGACTCGGAATGTCGCCGCTTCCTCTTTCACGAGGCCGAGGTCGGGATCAAGCTTGCTCACCCCAACATCATCAAGATTGTTTCCTTTGATCGTAAGTCCAGTACTCCTCATTTTGTCATGGAGTTTTTCCCCTCGGGAAGTTTGCGCACCCGTATGTTGCGCGGGACCGACAAGTCGTTTCTGATCGAGAAGACCCAGGACATCCTGAAGCAGGCCGCGACGGGAATGGCATTCATGACCGCCAAGGGATGGGTGCACCGCGATCTCAAGCCGGACAACATTCTGGTCAACAGCGCGGGAGAGGTGCGCATCATCGATTTTGCCATCGCCCAGCGGATCCCCACTGGCTTTTTTGAAAAGCTTTTCTGGCGGCGCAAGAAAGCACAGGGGACGCGGAGTTACATGTCCCCCGAGCAGATTCGTGGACTTCCTCTGGATGGTCGCGCGGACATCTACAGCTTTGGAGCAACCGCCTTCGAGCTGGTCACCGGGCGCCCTCCCTTCCGGGGGTCGAGTAACCAGGAACTGCTGGCGAAACATATCACCGAGAAACCAATCAGCCCACGCCAGTACAATCGCGATGTCACCGAGGAGTTTGCTGATCTGGTCCTGCGCATGCTTGCCAAGAAGAAGGAAGACCGCCCGCGCGACTTCCACGAAATTCTCATGGCGCTGCGAAGCCTGAAAGTCTTCAAGGCCGATGCCACCGCCAAGTGAGCGTTCGCCGTTGCCTCACCAGCGCGGGCGCCCGGGCTGTTGCTGCGTCAGGCAGTGCAACGTTCCCAGCCCCCAGACCAGGTCAACGGCGTGAATGCCAATCACCTTTCGTTCCGGGAACAGGTCAGCAAGGATTCCCAGCGCGCGCCGATCGGCAGGATCGTTGAAGGTCGGCACCAGCACGCGATCGTTGGCGATGTAGAAGTTGGCGTAACTCGCGGGGAGACGCTGCCCCTGGAACACCACTGGGCGCGGCATCGGTAAGGGGATGATCTCCAGTGACTGCCCCTTGTCATCGGTCATGCCCTGCAGCCGTTCGAGATTTTCCTGCAAGGGAGCGTAATTGTCATCGCTCGGATCCTCTTCCACCACCGCGACAAGGCGATTGGGAGCGACAAAGCGGGCCAGATCGTCGACGTGACCATGGGTGTCGTCGCCGCTGATACCGCGATTCAGCCAGAGCACCTTCGTAATCCCGAGATACTGGGCAAAAACCGCCTCGTAGTCCTCACGCGTCAGCCCCGGGTTGCGTTGCTGCACCTCACTCAGCAGACATTCCTCGGTGGTCAGAAGCACCCCTGCTCCGTTGACATCAATACTCCCCCCTTCCAGGGTCACTCGCTGGCCCTTGCAGGCAGGACTGCACAACCCCCAGGGGTGCCGCAGGGAGAGTGCGTTGCTCTCGATCAACTTCGGCACCACCGCATTATCCTGTTTCCAGTTGTCGTACTTGGCCCAGCCGTTGAACTGCCAGTTGAGAACCATCGTCTGTCCGCGTTCCCCCCAGACAAGGATCGGGCCATAATCGCGCGTCCACACCCGATCGGTGGGGACAGGGAAAAACTCAAGGTGATCCCAATCGAGAGGATAATTCTTCAGAAAGGTACGCGCGCGTTTTTCCCCCATGGGGCCATTGACAAGGATGCGGACGAGTTCGCTCTGCTGAAGATGGCGAACGATCTCCGCATAAACCCAGGGAATGGTGTGGAACTTGCCGGGCCAATCGGCGCGCTGATGTGGCCAGGCGATCCAGGTGGCAACATGCGGTTCCCATTCCGCCGGCATGCGCCAGCGCGCCTTGGCAGGCTCCGAGGAGATCTTGGCCATGGATCCTTGCTCCGACTGTCATAGCCTCGTCAGCGGATGTTCGCGGTTCTTCAACGGCAAGTCCACCGGCCCCTTAACGCGATGGCTTTCATACACCGCCAGAATCATCTCCAGGGCCGCTCTACCATCATACATGCTCCCCAGCGGCTGACGATCCTTCGCAATCGCTTCGAGCAGATCGTTTGCAATCCAGACATTCCCCGCGTGCAGGCTCCGATCGGTGAGTGGTTCGGGGACACCGACGCCGGCGCTGGTAATCGGCTTCCACGCTGCCCTGGTCATCCCCGGCCGCCAGGAGGGATCTTCCAGCAAGTACGCGTTGGGCAGGCTCCCGGTATCGATCTGAGCAATCCCCTTGGAGCCATAAACCATCAGGCCAAAGCGTTTGCCGACCCCGTCTTTTGCTCGGTGGGTGTCGAAGGTGCCCATGATACCCCGCTCAAAGCCGTAGGTCACATGGATCTGATCCCCGGCTATGGGACCCATTCCTTCGCCCCCTTCCGTCACCTGGTCTCGGGTGACGAGCTTGCCGCCCTGTCGAACCTGGGCAAAACACCAGCGCGGATCGCCAACGAGCGCACGCATCAGGTCAAAGACGTGCGTCCCCAGCACCATCAGATCCTGACCACCGCCGCGCGCATCTTCCTTGCCCCGACCGCGCAACTCCAGGATATCTCCCAGCCTGCCGGCGGCAATCAACTCCTTGAGTTGCTTTAACCGTGGGCTGTAGCGGGTCTGATGAGCAATGGCGAGCTTGACATGGTGCATCTCGCACGCCTTGACCATTTCATCGGCCTCGGCCAGCGTGCGACACATCGGTTTTTCCAGAAAAATGCTCGCGCCTGCGCGGGCACAGGCTACCACCATGTCGCGATGCGCATCCAGGAACCGATCGGCAACACTAACGATCTGCGGTTTCTCTTTTTCAAGCATCTGGCGATAATCGGCATAAGCGTGAGGAGCCGCGAGGCGTTTGGCCGCCTCGGCCCGCCCCTTTTCCTGCGTGTCGGCGACGGCGACAATTTCCACATTGTCGATCGCTTTCCAGACCACATCCAGTCCGTGGCCATACTTCCCCTTGTCGCTCCGGCCGATCACCGCGACGCGATATTTTTTCGCCATGCGAACAACCCTCCTTCCATCCAACCTCGCCCGAGTCCAGGTACAGCACAGGGAAGCCACCTCTCGTGGCAGCACGCCGAAGCAGCTGCCGCGAGAGACCTCCCTCTGGATTAGCCGAGCTTTTCTGGCACCTCGAACCCCTTGCGATACGTTCGCCGCAGGAGTTTGCTCGCTTCTTCATCCCCAGGGATGGTTTCGGTCTTGCCCTCGAACGGGATGGACCGCCCCACGCGCGCTGCGATGTTGCCCAGATGGGCGTGGAGCGAGGACCGATGCCCTTCCTCGATATCGGCGTTGGGGCGTTTGCCGCTGCGAATACAGTCGAGGAAGTTCTGCCGATGCGGATCATCGGAGAAGCGTGGGCTGTTTTTCGCCACGGGCTTGTTCCCACGCATCATCACGCTCCACCCCGTGCGCCCAATCAGCACGTACCCCTCGGTGCCGTAGAAGGCCACGCCATTCTCGTACCCTTCCTGGTGGTAGGGAGACCACAGGCGCTGTTCGTACACCAGCACCTTCCTGGCATCGGGATACTCGTAGGTGACATACTGCGTGTCTGGGGTTTCCTGATCGTCGTCGAAGAACAACTTGGAAGCGCTGCAGGTGACGCGCGAGGGAAAATCGACCTGCAATCCCCAGCGAGCGATATCGAGATCATGCACGCCGTCGTTGCCGATATCACCACAGCCATAATCCCAGAACCAGCGCCAGCTGGAATGGAAACGGCTGGGATGGAAGGGCCGTTCGGGCGCCGGCCCCAGCCAGAGATTGTAGTCCACCCCGGCTGGCGGTTTGCCCTCGGGTTTCTTGCCGATGTTGCGGCGCAGTTGGCTGTTCCAGGCCTTGGCCATGTGCACCTTGCCAATCTTCCCTCCGTGGACGAAGGCGATCGCCTCCAGGTAATGGAGAGCCGAGCGGCTCTGGGTTCCCAGCTGAACCACCCGCCTGGCCTGGCGGGCCGCCTCAACCATCTTCCGCCCTTCCCAGATGTTGTGCGAGGCAGGCTTTTCCACGTAGACATGCTTGCCGTGCTGACAGCCCCAGATGGTGCCCAGCGCATGCCAGTGATCCGGGGTGGCAATCACCAACGCATCGACCTTGCGATCTTCGAGCGCCGTGCGAACATCCTTGACCGTTCGTGGCGCGGCGGTTTTCTGGCGCTCAGCGACCTGCTTGGCGAGTGGGCCCAGAAGGGATTCGTCGACATCGACCAGATAGGTCACCCGGGCATCTTTCATGCCGGCGAACCCAAGTGCCAGCCCCTTGCCTCGGCCGCGGATTCCCATCACCGCCAGGCGAAGCGGTTCGCTGGGATCGGCCTGCGCCGGCGTGGCATCGAGGAAACTGAACCCCGCTGCCACAGCCCCTGCAGTCTGGACAGATTCCTGGAGAAACTCTCGGCGGTCGACGGTGCTCATCGCTTGCCCCCTGTGGTCACCCAATGATATTTCTGCCACCAGCGCCTGGATGGTATCCGCTTCTGTCCGGAGAGCAAGCAGATTCCCAGCGGAGCAATGGCGGGGAACTCCCTGAGGCGGAAGAGAGTGCCTGTTTTCGAGTTTTTTAGTCCGAAACGTGCCCGGGGATGTGGCTTGCTGTCACTGTGCGCGGCTCGTATAATCTAACAGGAGTGGCGTGGGCCGAAGCGTGGGGGAATGACGATGACTCCCTCAGAAGGTGGACCGACCGGCATTGTGCTCAATCAAACACCCGCTACCCTTACCATCCCGAGCGATCTGCGACTGCTGGCGCTGGCCCGCGCTTTCGTGGAGAGTGTCTGTCATCTCGCCGGGTGCGACGAAACGATCACGCACGGCATCATCCTGGCCACCGACGAGGCGACCAACAATGTGATGCGCCATGCCCATCATGGCATGCCCGAGGCGATGATTCAGATCCAGTGCTATCTCTTTGCGGATCGTATCGAGGTGCACATTCAAGATGAGGGGAAACCCTTCGATCTGAATTCGGTCCCGCACCTTGATCCGGCGGAACTTCGCATTGGCGGGCGCGGGGTGTATTTGATGCGCGCCATCATGGATGAACTCCACTGCCACCCCCGTCCTGGCCGTGGCAACACCCTCCGCATGATCAAACGTTGCCCCACCTTCCCCAACAACAATTCGTGAAGCGCTCCTCACAACGAGGCAATCAACGCCGCAGCCATCTGCGAGGTGGTCGCCGTGCCGCCCAGATCGGGGGTCAGCACCTTGCCCGCCGTGAGCACCTTCTCCACCGCCGCCAGCATCCGTCGCGCGGGGTCGATCAACCCGACCTCCTCCACCAGATCGATCGCGGGCAGCAGCAGCGGTAACGGATTGGCACGATCCACCCCAACCGATTCCCGACTGCCGCCGTGAAACGATTCATACACGCGGACGCCTTCGCCGACATTGATGCCCGCGGTCGCACTCACTCCGCCCACGATCCCTGCACCCAGATCGGAAACCAGATCGCCGTAGAGATTCCCCATCACCAGGACATCGAACTGCTGCGGGCGGGAGACCATTTGCATACAGCAATTATCCACAATGATCTCGCGGGCCTGTAATTCCGGATATGCGCGTGCGGCGGTGCGAAACGCCTCCAGAAACAGCCCGTCGGCCAGCTTGAGGATATTCGCTTTGTGGACACAGCAGACACTTTTTCTCCCATGATTGCGGGCCCAGTCCAGGGCGAAGTGAAAGAACCGTTTGCAACACGCCTCGGTCACCACCTTGAGACTCTGGACCACCCCCGGGACAATCTCATGTTCGATGGCGGCGTAGAGATCCTCGGTCAGTTCGCGGATCACCAGCATATCGACCCCCTGAAAGCGAGCCGGCAAACCCGCAAGGTTTTTCAGGGGACGGACGGACGCGAACAATCCCAGTTGATGTCGAAACTGCACATTGAAATTCCCCAGCCGGGCCGCGGAGGCCCCTTCCGTGCGCGGCGGCGGAGTGTGGGGCATCAGCAACTTGGTTTTGAGAGCCAGACCGTTGGCCCGCACGGAATCGAGCATGGCACGCGGAAGGGCCTCGCCGCCACGTTCCAACGAAGC
Source organism: Planctomycetota bacterium (assembly GCA_029777335.1). Lineage (GTDB taxonomy): Bacteria > Planctomycetota > Planctomycetia > Gemmatales > Gemmataceae > JAKOSN01. The sequence continues at coordinate 7,819 of JAKOSN010000110.1, forward strand.
CAGGCCAGCGAGATGCTCCTCCCACTCGATCGGGACCCCCGCCGCGGTCAAGATGCGCTGCACGGCTGGCACCTGATCGAGTCCAAGCCCGCCACCCTGAATAAGGGTTACCCGCAGAGTCATCCACTTCTCCTTTTCCTGGGCACTTTCAGCGCGGCAAGTTGGCGATCAGTTGCTCGGTGAGCGTGGCCGTGGTGCCCTTGCCGCCGAGATCACGGGTCAGCCCCACGCCGCGTTCCAGGGTCCGAGCCACGGCCTTCTCGATGCGCTCCGCACTATCACGTTGCCCAATGTGAACCAGCATCAGGGCCGCCGAGCGAATGAGGGCGATGGGGTTGGCGAGTCCCTTCCCGGCCAGGTCGGGCGCGCTGCCATGCACCGCCTCGAAGACTGCAAACTTGGAACCGATGTTCGCCCCGGGCACCAGCCCTAACCCCCCCACAAGGCCAGCACAGAGGTCACTCAGCACATCGCCGAAGAGATTCTCCATCACCAGCACATCGTAACGGGTGGGATCCAGGGCCAGTTGCATGCACAACGTATCAACATGCATTTCCTCGAACTCAAGGAAGGGATAATCATCAGCAACTGCTCGCGCCTGAGCCAGAAAGAGACCATCGCTCAGCGGCAGGACATCCGCCTTGTGGCAGAAGGTGACGCGTCGACGCCCCTGTTGCCGGGCCAGTTCAAAGGCAAAACGGACAATGCGATCGCAGGCCGGCTGGGTGATCAACCGGAGACTCTCGACCACGCCGGGAACGACCACATGTTCCATCCCGGCGTAGAGCCCCTCGGTGTTTTCCCGGACGACCACCAGATCGACATGGTCAAAGGGAACCTGAACCCCCGGGAGCGTGCGCACGGGGCGTACACTGGCGTACAGATCCAGTTCTTTGCGCAGGCGCACATTGATGGAGCGAAACCCCTTGCCGATGGGGGTGGTGCAAGGGCCCTTGAGCGCGACTCGGTAGCGGCGGATCATTTCCAGAGTGGCGGGCGGGAGCGGATCACCATAACGGTCGGCAGCATCGAGACCTGCGAGCGCCTCGATCCAGGTGAGATGCGCGCCGGCGGCCTCGACAACAGCGCGCATGGCCGCCGTCACCTCGGGTCCAATCCCGTCGCCCGCGATGAGGACCACAGGGGTAGTCAGATCGGCCTCCTTTCACGTCGACGGCCTGTGCCGTTTATTCAATCTAGACCGACGGCACGAACGGAATTTCCATGCACAGTGCCAGTGGCTACTTGCAATCGGAATCCTACAATGGCTCAATTGTAGAGTAGACGCGAGGCAACTTCCATGCCTTCGTGCACAGGAGTAGCGGCCGCAATCGAGATGGTCTCATGCAGGCGGTGAAAGGGTTCTCCATGGAAAGATGGTTGTGCTGGTCCTCCATGGGAGTTGCCGGCTTACTCCTCCTACTGTTTTTGCTGGATCTCTTCGCCAAGATTCCATTTAGCGGGATCAGCACCGGGGTGGATATTCTGGGCATCCTCATCAGTGGGCTGGTACTCTACCTGGCCTGGGATGCCTATCGCGATCTGCGCTGAGCGCCCTGTTCATTGCCAGCGTTCCTGCAGCCGATAGACCACCACACAGGTCTGATTCTGGACGCCCGCACCGAGGTAGATTTCGCGGCGTTCCCCCTCGGCAAGTTTGTGCACCCGCACCGTCAACGTGGTCAAAAGGGTGGCAGCCTGGTTGCTCAGTTCCTTGAACACCCAGCACTCCTCACCAGTGACAGCGTTGAGACAGTACACCTCCCCGTGCGTGGCGGCCACATACACGGTGGTCGCCTCGGGAGTACCTGCCAGGGCCGGTCCACCGACGATCGGACTTTTCAGATCCTTTTTCCAGAGCAGGCGACCGGTTTTGCGATTCAGGCAGTAGCAGAATCCATCGCGGGAGCCGACATAAACGCGCCCCGCATCGACTGCTGGCTTGCCATGCACGGCATCCTTCATGGCATCAAAGCGCCAGAGCTTCTTCCCTGTGGCGGCATCCAGGCAGAGAAGGGCTCCACGGGGGCTCGAATCGCTCAGCGTGATGCGCCCGTTGCCGAGCCCCACACAGAGCACCCCGTTGCACACCGTGGGCGAACCCCAGCACGGAAGATCGATTGCCTCCTGCGTCCAGATTTTCTTCCCGGTTTTCAGATCGAGACAGAAAACCTGCAAGCGCTGGTAGGTGCGGCTCACCCCGCTGCAACCGTAGACATGCTGCCCGTCCACACAAGGGGTGGCGTCGATGTGTAAGCCTGTTTTGGCATCGGGCTTCTCTGGATATTGCCACAGCTTCTTTCCGCTGACAGCATCCAGACAGTAGAGGCCATCGTCCCCCGCGCCGAACACCACCTTTCCCTGCGCCACCTGGGGCGTGGATTCCACATGGCTGTCGGTCTCGAAGTCCCACTGTTTCTTCCCTGTTTTGGCATCCAGACAGTACAGCTTGCAGCCGGCGTTCTCATGGAATCCCTCGCCAAAGTACAGTTTCCCGTTGGCAACGCAGGGGGTGGAGAACATCGGCTTCAGTTGCCCACCATTGTTGAACGTCCACAGTTCTTTCCCCGTGGCGCGCTCCAGGCAGTGCAGCGTACTCGACCGATCGAAAACGCTGGTGTTCAGCAACCCGACATAAACCTTGTCCTCGCTCACCAGCGGCGAGGAAGCGAGATCGCAGTTGCCGACCTTCTGAAAGGTCCAGACGGTTCGTTCGAGAACCGCCTTCTCCTTTCCAGTGCGGGCCGCACCCTGGGTCTTCTTTTCCAGCGGTTTCGCCTCGGGCCCGAAGCCTGGCTTTTCCTTCTCGTCGGGTGCAGGTGGTTGCTTCTTGCCGGCGAGCACTGCACGCACCACCTCGCTCATTTCCGCTGTCGTACCCTTGAAGGTTCGGCGCAGCCCCGGTTCGCCGTGGAGCAGACTCCAGCGCATCTCCTCGCCGTCTTTCTGCCCGCTGATCTGAAACCACGTCCCATTGGTAAAGGCAAAGACGGTCGCCTTGCTCTTTTCGAGTTTGATGAACAGCACAATCGGCATCCCATTACTCAATCTTTTGAGGAGTTCAGGGACATGCTTGAGTTTCTCTGCCTCGCTATCACCCTTCAGGTTGACCGCCATCCTGCGCGTATCGAGTTTCCCCTTGAGATCCTCGGCCACGATGAGAATCATCCCCGGTCGCGCCGGGTCGAGGTTCTCGACCTTCACCGTGCAGATATGGGTTGATTGTTGGAGCATCGCCTTGAGCGGGATGACATAGGCAATCACCGCCTGAGCCGTCGGCGCTGGCACAAGAAACGCCAGCAGAAGCAACAAACCAGCACTGCGTCGCATGAAAACACACCTCTTCCTTGGGGTCCGCCTGAGGAAACCAATGAGTGCTATGATAGTCGCCCGTGTCAGTAATCGCCAGAAATCTCCGCCCGTCGACGCATCGCGCCGGCGGATATCAAGCCCAGACCGCGCGCGGTCGAGACACCCTCAACGTGGGATCAGGCGGCGCGTCTCTCCAGAATAAACTTGACTGGCGCTTCCACCTGAGTATTCTGGGGTGAATGTGGATCAGCCTGGCTTCCCCGCAGCCGGTACTGATCTCACCCACCACCCACGCCCGTGCTCGCATCCTGCCAGTCCGAGGACGCTGCAATGTTCGTTTCCACACGTACTCTCTCCCGCCGATGGTCTCTCCTGGCTTTGGCGCTACTGGGTTCCTTCCCTCTGCTGGCCTCCGGGCAAAACACGCTCTCGCAGCGTATCGACCAGATGATCGCCGCCAGCATCCCCGAACTCGCCAAGAAAGCAGCCCCGCCGGCCAGCGATGCCGAATTCCTGCGCCGCGTTACCCTCGATCTCACCGGCACAATCCCCACGACCAGTGAAACACGGGCTTTCCTCACGGATCGTTCGCCCGGGAAACGCCAGCGCTTGATTGAGCGCCTGCTGGCGAGCCCTGAGTTTGCACGCCACCAGGCGACCTTGCTCGACGTGATGTTGATGGAACGTCGCCCGGACAAGCACGTCCCCCGCGCGGCCTGGCAGGAATACCTCTACCAGGCCCTGGCGCAGAATCGCCCCTGGGATGCCCTGGCACGCGAGCTTCTCTCGACCGATGGCAGCGATCCTAAAAATCGGGTTGCGGCCAAGTTCTTTCTCGAACGCGAGGCGGAGCCCAACCTGGTCACGCGCGACATCGCACGGCTCTTTTTGGGGATGAATCTGCAATGCGCCCAGTGCCACGATCACCCCATCGTCCCGGATTACAAACAGGATCAGTATTACGGTATCTACGCGTTCCTCACGCGCGTCTCGCTCTTCAGCGATCCCAAATCAAAGACGACGATGCTGGCCGAAAAGGCGGAGGGGGAGGCGACTTTCCAGTCGGTCTTTGACAAGACCAAGACCACGCGAACCACGGGACCGCGCGTGCCGGGGCGCCCGCTCCTCAAGGAACCCAAGCTGACCAAGGACGCCGAATACAAGGTGAAACCGGCCAAGAACGTCCGTCCCGTGCCCGCCTTCAGCCGTCTTGCCCTTCTCGGCAGTGAAATCGCACGCCCCGACAACGTTCCTTTTCAGCGGAACTTTGCCAATCGCCTGTGGGCGCAGATGATGGGCCGGGGACTGGTGCATCCGCTCGACATGGATCACACTGATAATCCGCCTGCCCATCCTGCCCTGCTCACCATGCTGGCGCAGGAAGCCGTGACCCAGAAGTTCGACATCCGGCATTTCCTGCACGACCTGGCTCTGACACAGACGTATCAACGATCCAGCGAGTTACCGAGCGGAATGCAGGAACCGGCCCCCTTCCTGGTCGCGCAGTTGAAGCCACTTCTCCCGGAAGAACTGGCCGCCAGCCTCTACCAGGCCACCGGGATGACCGACATTGAGCGAACCGCTCTCGGCAAGAAGGTCGCGGAGGCAACCTTGCATGCGCGAGTCAGTGCGGCAACCGCTCCGCTGGTGAATGTCTTTCGCAGCGAAGCCGGAACGCCCGAGGACTTCCAGCCCACCCTCGATCAGGCCCTTCAGCTCACGAACGGCAACCTGCTCCGAAGCTGGCTCAACCCACGGACGGGCAACCTGATCGATCGCCTGACCAAACTGAAAGATGCCGGCGCCCTTGCCGACGAGATGTACCTCTCGATTCTCACACGATACCCAACCGCTGACGAACGTCAGGACCTGGCGAACTATCTGCAGAAACCGGGCAAAGATCGAGTCGCCGCGTGCCAGGATTATGCCTGGGCACTGCTCACCTCGGCCGAATTCCGCTTCAATCATTGAGTCACGCTGCATCCAGGGCGAGAGGGCTTCCCTCTCCAGCTGGTTCTCAACAAGGGGGGGATGGTGATGGAGACCTGTCGCTACGCGTGCCTGTCTGGAGAGCATTCGCTTTCTCGCCGAGGGTTTCTGGGAGGGATGGCCGCCGGAGTGGCGAGTCTGGCGGGGCTGGCGACTCCGGCGCTGGGCAAGCAGCTGGAGAAGGATCAGAAGCATGTGCTGATGATCTATCTGTCCGGCGGGGTGAGTCAGCTGGAAACCTGGGATCCCAAACCAGGCACGCCCACGGGCGGACCTTTCCGCGCCATCTCGACCTCGGTCCCCGGGATTCAGATCTGCGAACTCCTTCCGCACACCGCCCGGCAGATGCATCACCTGGCGCTCGTTCGTGGGCTCAACACGGCGGAAAACGAGCATGGCCGCGGTTCCTACATCATGCACACCGGGCGCCGCCAGGAACCGGCGATGAAGTACCCCCATCTCGGCTCGGTAATGTCCAAGGTGCTCGGTGCGGAGCACACCGGCCTTCCAGGGTATGTCCACATCTCCCCTGGCGGAGGAGGGGGCTTTAACAAGCAGGACGCCGCCTTCCTCGGCCCACGCTACGCCTCGGTGACGCTCGGCAATGGCAAACCGCCGGAGAATCTGCTCCGTCCACAGGGGATGACCGATCAGGCGGAGCACGATCGCAACGATCTGCAGGACCGTGTCAATCAACGGTTTGCCCGCTCACGCCGAACCGCCGAGACCGAAGCCTACACTCACTCCTTCGAACAGGCCAAACAGATGATGGCCCGCAAACATCTCTTCGAGGTGGAGCGTGAGCCAACGCGCATTCAGGAACGCTATGGTAAGCACGATTTTGGCCGCCATTGCCTCCTGGCTCGCCGGCTGATCGAAAGTGGCGCCACCTTCGTCAAGGTCTCGCACAGCAACTACGACACGCACTACGAAAACTTTGAATATCACATTGAACAGCTCGGGGAATTCGATCAGACCTTTGCCACCTTGCTCGACGATCTTCATCAACGCGGACTGCTCAAGCACACGTTGGTAACGGTGGTCTCGGAGTTCGGGCGCACCCCCACGATCAACCGCAACTATGGGCGCGACCACTGGTCCAAGGCGTGGTCGATCGCGCTGGCGGGTGCGGGCATCAAGGGGGGCACTGCTGTGGGGAAAACCAACGCCACCGGAACCGCTGTCACCGACCGCGAGGTCAATGGCGGACATGTCTTCCACACCTATTTCCGCGCCCTGGGACTCAGCTCCACACGCAACTTTTACATCGACGAGCGCCCGATTCCCATGGCCGACCCCAAGGCGGCTCCCATTACCGAGGTGCTGGCATGACCGCCCCCGCCAGAACGACCGCCCCAGCTCTCGATCCGCTGGATGTGGCGAAGACCAAATCGGTCAAGGATCTTAAATATAGCAGTCCTCTGATTGGAGGTCGTCTCGATCCTTCGGGAAAGTATGTCTTTGTCAGCGCGCAGGACAATACCCTGCAACGCTGGGATCTGGCGACCGGGAAAAACGTCCCCTATTCCGGACACTCCAGCTGGGTACGCACCCTCGCCTTTGAGCCCCGAAGCAAGACTCTTTTTTCCGGGAGTTATGCGGGCGAAATCTTCGCCTGGCCAGTGGAGGCAGACAGGCCTCAACCCCGAATCAAGCTGGATGCCCACCGGGGCTGGGTGCGTGCGGTCGCGGTCAGCCCGGATGGCAAAACCCTGGCGAGTTGTGGCAACGATCATCGCGTCTGTCTGTGGTCGCTTCCGGATCTGAAACCCGTCCGGGAATTTACCGGCCACCTGTGCCACGTCTACAACCTGACCTTCACCCCGGATGGTACCCACCTGGTCAGTGCTGATCTCAAGGGAATCGTCAAGGACTGGGAGGTGAGCACGGGCAAGCTGGTGCGCGATCTCGACGCCAGCATCCTCTACAAGTACGACAAGGGGTTCATGGCGGACATCGGCGGGGTCCGGAGCATGGCCTTCAGCGCCGATGCCTCCTTGCTCGCCTGTGGTGGCATCACCGATGTCACCAACGCGTTCGCGGGGGTGGGCAAACCACTCATTGTGCTGTTTGACTGGAAGACGGGGAAACAAAAGCTGTTGCTTCGACCGAAGAACGCCTTTCAGGGAACGATCTGGGGGGTGGCGTTCCACCCCTCGGGATGGATCCTGGGGGCGGGAGGCGGTGCGGGGGGGATGCTCTGGTTCTGGAAACCCGGGGAGGCGCAAAGTAGCGTTGAACTGAAGTTGCCCACCAACGCGCGCGATCTCGATCTGGCCCCTGAGGGGAAGCGTCTGGCGATTCCGTTTGCGGATGGGATGACGCGGATCTACGAGATACCCACGAAGTGACAATCGGCAAGGCGGAATCGACCGAGGATTCCGCCTTGCTGGCATGGATTACTTGGGCATGGCGATCGGAGCCGGCTGCGCAACGGGAGCCGCGTGAATCACCGGAGCCTGGCTGCTGCAGCTGGTGCATCCCTGGGCGCAGCCATCTCCACAACAATCGCACTTGCCGGCGGTATGCTTGCACCCTGCCACGGCAAAGGCCAGCACGAACAACGCCGCCGACATACTCAACCACTTCCTCATGGCTTCCATACCTTTCCGGTGAGTCTTGCCTCGCGTTCCTACGAGGGCCACCCAAAAACGGCAAGTTGAACGCCCTATTCATCGACCCTCCGGGGGATTGCCCTTGACGAAAAGTCGGTATCCACGGAAAACTGCTTGGCAAGCGAAGAGCCGTTGACTTCCACAACGAGGAAAGATGCGCCATGGACGCAATTATCCTGGCAGCTGGTCTGGGCACCCGCCTCCGTCCCCATACCTTGACCATCCCCAAACCTCTGCTCAAGGTCCGTGGCCGCCCCCTGCTCGACTGGACCCTGGGAGCGCTCCCTCCTTCCGTCGATCGGGTGCTGGTTGTCGTCAATTACCTGGCGGACCAGATCGAGGCGTACCTCAGGACGCAGACCTGGATTCGCGAATGTCTCCCGGTGCGCCAGGAACAACCGCGAGGCACCGGCGATGCTTTTCGCACCTGTCAACCCTATTTGCGCTCTGAAAAGTTCCTTGTGATCAACGGCGACGATCTCTATGGCGCCAGCGATCTGGCGCGGCTGGCAGCCTGTCCGGCGGGCGTGCTCTGTCATCCCGTCGAGGAGCCGCGTCGTTTTGGCATCGCCTTTCGCCATCCGGACGGAACACTGGAGAAACTGGTGGAGAAACCCGCGCTTGAGGGGCGTCACCTGGCCAACACCGGCGCTTACCTCTTCCCGCAGGAAGCCTTCGGGACTGAACTGACGGTTTCCGCGCGTGGCGAGTACGAGATCACTGATTATGTGACCGCGCTGGCGAGCAAGCAACGCGTCGATGTCGTGGAGGCCACCTTCTGGCTCCCCATCGGCACCGTGGAGGCCTGGGAGGCCGCCCAGACGCGCGAACTGGAAACGGTGATGAAAGGTCGCTGAAAACGGCAAGCCTTACATGGGGTTAACTGCTGCGAAGGGGTTGTGTTTCCTCTCATGGCCGATCGTGGTCACCGGGCCATGTCCGGGGTAGACAACGGTATCGGGCGGCAACTCGAAGAGCTTGGTCTGGATCCCATGAACCAACAATGGCCCGTTGCCATTGGGGAAATCGCTCCGTCCGATGCTCTCGCGAAAGAGGACATCACCCCCAAAGACAACCAGCGGCTGTTCGCGCACCACAAAGACTACGTGGCCCGGAGAATGACCGGGAATGGCCAGCACCTCCAGACGGACTCCTGCCAGATCGAGAGTTTCGCCTTCCTGCACCGTCTGATCGGCCGGGGGACTCACCACCGGCATCCCAAAAAAAGCGCTCAGGTTGGCAAAGGCATCGGTGAGCATGACCGCATCACCGGCGCCGATGATCAGGGGTGCCTGAGGAAACGCCTGCTTGATCGCCTCATTGCCCCCAATGTGATCAGCGTGCCCATGCGTGTTGAGCAGAGCCCCCACGCTTAGCCCCTGTGTTTCCAGGAAGTCGAGGATCAACTCGGGTTCAAGTCCCGCATCAATCACCAGGCAATCCTGGCGGCCCTCGCGCCAGACCACATAGGTGTTCTCGTCAAAGGGACTGGAGACGATGGTGTGAATGTGGAGTCTGCCGGTCATGAAAGATACCCTCGGGGGCGAGGACTCTAGCGGCCAGGGAAGCCCTGTGCAGGACACCAACGACAGGGTCCCCCCAGAAAAAAGCTGACCCATTCCGGGCGAGGGACCGCAACCAGGCGCGAACCGCGTGATGTAAATTATACACAGAAGGGATCCCTGCCCCGAGGAGGTGGAGGAATCTCCCCTTCGGTACCAACCTGTTCAGGTTGCACCAGTTGGATCGATTCGGCGAGGAACAGGCTCTTCGTCCGCTGCCATGGCACCGTAGTTGCACTGCGAAAGAAGCCTATCTGCTGGACACCGTCGTCCTCGTCAGCGGAAAGCAAGTAATTGAAACTCTCAAACAGACAGGCGGCGCTGCTGCGCCTGTTCCTGTCGAGGAGTGCGTATGGCCAAGACGAAGCGTCGGTCGGTTCGGCCGGAAACGAAGGCCTGGTCCTATGGGCTGGCGGGAATCCTTGGAGTGATCGTGGTTTGTGGGGCCACGCCCCCTCCAGAACGGCCCCAGTCCTCCCCGGGCACCTCGGCGCCATCGTCCCCTGCCCCAACCGCCATCCAGCAGACCGCCGCGGCCATCCCTGCTGATGCCCATCCCATGGACCAACCGCTGCGTCTGATTCAGGCCGCCCAGCAAACATTCGCCGGCGTGCGGACGTACTCCTGCACCATGATCAAGCAGGAGCGCATCCAGGGGCAACTGCAGGCCCCCAACGTGGTCAGTGTGACCGTTCGCAATCAGCCGTTCGCCATCTACATGAAATGGCATGAGCCGAGAGACCTCGCAGGCCAGGAAGCGTGCTATGCCGCCGGGCGCAATAACGGCATGATGCGCGTCAAATCGACCGGGTTTCTCGGCGCCGTTGGGTTTGTCAGCCTGGACACCAACGATGCGCGGACCCGCAAGACCAGCAATCACTCCATCACCGAGGCCGGTATTGGGAACCTGATCAATCGCTTTGCCCAGCGTTGGCAGCAGGAAAAACAGCAAGCGCGGCCCACCTGTCAGGTGCGCATTGGCGAATATGAGTACAACAAACGCCGCTGCACCCGGGTCGAGACGATCACCCCGGTACGGGGCCAGGGGACCTCGCCCTACTATCGCAGTGTGGTTTACTTCGATAAGGAACATCACCTCCCCATTCGCGTGGAAGCTTATGACTGGCCGCGTCAGGTGGGCAACCCTGCGGGGGAGCTGGTCGAGGTGTACAACTATGTGAATCTCCAGTTCAACGGGAACGTCCCGGATCAAACCTTTCAACATTAATCGTTCACCCCGCGAATTGTCACCTGCGCCTCTGGAGCATGACTTCCAGAGGCGTTGCCGTTTCTGGGTTCGCAGGAAGTTCGCTTGCCCTGCAGTTTCGCGAAGACTCCGCGCTTGCGTTGTGCCCCGCGCCCGAGGATGATAGCAGGAAGAAGCCACTAATCTCTCGTCGCTCTGGGTCGGGATCGAACGAATGGCGCCGCCGCTTCTTCGGGAATCAGTCTCCTCGATCGAATGTGTTCGTCCGGTGCTTCACTCCTGGCAGGTGCGCGACCTGGACCGCGGGTGGCGCAACCTGGCTGCGTTGTCGCAGAGCATCGGCATGGAGCGCTTGCGCGAGTTGTGCAATCCTCTGGGGCGCTTGCTGCCGCGCTGCCCGGATGCCGACATGGCGCTCAATAACCTCGAACGCTTTCTGGCCACTCCCGGCGGCCGCGAGCGGTTTGGCAACCTGCTCGAAAACCGTGCACGAACCCTGGAGATCCTGCTTCAGCTTTTCAGCACCAGCCAGTCGTTCAGCGATCTCCTGGTGGTCAACCCGGATTATCTGCCGATGGTGCGTGTTCCCCTGCGACGCAGCCCCAGCAGCGCGGAACTGCAGGCCGAACTGCAGGCGGAGATCGACGCCGCCTTCGAGGAATCCGCCATCCTGCGTGCCTTTCGCAGCTTTCGTCAGAAGCAACTGCTGCGCATCGGCACCAACGACATCATCCGCGAACGCTCGTTGGAAGAGATTACACGCGATATTTCGCGCGTGGCGGAGGTCGCCCTGGAATGTGCTCTCTTTACCGCCATCCGCAAGATCCGCACGCGGTTTGGCGAGCCGTACACGCGCGCGGGCCTCCCGGCCCAGTGCGTCGTCCTGGCTTTTGGCAAACTGGGCGGCGAGGAACTGAACTACTCCAGCGATATCGATCTGATGTTCCTCTACGACGAGGAAGGGAGCACGCGCGGCCAGCGCACCACCAGCATTGGCAACGATGAGTTCTTCGCGCGGGTGGTTGGCGAGGTCGTGCGCTCACTGTCCGCGCACACCGAGAAAGGCCAGGCTTACCGCGTTGATCTGCGCCTGCGTCCCGAAGGCGAGCGTGGCCCTCTGGCGCGTTCGCTGGCCAGCACACAGTCGTATTACGATACGCTGGGACGCACCTGGGAACGCCAGGCGCTGATCAAGTTGCGCCCCGTGGCAGGCAACCTGCGTCTGGGCGAGCATTTTCTACGTGTTATTGAGCCTTTTGTCTATCGCAAATATCTCAGCTTCGCTGAGATCAATGGGATCAAGGCGCTGAAACGACGGATTGAAAAACGCACCGAGCGCGATGGCGTTGCCAGCACCGAGGTGAAAACCGGACATGGTGGGATTCGCGACATCGAGTTTACCATCCAGTTTCTGCAACTGCTCAATGGCGGCGATCTCCCCGAAATTCGCGAGCGCAACACTCTGCTGGCGATGCAAGCCCTCGAGCGCGCTGGGTGTTTAACCGACCAGGAATGTCGCGTTCTCGACGATGCCTATCGCTTTCTGCGCAAAACCGAGCATCGCCTGCAACTCCTCTTTGATTTGCAAACGCACCGGCTGCCGGAACGCCCGGAGGAGCTATACAAACTCGCCCTCCGCATGAGCTATCCGCTCACCTCCCCCGAATTGCCTGAACCGTTGCCCCCGGTACAACGGCGTCGTCGCCGGGCTGATGAACCCTCTCCCCCGGTCCTTGAGGAAGCGCCAACGCTTCAGGATCCCACCGCCGCCTTCCTGGGCGACTACAAGGAGAAAACCGAGCTTACACGGCGCATTCTCGACCACCTGCTCCATCAGACATTCGAGGCGGAGAGCGAGGGCACCGAACCTGAAGCCGACCTGATTCTCGACCCCGTGCCGTCGCCGGAGACCATTCGCGGGGTACTGGGCAAGTATGGCTTTCGCGATCCGCTGGGTGCCTATCAGGTGTTGATGCAACTGGCGCGCGAAAGTGTTCCCTTCCTCTCCACGCCGCGCTGTCGACATTTTCTCGCCAGCATCGCCTCCAGCCTGCTGCGCGTCCTGGCGGAAACCCCTGATCCCGACATGGCGATCGTCAATCTGGAGAAGGTGACCAATTCCCTGGGGGGCAAGTCGGTTCTGTGGGAATTGTTCAGCTTCAATCCGCCCAGTCTGAAGTTGTACGTTGATCTCTGTTCCAGCAGTGATTTTCTCTCCGAGATTCTCATCAATAATCCAGGGATGATCGATGAATTGCTCGATACCCTGGTGCTGAATCAGCCGCGCTCGGCAGAAGAACTCCGCGCCGAACTGGAAGAACTCTGCCGAGGGGTTCCGCTCATCTTTCCCTCGGCCTCGACGAGCGGACCGTCGAGCCTGGAGATGATCCTGCATTCATTTCGCGACAAGGAATTACTCCGCATCGGCGTGCGCGATATTCTGGGCAAGGACACCATTCGCGAAACGACCGCAGCCCTGAGCGATCTTGCCGAAACGATTCTCGATCGCATCGCCTCGCTGGTGTCTCCCCCGCTCATGAAGCGTTACGGGGTGCCCTACCTGTTGAATCATGCCCAGGCGGGGCAACCAAGTCGCTGGGTGCTCCTGGCCCTGGGGAAACTGGGCGGGCGCGAACTGAATTACCACAGCGACCTCGATCTCATGCTGGTTTACGAGGGCGATGGCCGCACAGGCCCCCCACCCGATGCCAGCCGCTTCGATCGCTTTGAGTTGACCGACAACTACCACTTCTTCACCGAGGCTGCTCAGCGCATCATCAAGGCGATGAGCTACCAGGGATCGATGGGACGGCTCTATCCAATTGACATGCGCCTGCGTCCCACGGGCAAATCGGGAAGTCTGGTCATCCCCCTGTGTGAGTTTCGCCGCTACTACGCCGAGGGACACGCCCAGTTATGGGAACGGCAATCGCTGACACGCGCTCGCGTGGTCCATGGCGATGTGAGCTTCGGACAGCAGGTGATGGAGATCGTGGAGCGGAGCGCCTACGGGGTCCCGTGGAAACCAGAGATGGCGGAGGAGATCCTCGGGATGCGCCGTCGACTGGAGTCGAGTCGGGGCGAACGTGACCTCAAACGCGGTTTTGGCGGAGTGGTCGACATCGAGTTCCTCGTGCAGCTCTTCCTGCTCAAATATGGCAGCACGCGACCGGAACTACGCCATTCGAATGTGTGGACCGCTCTGGAGTTGCTCCATCGTCAAGGGCTGCTCAACGACGAGGAAACCCAGGCCCTTCTCTCCAGCTACAGCTTTCTCCTGCGGGTCCAGAGCCGCTTACGCATCCTGCACAATCGCTCCATGGACGAGGTCCCCGAAGCGCCCGAACAGATCGAAAAACTGGCGCGCCGGTTGGGGATCGAACGCAGCGCCGAACAGAGCGCCGCGCAACGGTTCCTCCTCGAACTGGAACAACACACCAACCAGACGCGCCATCTCTTTCTGCGCTTGCTCGATCGGGAACGCGGCTAAGGAAGCGCCTGCGGCGCATTTGCCAGGGGTTTGCAAAACGCCCTCGATTCGCGTAAGGTGAGAGAGTCTCAATCCGCAGCCAGGAGCGTTTCGATGTCAGGTGTTCTCTCCCGCGCGTTTGTGCATCTGCGTCCCGAGGATAATATTGTCGTTGCCGCGCGCCACCTGGGCGCCGGACAGGCCATCACCCTCGAAGGCGCCACCATCACCCTCCACAACCGAGTTGGTCTGGGTCACAAGATCGCCATCAAGCCCATCCGCAAGGGAGAGGCGATCTACAAGTATGGGCAGATCATTGGCTTTGCCAGCCAGGAAATCGCTCCAGGCGAGCATGTGCATGTGCACAACGTCAGCGCCGAGGCGTTCGAGCGCGACTACGCCTTCTGTCAGGATTGTCCTCCGCCTCCCCCACGCGCCGAACCACGCACCTGGATGGGGTATGATCGGGGCGACGGCCGTTACGGCACGCGCAACTATATTGCTCTGATCAGCACGGTGAATTGCTCGGCGAGCACCAGCAAGTACATCTCCGAGCGCTTTCGCGCCACGGAGCTTCTCAAGCAGTATCCCAACGTCGACGGCGTGGTGGCGATCACCCACAAGGCCGGCTGTGCCATGCAATACGATGGTCCCGATCACCGCCAACTCGATCGCACCCTGGCGGGGTTCGCCCGGCATGCCAATGTGGCGGCGTATCTCCTCGTTGGCCTGGGGTGTGAGACCGGGCAGGCGATCCACCTGATCGAGGGTGAACATCTGGTTCAGCTCAACGGCTCGGCGAAAAAACCGCTCGTTCTCACGGTGCAGGAGTGTGGCGGCATCCACAAGACCGTGGAGGCGGGAGTGAAGGCGGTCGCCGAACTCTTGCCCCGTGTCAACGCCCATCAACGGGTTCCGCTCACGGCCGACAAGATCGTTCTCGGCACCAATTGCGGCGGCTCCGATGGCAACAGTGGAGTGACCGCCAACCCGGCCCTGGGGATCGCCTCGGATCTGCTGGTTGCTCAGGGGGGCACCAGCATCCTTGGCGAAACTCCGGAGATTTACGGGGCCGAACACCTCCTGACCCGGCGCGCCCTCTCGCGCGCCGTGGGGGAAAAACTGATCGATCGCATCCGCTGGTGGGAGTGGTACACCAGTATCTTTGGTGCGGAGATCAACAACAATCCCTCCCCGGGCAACAAGGAAGGCGGGCTCACCACCATCTACGAGAAATCGCTCGGGGCCATCGCCAAGGGAGGGAGCACCGCCATGGTGGATGTGCTCCACTACGCCGAGCCGGTAAAAACCCGGGGCTTCGTCGTCATGGACACGCCGGGCTACGACCCGGTGAGCATGACTGGCATCGTCGCCGGTGGAGCCAATGTCCTGGTCTTCACCACGGGACGCGGTTCGGTTTTTGGCTGCAAGCCCGCGCCTTCCATCAAGGTGGCCACCAACACCCCGCTTTATAACCACATGCTCGACGACATGGATATCAACGCGGGCGTGATTCTCGACGGAACGCCCGTGGAAGAGGTCGGCCGCCAGATCTTTGAAACCATCCTGGCCGTCGCCAGCGGCCAGAAAACCAAGAGCGAGATCAACGGCGTGGGCGAGGAGGAATTTGCCCCCTGGAGTATCGGTCCCACGTTGTAACCCTCTTGGTGTCCGTCTGGTTCCGGATAGAATGACGGCTCACGCGGTCGAGAGCACACAGGGATTGACCGACCATCATGGTGATGGCCAGGTGCTACTGCGCAAGCAACCTGCACCGGGGGCGGAGAAAATCTCCTGGTGGCGGGCACGAACAACTCTAGGAAGCGCGTGAAGGCCCATCCTTGTAGCAGAGGAAGTCATGACCCAGCTCAAACAGGTCGTCGAACCCTTCGGGGAAGTCAACGTATATCCCGGCTCGTCCGGCAAGAAGCGCGTCGTGGCCACCATTCTGATGGAACCGCACAAGGAAGGCTGCCAGACCGGCCTTGCGCTCGACGGCTCGGGCTCGATGAGCAAACTCTATGGCGTGGATGATGGCAGCCGAATCCTGTCATCCATCTTTGGTGGACCCAAGAAGGCCCACAACGAGGTGACACCGGTCGCCCAGCAACTCTGCGCCTACCTGGCGCGCAAGCTCGATGCAGACGGCGGAACCACCTGCATTTACTGGGCGGTGGGTCCGGGAGGTGGCGAGATCGAGGAAGTGGGCGATTTCACCGCCGACGAGGCGGAGCATCACACCTTCGGCCCCCCGAGTGACTTTGGCACAGGCACGCAGCTCCTCCCTGCTGTCCGCTACTTTGTGGATCGCTTTCGCTCCGCCCCGTACGGGTTCTATGTCTTCATCACCGACGGCGAGATGCACGATCTGGAGGAGGTCAAAGCTTACTCCCGCCAGCTAGCACGCGATATTGCCGCCCGTCGGCGCAATCCGCTCAAGTTCGTCCTTATCGGCATTGGCCCCGATGTGAGTGAAGCCCAGATGACCGAACTGGACGACCTCGACACGGGCACTGAGATCGATCTCTGGGACCACAAGCTGGCCGCTGAGATGCGCATGCTGCAGGAGATCTTTGCCGAGGTGGTCGACAAGAATGCGCGCATTGCCAACAATGGCCGCATCGTTGATCCACAGGGCCGTCTGGTGCGCGATTACCGCGAGGTCGGCTTGC
The DNA here is from genome assembly GCA_029777335.1 of Planctomycetota bacterium. GTDB lineage: Bacteria > Planctomycetota > Planctomycetia > Gemmatales > Gemmataceae > JAKOSN01. The sequence continues at coordinate 24,645 of JAKOSN010000110.1, forward strand.
CGGCGTATCTGGAGTTCGAGATTGACAGCAATGCCGACTACTTCGTCCTTGAGGTGAATGGCGTTCGCGTTCAGCAACCGCTCAGTGATCGCGCCACGATCCCTGCGACCGGA
>JAKOSN010000111.1 GCA_029777335.1 Planctomycetota bacterium
CGCGAGCACGTTTGTCGCACACATCGTTGGCGACCGGGTCATAGTCGGTCCGCCAGGGAATGTGAACGGCTCCGGGCACCACGAGCAAATTCTCCACCCCCAGTTCATGGGCCGCCTCGATCATCTTGCGCGCCAGTTCCATGCCGCGCGAGCGTTTCGCCACCTCGTTCGCGGTCAGCGGATACGGCCAGAACAGAAACGAACACAGCCCGCTGATGGCAATGCCAATCCGATCCGCCAGCTGGCGAATCGCTTTCAGTTCCTTCGGACCAGCCCTGGGTGACAGGTCGTTGTCCAGATCGTAGTTCAACTCGATGCCGTCGAACCCCGCGTCCTTCGCCAACTTCAAACACTGTTCCAGATTCATCCGCCCGGGATAGGGGAACGCCCACTGATTGATCGACTTCTTCATCGCATAGCGTTTGCGGGGCGACTCCTTGGCGGGAACCGCTGGTTGCTCGCCGGGGGTGCTGGCCCCCAGGGTGTTGCCGACGAACAAGGCCGAGCCGAGCGTCGCCGAGTAGGTAAGTAGTTCCCGGCGATCCACGGGAGTTTTTTCCGACATGAGATCTCCTTGGTCCTGGAATGCACGGGCACGGTTCAGCGACACGCCTTCAAAAAGGCAATCAGGTCCGCCAGATCCTGCCGGCTGATCTGTTGCTCCAACCCGGCGGGCATCACTGAAATCCGGCTGGGTTGGAGTTCGTCGATATCCTCGCGCGGGATACGTACCTCCTCGGTGGCACTGATCACCAGCACAATCTCGTCCGGAACGTTTTTTCGCAACAGCCCGTTGTAGGTCTTCCCCTTCCGTGTGGTAACGGAGAGCGGTTCAAACCCCTGAGCGATGCTCGCGCTGGGGAGGATGATCGATTCAAGGAGATCGCGTTCGGTGCGAATCTGGCCGATGCGGGTGAGATCCGGCCCAACTTTCCCTCCCAGGTAGCCAATGGCATGGCACGCCGAGCAGGCGGCCTTGCTGCTGTTGAAGAGAATCTGCCCCCGACGCACATCGCCGGTTCCAAGCGAGCCAAGCATCTGCTCCAACTTCGCTTTTTGCTTCGCCTGATCAACGTTGAGGCGAGCCAGCAGTTCATGCAACTCCTTCTGCACCGGAGGACCATATTTGCTGAGCCGTTTTTTCAATGCCTCGGAGCGCACCGAAGAGAAGGCAGGGGCGCTTTTCAATCCGGTGACAAGCCGATGTCCAACTCCCGAGTCTCCTGATTGTCCAAATGCCTCCAACACCCGATTCATCTCCATCGGACTTACCGTCCTCAGTGCCTCTGCCAGCGTGGCGAGCTGGGAGGAGGTCAACCGCGCCTGGGCGAGGGTGTCGGCGGACAGTGCGCGCGCTACCACGGCTTGCCTGGCATCGAGTTGCTCGACCAGAAAACGGAGCAAGGCGGGCGAAACATCTGGCACTCCGCCAGGGACTGCTGCCAGCGCCCGCAGACGCAACTCGGCAGCAAGCCGCTCATTGTTTCCAATGGCGAGCAGAGCGGTGCTGAGCTTTTGAGACGGCGATTTGGACACGGGGAAAGCACGGGCCGCGAGGAGAGCGTCGCCAAGAAGGTCTTCCCGGCCGCTGCCAAGCACCCCGGTCACTCCATTGATCCACTCGGCGGGCGTTTGTTTCAACCCGGCCTGAGCCATGGCTCGCAGCGCAGTTCGGCACACCTCGGGTTCGTCCCTTGGCTGGCGGATCGCCTCGGCAAGGAGGCTCTGGATGGCAGGGGTGCGCGACAGTCGGGCCAGATGCTGGGTCAACTCCTCGCGTTCCGGGGCGGTCAATGTTCTGGCGTGGAGGCGTTTTCCCAGAACCTCTGCCAGGGCTGGTCCCCACTCGGGGTGGAGCCCCACCAACCACGAAGCCGTCTCCTTGAGTGTGGGATCGCTCGCATTCAGTTCCCGGGCAACCACTGCCGGATCGAGCTTGCCGCCTGGCATCTGATCCAGGGCGATCAGGGCAGCTCGCCGAACACGCGGATTGGTAGTCGCCAGCGCCTTTGCCGTCCCATTGCGATCACCAATCTCGATGAGCGCATAGATGAGCGCATGTTCCAGAAAGCGATCCCTGGCTTCTCCCATGGCGGAGAGCAGCGCCGGGACCGCCGTTTGCGCTCCAATCCGTCCCAGCGCCTCTGCAGCCAGACGCTGTTCGAGGGGTGATCGAACTCCAAGCCGTTTGATCAACGTCTCGGAGACCTTGCTGTCACGCCACAGGCTGATCGAGTGCAACGCCGCCTGACGCACGGTAGCATCCTGGTC
>JAKOSN010000017.1 GCA_029777335.1 Planctomycetota bacterium
GAATTTGCCGCCCCTGCTCAAGGAGAGCGGCCAGGCGCGGCCCATCGTCATTTTCCAGAGCCTGGGCAAATTCATCGAGCTGAGCACGGAGACGCACCACAGCATCCAGCAGGGCGACCCGATTATCCTGCAAGATGGCCCGCCACAGCGAGGAGGGCCCCGCGGCGATGCGCGTGGTGTCGCGAAAACCCGTCGCCGTCAGCGCGAGCAGTTCGACGGGGAGAATCCCTGCCAGCGCCGCGGCTGCGACATGCGGAAGATGACTTGTCATGGCCAGGGCACGATCGTGCTCCTCGGGATCGATCACCCGCACCCCCGCTCCCAGAGCCTGCCAGAAAGCACGCACCCGGGTGATCGCGTCGGGATTGGTTCGGGCAGTGGGGGTGAGCAACACCAGGCGCTCGTCGAAGAGTTCCGGGTTAGCAAACGCCGGCCCTGTCTTTTCCGAGCCGGCGAGAGGATGGCTGCCTACAAAAAGGATACCTGGAGGAAGAGAATCCTCAATGGTGCGTACCAGATTGGCCTTGGTGCTCCCCACGTCGGTCAACACGGTGCCTGGTCGACAGGCCCGCGCCGCGGTGAGGATGTTGGCGGCGATCGTGTCGACCGGGGTGCAGACCACGAGAAAATCCGCGTGGGCTGCCGCCTCGGCCAGTTCACTGCACTCCTCGTCGATCAGCCCCAGCACGCCCGCGCGGGCACACACCTCCCGATTCTGATCGACTCCAATCACCCGCTCCACCAGATGGCGGCGCTTTGCCGCCAGGGCGATCGACGAGCCAATCAGACCTGTCCCGACAATAACCAGTTTGGGGATCTTCATGGATCTTGAAAAGGCCTTCTCACACGGAGCGAATCGGTCACGAGCGGGGGTGGCTGCTTTCTACCAGAAACCGACAAACGGCGGCCCCGGTCTCGGAGGCAGAAAGCTCGCCCCGTTCCCAGCGCTCCAGAATCGCCTGGAGTGCGGCGGACTGGGTTCGCTGCGCCTGGGTAAACCAGGTCTGGAGCGTCTGCTGAGCCAGTTTCAACAATCCCTGCGTGGGCTCGGCCGCCAGCCGTCGCAAGGGGCATTGTTTGATCGTCTGCCAGAGCGTGGCCAGCCCCTCCGTCGCGCGTGCACTCACTCGCACAATGGCCGGCGCACGCTGGCTGAGGGTTAACATGGAGCGCACCTGGGCCTCGACCCGATCCGCCCCGGGGAGATCAGCCTTGTGAATCACCACCACATCGGCCACCTCCAGCACGCCCGCCTTCTCCCACTGCAAATCATCCCCCGTTTCGGGCTGCACGAGCAACACCAGGACATCGGCAAGGTCGCGCACCGTTGTATCGCCCTGCCCCGCCCCGACGGTTTCAATCAGCACCACGTCGAAGGGGAACGCCTCCAGCAGGCGAATCATCGCACCAAGGGATTCGGTGATCGCGCCGTGGCCCCCCGGAGTACTCAGGCTCCGAATGAGCACACCCGCATCCTGGGGATTGGTGGGCATGCGGAAACGATCGCCGAGGAGCGCCCCACCGCTTAACGGACTTTGCGGATCGCAGGCCAGGACAGCGACCGACTCCCCCTGCCCCCGAATTACCTCCAGCATCTTGCCGATGAGTGTGCTTTTGCCCACCCCCGCACTGCCCGTAACGGCCACCACGCGGGCGGGGCGTGCAGGCGGCGTGAGCCGACGGAGAATCTCCTCGCTGTGCTGCTCGCGACCCAAAAAGGTGAGCAACCGGGCCAGCGCCATTCGGTCGCCTTGCTGGAAGCGTCGAAAGAGGTCCTCAACCATCGGCGACCCCGGTGTGCTCGCGCAGAAAGTGAACAATCTCGTCGAGCGGAGTCCCTGGCCCAAAAACCCGAGCCACCCCCATCTCCACCAGTCGGGGAATATCCGCTTCCGGGATGATCCCCCCAACCAGCACGCCCACATGTGCCAGCCCCGCCTCGCGCAATAGTTGCAGCACCCGCGGCACCAGGGTCATGTGTGCCCCGCTGAGCAGAGAGAGGCCCAGCCAGTCGGCATCCTCGTCGGCGATGGTACGAACGACCGCCTCGGGCGTTTGCCACAACCCCGCGTAAATGACTTCCATCCCGGCATCCCGCAGTGCGCGGGCAACGACCTTGATGCCTCGATCATGGCCATCGAGTCCCACCTTGGCCAGCACAATACGGACAGGAGGTGCGCCAGTCATAACAGCAGTTCCGCAAATCGCGACCCGGCAGGTGCAGCGCACCCACTGGCGCCGCCCGGCGTTGGCTATCCTACCAAGGGGAGCGCAGAGAGTCAGCGCACAACGAGGGGGACCCATCAAGAGAGGGGAGCCGGAGCAATGCCACGCCGGCTTTTGCCTGGGGTGTGAGCACCGCGGCCGGAACGCTCGCGTTCCCTGAAAAACGCGAGCGTTCCGGCGCCACGGCAGCAGCCTGGGAGCTTACTTCTTGCTGAGTTCCGCTTCGATGGCCTTGGTCATCGTCTCGGATTCAGGAGCGACCTTGGGCTCAAAACGGCCGACCACCTGACCATCGCGCCCAATGAGGAACTTGGTGAAGTTCCACTTGATCTCGCCGCCAAACTTCGGATTGGTTTCCTTGGCGGTGAGCACCTTGTACAGTTCGCACTGCCCCTCGCCCTTGACCACCACCTTGGCGAGCATGGGGAACTTCACCCCGTAGTTCTTCTCGCAGAACTGGGCAATCTCCTCGTTGGAGCCGGGTTCCTGCTTGCCAAACTCATTCGCCGGCACTCCCACGATCACAAAGCCTTCCTTGCCGTACTTGTCGTACAACTTCTGCAACCCCTCGTACTGGGGGGTATAGCCACACTTGCTGGCGACATTGACGAGCAGGACCACCTTGCCCTTGAACTTCGCCAGATCAACGTCCTTGCCGTCCAGCCCCTTCATGGTGAAGCTGAGCACACCACGCTCCTTGGTTGTGGGTTTCTTGTCCTCGGCGCGGACCGATCCAGCGACGCAAGCGAGCACCAGCCCTGTGCAGACCATAGCGAACCGGTTCATCGGGGTCTCCTTGTGTGAACCACCCGGGTAGACGCATCTGCCCTCAGTATAGGCGGGCTCGGGGGCACTTCAACGGCGACGAACGCGGAAAGGTCGCCCCTGCATCTTCTGTTTCCACACCACCTTGCCAGTGCTATCGAACTCGTAGATCGCCTGATCATCGTGGCTGGCGACAAGGGTATGTCCATTGCGAAGCCGGGTCGCTGCGTTGGGATTGGCCACCCGGCAGCGCCAGAGAACCTTCCCGGTGCGATCGATCTCTGTAATCTCGTCTGCCCCGGCTCGGGCCAGCAGAAAGTGCCCCGAGGGAAGGACTTCGGCCCCCGCCCACTTGCTGTAGCCGCCGACATTGAGGCGCATGACTTCCTTGCCGCTGCCGTCCAGCTCGATCAGTTCGCCGCCGCTGTGGCAGCACAGAATGTGGCCATTGCGCAGCTTGCACGCGTAATACTGCGAACTGACATTCCGCTGCCAGCTGTAGAGCACCTTGCCGTCCCGCGTGACCTCAAGCACCTTGTTGTAGTTGGCGATGAAGGTGTTGCCATTGGGCAGACGCTGACAGCTCACCGGATTCTCGATGCGATAACTCCACAGGACCTTGCCGCTGCGATCGGTCTCAAACACCTGCCCGCCACCATGCTCCGCGATAAGCAGCCGCTCTCCGGGCAGCATCTGCATGTCGATGGGGTTGTTGCTCGCCACTTCCCAGCGCACCTTGCCGTCGGCACCGACCTCGTAGATCCGCCCCCGACTTCCCGGCATTTGCGCCTCGCAGATTAGCGTCAGCCCCAGGTAGGCATCCTCCAGGTTGAGATGCTTCCAGTCGATCTTGGAACTGTTTGCCTTCCACCACGTTTTCCAGCCCGCGACACAGCTTTCGCGTGCCGAGGCATCGGTTCCAAGTGCAAGAGATGGCGCCTGGGAACCCGCCACCCGATAAAGGAGATCCTCCGCCTGCGCGGCCAAGGAGACCGGGGCCTCGCGCAACAGGGTGAAGAGTGCCTCGACCGCCTGGGGTTCGCCGTTGCGCACCAGGGCGGTCGCCGCATGGAAACGCACCTCCAGATCCTTGTCGTTCAGATAGGGGCGCAACGCCTGGCGCTGCCGGGTATCGCCCTTGCTGACCACGTAGGCGGCCGCCACCCGTCGCACCGCCTCCTTGTCGTCCAGCGCCTTGAGGATCGCCGGCTCAACTTTCCCTTCCTTGATCGCCAGACGCACCAGGGCGGACTGAATGCCGTCGACCACGCTGCTATCCGTGCTCGACGGCAGATAGGTCAGCAGCGTGGCCACCCCCTCCTTCGGCTGGCGCACGCCGATCAGGTAGGCCGCGCTAATCAGCACGGCCGCATCTCCCCCCTGTTCCATCTCTTGCAAGATGCGCTCGGCCCGCCGCGCCACTTCCAGATCCGGGCTTTGCGTGGCCTCCTTGAGCGGAACCAGCGCCATCTTGCCGACCCGGAGCAGATCCCGCTGCGCCTTCTCTCGCACCGCGTAGGTACGCGCTCCCAGAAGGCGAATATTCTCCTTGATGTGCAACCGATCCGTCTCGTTCAGGGTGCGTTTGCGAAAGACTTCGAGCAACGAGGCATCGTCGATCTTGACCTTGGCATCGAGCAGAATCCTCTGATGGATGCTGGCTTCGGGATCGGGTTCAGCAGCGGGCAGCGAGGCGCCACACAGAACGAGGAGACCACCCAGTGCCAACCCAAAAGTGCGCAAATTCGTGCTGGTAGGCATGACAGAACCCTGGTGTGTGCTGCGAGAGAAGGGAGCCCACGGGACGACAGGCCGCGATCAACGTCGCCGCGCACGGAATGGAAGCCCCTTCAACGGGAGTTTCCAGACCTCCTTGCCGTTGCGGTCAACCTCGGTAACCGTGCGATCCTGGTAACTGGTAAGCAAGGTGTTGCCATTGCGCAGGCGTGTGGCAGAGAGCGGTTGATGCACCGCACACGACCAGAGTTCCTTGCCTTTGCGATCAATCTCCACGGCGGTATTGGTGCTGCTCTTGGCGACCAGCAACCGGCCCGAGGGCA
>JAKOSN010000018.1 GCA_029777335.1 Planctomycetota bacterium
CCGTGGAAGGTGGATTACTTCCCTGGAGAGGTGGTGCAAACCCATCTGCACTGGAATCCCGAGCAGCGGGTCTACACCACGACCTGGTGGAATGCCAAGAACAAGCCGATCGAGAAGGCGCCCGCGAACGTCCTGCCACGAAAACCCGGCGAGGTCCTGGTGCGACCGTCGGCCGACAGGAAGGAGTGAGTGCGTCCTTCTCTGCTGTCAATCGTCGGCAGGCGCCGTGTGGGGGAATACGGCGCCTGCTGACGATTGATGGAGCGGTGTTGGCTCAGCTTTCGTGGCCAAGATCCCCCAGGATGGCCGCTGCGCGATTCGCATCCGCGACGGTATCAAACGAGACATAGCCAACGAACTTTTCCCCGAGCACCGCCATCATCAACCCCTGCATGCTGAGGCCAGCCATGGCCCAGGACTGAGTTAAGCGGTGCGCCAGTCCCTGGGCATTATCTCCCTCGACGCGCAGGACAACCGGATCATGGGTTTCGTGCAGTCCTGCACCACGCGCGGCCCGCGTCTGCAAAGGCCCAGTGATGGGCGCGACGAGGAGGATCCCCGTCCCAGGGCGATCCGCCTGTCGGCGAGTGTAAATATATTCGAGGTTAGCATCGGCCTGGGCCAGCAAGCTCAGCTTGCTGGCGACCCCGCCGGCCTCATCGGCCACCTCCCCCGCCCAGACATGCACGCGATCCAGTCGAAAAGCCATGGGACGCCCTTTCCTGCCATAAGAGTTGGGAACTGGAGAGATTATATTCCCCATCGCGGCGTCTCGAAAGACACCTCTGAAAAAAGCTGGGCGAGTGCGCCAGCCTGTCCGCACCCCTCACCGGCATCACGTCGAGCGTCCGCACAGCCAGAAGTCCTGGTCGGGCCAGCGTCCCCATCTTGACAGCAACGCGCCTCCTGGGGTAGAGGGAATCTACCGAGAGATTGTCTACAGGAGCAACCATGGATCGGACGCTGCGCGCTGCCCTCGTGGAACTGGTCGGAACCTTCTTCCTCGTTTTTTTCACCGCCTCCATTACGCTCTTTACCTTCAAGGCGTATGCGCCGGATCACCCGGAACCACGCATCGGGCTGGTGGGAGTCGCCGTCGGTCAGGGATGCTTGCTGGCGGTGCTGTTAACGGCCTCGTGTCTGCTCTCCGATGGCTGTCTCAATCCAGCAGTCACTCTGATGCTCTGGGTGACACGGCGGTTCGAGGGCCGTCGGGCACTCCTTTTGCTCACCCTGCAGTTGATCGGGTCGGCGCTGGCCGGGGGCTTGCTCACCCTGGTGTTTCACTCCGATCCAGGATTAATGAGCCGCGGCCATCTGGGCGCCCCCTTTTTGAAAATGGGGCGTACTCCGGATGAGCCGATCCCCTTCCTCGGTTTGCTGAGCGGAATGGCGGTCGAGGGGGGATTGAGCTTTCTGCTTACCCTCACGCTCTTTATCACTATTTTCGATCCGCGTCGTCCCAATCTTGGCGGACTCGGCGCGGGGCTGGCCCAGACGGTCTGTGTGCTGGCTGGCTTTCTCCTCACCGGAGCGTGCGTCAATCCTGCCTGCTGGTTTGGCCCGGCGCTCTGGTATGCCTCCCTCCCGGGAGTGCTACATCCGTTCGCGGACCATACCGTTTACTGGGTCGGGCCGATTCTCGGTGCAATGCTCGCCGCCGTGGTCTATTCCACTCTGTTCCAGCCCGCCGACAGCAAGGAGAAGGCCGCATGGAAGCCTTGACGCTGGACGATCTCTTGCCGCTGGAAGAGTACATCGAACGTCGTCGCGAACTCTTCGAGGCGCAGGCCCGCTATCTCGATCGGTATCGCCGGGTTCGTCTTGGCCCAGCGCTCACCTTGCTCTTCGAGAATCGGCAAACATTGTGGTTTCGCATCCACGAGATTCTGCGCGTCGCCCGCCTCACCGATCCGGTGCGCGTCCAGCAAGAACTCGACCTGTACAATCGCCTGTTGCCGCGCACCAACCTCCTTCAGGCCGCCCTGTTGCTCGACATCCCCGACGAGAAACAATGGCTCCAGGAACTTCGCCAGTGGCAACAGCTGCGCGGTGAACAACTCCTCTTTATCCTGGGAAGCACCGCGTATCCCGCCAACCTGCTGACCTGTCGCCCCGAGGATCGCTGCATCGGCCTGGCGCACTGGGTGCAGTTTGAGCTGGACGGCGCCGGACGGTCCACGCTGGCGAATCCCCAGCATCCCGCTTATTTCCAGATCTTGCTCGAAAGCTACCGCTACGAAAGTCCGCTTCTCTGTCAGGATGTGCGCCAGAGTTTGCTCGACGATCTGCGCCTTTCGGATCGCGCCGCCTGACAGTCCCTTCGCCATCTCCTTGCTCGTTCTTGGCACGCCGTGGTACACTGGGGTCATGAATAGCCCAACGATTCATCTCCTGGCAGAGTTGCTACGCGATCGCCGGGTCGCTGGTCCACTCCCTGATCGGCGCGGAATTTCCGCGCCGATCAGGGAGTGACGTCCCTGGAAGAACGCCGGAGGTGAGAATTGAGCGCGCGAACGAGGAGGCTCAGTTGAGGGGTCGCCCCGGTCAGATTCTGACGTGCGCTACAAGGAAGGGGCCCCTGGTTCCGGTCGGTCTCGGCCTTCTCTCCCCTGGGCCAACCACACGACTGCTGAAGATGCCTTTCATCCCACAGGGAGCGCAGCCATGACGAAGCTTTGGATCTCGCTCGGTCTTCTGCTATGTCTCGCGCCAGGCACTTCCGGTGGCGAAGCACCCGACCTGAAATCTGACGAGGCGATTCTGCGCACGCAGCGGATTGCCACGGATGGCCCCACTCTGTTGCGTTGGCTGCAAGATCGGTCGCTCACTGCCGAGGAGCAGGCGAAACTCGAACCGCTCATCGCGCGACTCGGGGCGAAATCCTTTGGCGAACGTGAAAAGGCGGAGAAGGAACTGCAACGCCACGGCGAGGCGGCACGGCGCCTCCTCGAACTCGCGGTCAAGAATCCGGATCTGGAAATTGCCCGCCGGGCGCAGCGCTGTCTGGAAGCAATCGAACGCACCTCCAACGTTTCGGTGACAACGAGCGTGATCCGCGTTCTCACCGCGCGTCGTCCCCCTGGCACCGTGGCGATGCTCCTGCGCTATCTTCCCCAGGGAGGTGATCAATCGGCGGAGGAAGAGGAGATCCTCACAAGCCTCAAGCAGCTCGTTGATTTGAAGAGTGATCAACCCGATCCCCTCCTTGCGAAGGCCATCACCGATCGCGATCCCCGTCGCCGTGCGGCAGCAGGCACCATCCTGGGTCGGAGCCCGAATCCCAAACAGCGCGCGGCGGTTCAACCCTTGCTCAGGGATCCTGATCTGGTGGTTCGGCTGCGCACCATCCAGGGATTGCTGGCTGGACGCGAGCGGGCGGCTGTCCCAGTTCTGATCGACCTCTTGCGCGACATGCCCGAAAGCCAGCTGTGGCGTGTCGAGGAGTTGCTCGTTTCCCTCGCGGGAGAGGCGAGCCTGAAGTTACCTGCCGTGACCAGCAACAAGGATCGCACCAGGGTTCGCGACCAGTGGAATGCATGGTGGCAGACCAATCGGGACAAGGTCGATCTCGCTCGTGTCGCCGAGGGACAGGTTTACCTGGGGCTTACGCTCATCCCCGAAATGCACGCGAACCAGGTGACCGAGGTCGATCGCGAGGGCAAAGTTCGCTGGAAATTGCAGATTCCCCAACCTCGCTGCGCGCAGATGCTCCCCAATGGCCATCTTCTCGTTGGCGAGGTGTCAACCAATCGAGTGACGGAACGGGATCGGAAGGGAGAGATCCTGTGGGAAACCCCGATGAAGGATCCCTCGTTCTGCCAGCGCTTGCCAGGCGGCAACACCCTGATGGGCTCTGGGCATCGGATTGTGGAAGTAACCTCTGCCGGCAAGGAAGTGTGGTCCTATCAGACCGACGGAAACTTTTATATCCACGGCATGGATCGCAAGAAGAATGGCAACCTGGTTCTGCTCTCGATGAATGGCGAACTGCGTGAGATCACTCCGCCCTCCACCACGGTCTTCTCGATCAACCTGGACAGCCACAAGGGGGGGCGCAACTGGTGCGGGGTGCAGGGGTTGCCCAACGGCCGATACCTGGTGGTGGATATTTCCCAGGGCGAAGTGCTAGAAATCGATCAAAAAGGGACGAAATACTGGGAATACAAGTTTGCCGATGCCTGTTTTGCGCAACGTCTGCCGAACGGCAACACCCTGGTCGGGAGTTTCAACCAGAAAGTGCTCGTCGAGGTCGATCGCTCCGGCAAAACGGTGTGGCAATACAAAACGGAGACGAACCCCTGGCGTTTTTCGCGACGCTAGCCCCTGGGAGACGAACACCCGGTCGATTCGCATCCACCAGGACGAGAGGCAGAACGATGAGGCGATGCGCGGCGGCTGTGATGGCACTGGTGATCCTCGGTGCCCTGGGTCGGGCCGACGACCCGATCGCCGAGGACGAAAAGCTTCTTCGTTCCCAGGGCATCGCGAACGATGGCCCTGGGCTGCTCGATTATTTTCGCAAGCAAACCCTCAGTGAAGCGGACCGTCGCCAGATTGGGCAGTGGATCGTGGCGCTGGGAGATCGTCGGTTTGCCACGCGCGAAAAAGCCTCGAAGGAGTTGCTCCAGCGGGGGCGAGCAGCGCGGCCGTTTTTGCGCGCGGCCTTGCAGGCGGAAGATCCGGAGGTAAGGCGTCGTGCCCAGGATTGTCTGGACGAGATCGAACGCGGGCCCGGGTCCCACGGCGACACCGCCATCCCGCTGGCCGGCGCGCGTCTGCTGCGTCAGCGCGCACCAGCGCAGGCGATCACGGTCCTCCTCGCCTACCTCCCTCAGGCCGACGATGCCGATATCGAGGAGACCATTCTCGAAACGCTGGTGAGTCTGTCCCCGCGCACCGGACGGGTGGATCCGGTACTTCTGTCTGCCCTGGAAGACTCCTCCGCCTTGCGGCGCGGGGCAGCCGCCTGGGTGCTCGGTCGCCACGGGGAGGCGAAGATCCGCCTGGCAGTACAGAAACTGCTGACCGATCGCGCCTGGGAAGTCCGCTATCGCGCCAGTTATGCTCTCCTGGTCGGAGGTGAGCGGTCGGCCTTGTCTCCCTTGATCGATCTGCTCATGGACGTTCCTCTGTCGCGGGCCTGGGTGATCGAGGATGGTCTTTATCGGCTGGCCGGGGAGCATTCGCCCAGCACCTCGCTCGGGGATGGCAGCAGGGAGATGCGTGCCGCCTGTCACAAGGCCTGGCGTGGCTGGCTGGAGAGCCACGGCACCAAGGTGGAGCTGGCGCGGCTGGAGTCGACGCCAGATCGGATGCTGGGCTTCACGCTCGGCATCGAATATAACACCTCGCGCGTGTGGGAATGTGGCCTGGATGGGAAGACGCGTTGGGAGATCCGCAATGTCCAGGGACCGATGGATGCCTGGGTGGTGAAAAACAATCGGGTGCTCCTGGTCGATCAGAATGGGATCAGCGAACGCGATTTTCAGGGAAAAATTCTGTGGACCGCGAAGGTGTCCGATCCCAACGGTTGTCAGCGTTTGCCCAACGGGCACACCTTTGTTTCTTCCTACAGCAGTGTGCTGGAACTGGACCGCGAAGGAAAAGAACTGTACAAACACACGATTCCCGGTTCCAATGCTATTCGCATGCACCGCAATGGGACCATCCTGTATGTCCGCGCCGAGGGGATTGTGCGCATGGATCGCAGCGGCAAGCAACTCGGCACGGTGCCCTTACCGCGCGAGGGGATGTGGGTCGGCATCGAGGATCTCCCCAACGATCGTTACCTGGTCGCCAATTCCGGAAGCGGGCGCGTGGTGGAGGTCGATGCGACCGGCAAAATCCTCTGGGAAGGCAAGGTGGCCGGAGCCTGTGGGGTGACCCGTTTACCCAACGGGCACACCCTGGTGGCGGCTCCCATGCACGTGGTTCAACTGGATCGCGAAGGCAAGGTGGTGTGGGAGAAGAAGGCGGAAGGCTATGTCCGGCGCGTGCATCGGCGCTAGGGAGTGATCCCGGGCGAGAGTCCCGAGCGCCCCTGGTTGCCCGCTCTGGTCGGAAGTCCTATGGTTGTAGTGAGTTTCTGGGAATCCTGAACGGCTCATGTTAGCACCATGTCATCGATGACGCGTCTGGACCAGTTGATGAGGCAATGGGAGGAGGGAACCAAGCGTTCGCCTCTCAATCCTCCCACGGCAGAGGAACTGTGTCGGGATTGTCCAGAATTCCTGGCTGCGCTCCGGCAGCGAATCGCCGACCGCATGCAATGGGCCGCCCGGGAGACGCGCCCGGAACACCCGCCCGCATCGCTCCATCCCACTCCCGGACAACCAGCCCCGCGACGGAACCGGAACCGCGAG
>JAKOSN010000112.1 GCA_029777335.1 Planctomycetota bacterium
GACCAAACTGTCGGGAGGACTCCCTGTCCTCCCCTTTGCCTGTCGCGAATCCACGGACGAAATCGCGGGGTCTTTTTGCTCAAGGTTACTTGAGGCTCTTCTATTTGACGATCTTCGCGGACTTGAAAAATTGCTGTGCCAGGTCTGATCGATGGAATCCAGTGTGATCACCAAAGAGCTGCGAGGCCTTTGGGGCCCCCGATCCTCCCGCGCTGATTCGGTAAAGCTGATTGCCGAGGAGATAGTAATCGGTCTCGCGCACCGAATGGAGCCCGCCTTCAATTTGCAGCCCGGTCAGGGCACGCTCATGGTCGGTGATGGCTTTGAGTCCCTTCACTTCTCCGAGGGTGATAGCGCTCGTTTTGAGCAGCTTCACCTCGTTGTAATTCTTCCGTTCGCCCTGTTGAGACTTGTAGACCGATTTACGATCCTTCTCCACTTGCTCGCGAACATACTTGTCGAGCCATTTTTGAGGGTCTGCGGCGGTCAGCGCGTCGGCGGGGGCGGCCTTTCGCTCGACGCTGAGATAGCCTTCCAGCTTGTTGCCGGTGGTTTGCTTGATTGAAGCCGATCCGTAGGTTCCATTGACCTCCACACGGGTGTTCGCGGGGAAAGTGACGTTGAGTTTGCCGTCGGAGAGCACCGTGCGGCCCTCGCTGGTTCGTTCCACCTTCCAGATCGGTGGAGGCTTCTCATCGGCGTGCGAGGAGGAAACCAGAATCGCGGCCACCCCCAGGGTTGACACTGCGCACGCCCGTTGAAACCAAAACGTTCTCATACGTGAACTCCCGCTGGATAGAACGCCACAAGATCCCGACTGCAAGAGGCTCGATGTTGGAGATTCTTAACGATTTTGTCGGCGTGTCAATCGAATTGTTACTCAGATTGTAGCTTCGAGTCTCCTGGCTCCAATCGAACGCACCGTCTCCCCCTTTCGTGAGTTCTCACCCTGGCATGTGTCAGCGTACGTTTGCGCCACTTGGCTGGTCAGTCTGGGAGAGAGCTGGGCGCTTTCTTCGGGGGAGGGGGGCGCTTAGTAATCCTCAATGTCGTGCAGTACGTTGAGGTACGCACTCGCGGGGACCAGGGCCAGGCCGCGGCCGTGCATGGCGTCGTGAATTTGCCGCACGCGCTCGTGGAACCAGTCGAAGTCGCGCGCCAGATCGGCGGGCGAACGCATCTCAAACGAGGGATCGTTGACCAGGTAACGCCGTTTGAGGAAGGAATGGGGGACGCTGAATGGATCGGCGAACAGATAGGTGCGCGAGGCCAGATCAAGGCCGTATTCTTCCAGCACCCGTCGCATGATCCCTGGACCCATCACAAAGATCGCATCGGCCTGTTCGCACACGGTTCGATCGAGTTGACGAGGTTGGTGGGCGCGCGCGTTGATCCCCCAGTGCGCCAGCATTCGCAGCGCATTGTGGTTGATGCCGTCACCTGCCTCCACCCCCGCCGAAAGCACTGGCTCGTTCGGGTAATGATGGGCGAACAGAAAACGCGCCAGCACCGAGCGGCAGCAGTTGGCGTGGCAGATGAACAGAGGTGTCGGCGCCGTGGTGCGCGGGGCAACCGACGTGCCATTGAGGGAATGTCCGCAGAATTCCCGCAATAACCGATGATTGCGGAGCAAAACATCCAGCCAGTGATTCATGCGCTCGGCATTGTCCTTGATGCGCCAGTGCCGGAAAAGCAGGCTGTGCTCCGCCAGTTCCGTGCGCCCTTGCTGGGGATGGATCTCCAGGGTGAAAGAGAGCCTGTCGTCGGGGAGCACTTGCCGAGCCGTCTGCACAATCTGGCGCAGCCCCGCCGTCCCATACAACGTGGGTAAATGCGTCTCTCCCTGGTAGGTGAACGGCACAGGAATCGGGTGATCGAAACTCAAATGGTCGCTAACGCCGAACACGCTGTAGGTGGAGCTGGGATGTCCATCGTGCAGGTGGAAGTGCAACGGTTTACCCAGGGCACCGATCTGCTCAATGGTGTGACAGACCGCTGGCAGAGCCGTACGACAGGCGTCTTGCACCTCGGCCACCAGCGCGGGGAGATCCGGATGGTCGGGCTTCAGGCGACAGACATTGACCCCTGGATGACGCTGGGCAAAGGCGCGTTGCGTTTGCCGAATGCCGAGATGGCTGATATCGATGCAGCAGCTGATGCGCGGGCAATCGCGCAAGGCGTGAAACAACTCGATGAAACACTCGATCTCCAGCCCGGCAGCGTATTCGAGGAACAGCCAGGGACCCGGTCCCTGCGCCTGGAGCCGTTGATCAAGTCGGCGCACAGCGGCAACATAGTCGTCGAAACGGGTGGCCACCTCCGGTTGATCATGCGCGATCAGGCCATAGACCCGAGGAGGATGGCAGGCGGCGAAGGCAGCGATCTGGTCGTGGGAGGCGGCATTCAGCAAGCGCAGGTGACGCGGAACATGAACGGTCACTGGCATCTCGGGACGCGGAGCAAAGCGCAGCTCCACGGCGAGTTCGTCGGGAGAAGCAGGGTAAAGTTCAGCGCCAAGTCCAGCCAGGCGGAAACGCTGCTGAGCCAGACGGAGCAGCGCCTGGTCGCCGTCGATTTGCCGGGTGAAGATGGCGTGCAACCGCGGGCCAGACATGTGGGACTCTCCGACAGCAAGAGAGGACATCAGGCTCCTCGGGGCGGTTCCTGAAGTAATTCGTGCAACCGCTTTTGGCGATGGGCAAACAGCCATTCCAGATCGCGGCTCACCCAGGCGGGGGTGACCATCAGACCCAGCAATCCGCCCGGGGGCTCGAACTCAACATGATCACTCAGCCGTGTGCCCTCGGGGAGGGCGGTAAACTCCTGGCGATGGTGCCAGCGTCGAAAAATGCCTTCGGCCTGCACCGTGGTAATGAGGGCATTGGGTTCGAACTCGGTCACCTGGCTGGTCACGCGCACGGTCATCCCCCAGCGACGCAGTTGCACAGTCACCCGCGCGCCCAGGTGAATTTCCTCCGGCGCCTCCAGAATGCGCATGTCGAGTTCGGGGGGCGCCAGCAGCGGAAGATTGCCGGGACGGCGAAAAAACGCGAATACCCGTGCCAGAGGATGTTCCACCACATGAGTACTCTCAAGGATCGCCATCGGCTTCCCTTCAACTGCGATGGGTGGTCCGGGCCGATCCCCGGCACCCCCATCTTCGGTATTATAAAGAGGAGTTCAAGTAAGATTCCCTTGCAGTCAGGATAAGTGCTCTCCCGTGGATCGTCAGCCATTTACCCCGGCGTACATTCTGACCGGGCCAACGGGCTCGGGAAAAAGCCAGCTGAGCCTGCGCCTGGCGGAACTGCTCGAAGCGGAGATCGTCTCGGCGGATTCGATGGCGCTGTACCGGCGCATGGATATCCTGACGGCGAAACCCAGCCGGGCCGATCAGCAGCGTGTGCGCCACCATCTGCTTGATCAACTGGAACCGTGGGAGTCGGCCAGTGTCGCCTGGTGGTTGGAGAAGGCTCGCGAGTGCTGTGTGGACATCCAGCAGCGCGGCAAACGCGTGTTGATCGTGGGGGGAACGCCGCTCTATCTGAAGGCGATCCTGTATGGGCTTTTTGACGGCCCGCCTGCCGATGCGGCCCTCCGGGCACGTCTGGAAGCCGAGGCGGATCAGGCCGACGGACTGGCGCTGCATCAGAGGCTGGCCGCCGTGGATCCCGCTTCTGCGCGCCGTTTGCATCCCAACGATCGGCGTCGGCTGATCCGCGCCCTGGAAGTGTGGGAGTTGACGGGTCGTCCGCTCAGCCAGTGGCAGGGGCAATGGGCGGAGAGTAAACACCTGCCACTCTGCCATCCGCTACTGTGGCTTGACCTGCCACGCGAAGAACTGTATGGCCGCATCGATGCCCGCGTGCTGCACATGGTCGAGCAGGGATTGGTGGACGAGGTGCGTGCGCTGCGCGAACTGGCCCAGCCGTTGAGTCGCGAGGCGGCGCAGGCGGTTGGCGTTCGCGAGATCAGCGACTATCTTGATGGCAAGCACTCCTTGGCGACGGCAATCGAGCAGATGCAGACACGAACCCGGCAATTTGCCAAGCGGCAATTGACCTGGTTTCGCCATCTGCCGGGGCTTGCCCCGGTCAGTGAGGAATTGACATTTGTCGCCTGGGGGTTGACAATGAATCAGAAGATGTTGCGCACTTCACCGGACTAGGCGCTTTCGTTGGCGCTCACTCTGTGGTAGAGATAATCGTGCAGCGTCTGGTCAACAGCGTTCGTCCACCCAGAGCAGTCGCCCTGGACTCGCCGGTGCACTGTTCAGGCTTGACTGCATCTCGGGAGAACTTTCGATGCCGCTGGTAACATTTCAAGTTCTGGAAGGCATTGATAAGGGCAAGATCTTCCGCGAACTGCCCACCCCCGTCACCATCGGCCGCGAAGAAGGCAACCTCCTGCGGCTGAACGATGAGCGGGTCAGTCGCTTTCATGCCAAGGTGCAGTTCGACAACAGCGAAATTATCCTGACGGACCTGGAAAGCACCAATGGAACCCGTGTGAATGGGAACGTCGTGCAGATCCGGCGTTTACGTCCGGGAGACCGTGTCGGAGTGGGGCGCTCGCTGCTGCTTTTTGGCAGCGAACGCGAGATTGCCGAACGGGTGATGACCCTGAGTGGACTGAGCACCTCCTCGCCCGGAAGCGCCTCCGCCAATTCGCTCCCGGCGACCGTTCATGCGCACACCCTGGCGGCTCAGTTCGACCACGATGTCGATTTTGTCCTCAATCCGCGCGACAAGATTTCCGAGGTGGAGGGAACGCTCTTTATCGGCGCCCGTCCCTTGCCTCCGTTGCCGAACAAGATGTCGCCCTCGCAGGCTGCCCGTCTGGCCGAGTTGCTCGATTTTCTCCATCGGCACATTTCCAGCGCCACCGAAAATATTCAGGCCGACGAGAATGCGCTGCATGTAACGCTGGCCTACGCCGACTGGCAGCGCATTCTGGCCCTGCAGATGGTCCTGGCCCGCTATGTGCGCGCTGTCGCCGATCCAGACGCCCTGGAAGCCTGACGCGCCCCTCCCTTTCTCCCAATCCGCACCACCCCGAGTCCCCTCGCTGGACGCACGCGAACCGCCCACACCCTGCGCTTGTCTTCGTCCCCCCTTTTCCGTTATGGTGAGGCGAGACCCTATCTGGTCTTTCGTACACACGAGGATGCCATGACGAAAGGCTCGTTTGTTCATCTTCACTGCCACACGCATTACAGTCTGCTGGATGGAGCCAGCCGGATTCCCGAACTGGTGGGGCATGCGCGGTCCCAGGGGATGAACGCCCTCGCCATCACCGATCACGGCAACCTCTATGGCGCCATCGAGTTTTATCGCGAATGCAAGGCGGCCAACCTCAACCCGATCATTGGCTACGAAGCCTATGTGGCGCCGGCCAAACGCACCGATCGCGATGCGCGCAAGCGCGGCGAGGCGGGCTACCATCTGACCCTGCTGGCACAGAATCGCACGGGCTTCAAGAACCTGATCAAGCTGTCCTCGATCGCCTTTCTCGAGGGCTACTATTACGTCCCGCGGATCGACAAGGAACTGCTGGCCGCGCACAGCGAGGGAATCATCTGTTTGAGTGGCTGTGCGTCGGCCGAGTTTAGCGAGCACATTCTCAAGGGGCAGATGGAGGAGGCGGAGCGGCTCGCCGAGTGGTTTGCCCAGCTGTTTGGCAAGAACTTCTATGTTGAGATCCAGAACAACGGGCTGCAGATTCAGCGCCTCTGTGCCGAGGGCGCCATCGACATCGCCACCCGGAAGGGGTTTCCCCTGGTGGCAACGAGCGATGCCCATTATCTGTGCCAGGCCGACGCGGCCGCGCACGATGTTTTGCTGTGCATCAACACCGGTGCCAAACGCAGCGATACCAAACGCATGCGCTATGGCGATGATAACGGCAAGATGTGCGATCAGTTCTATGTGCGCGGCCCGGCGGAGATGTACGAACTCTTCCCCGAGCACGCGGACGCCGTGCAGCGGAGTCAGGAGATCGCTGATAGCGTTCATATCGATCTCGATTTCAAAACGCGCCACTTCCCGGTTTTCCTTCCGCCGGAGGGGAAGACGCCCGAGCAGTATCTGCGCGAGCGCTGCGATCAGGGGGTGCACGAACGCTATGGGGACAATCCCCCATCCGCGGTGCTCGATCGCCTCAATCATGAGCTGGGCATCATCTGTCGCATGGGGTTTGCCAGCTATTTCCTGATCGTGAGCGATTTTGTCCGCTTTGCCGTGGAGAACCAGATTCCGGCTTCGGCGCGTGGGTCGGCCTGTGGGGCGCTGGTCAGCTATGTGCTCAAGCTCAGCCACGTCGATCCGCTGGAGTACGATCTGCTCTTTGAGCGGTTCCTCGATCCCAACCGGTCCGAGGCGCCCGATATCGATATCGACTTTTGCCAGGAACGGCGCGAAGAGGTGATTGCCTACGTCAAGCAGAAATATGGCGAGGCGAGTGTGGCGCAGATCGCCACCTTCGGCACGATGGCGGCGCGCGCGGCAATCAAGGACGTGGGCCGCGTGCTGGATGTTCCCCTGGAACGCGTCAATCAGTTGACCAAGATGATCCCGACCACGCTGGGGATCACCCTTGATGATTCGCTGGCGCAGAGCCCGGATTTGAAGCAGGCCTACGACACCGATCCCGTGGTGCGGGAACTGATCGACATCGCGCGCAAACTGGAAGGAACCAACCGCAACTCGGGGACGCATGCCGCCGGGGTGGTCATCTCCAACGGCCCGCTGATGGATTATGTGCCGCTGCAAAAAGTCGTGCGCAAGGGAGACGACACCGGGACAGGGAAGAAGGGGGGGAGCGAGGCCGTCGTGACCACGCAGTGGGTCATGGGCGACATTGAAAAGGTGGGCATGCTCAAGATGGATTTTCTTGGGCTGCGCACCCTCACGCTGGTTGAGAACTGTCTGAACCTGATTGAGAAGACGCGTGGCGAAAAGCTCAATATTCACAAGATTCCGCTCGATGATCGGCTCACCTATCAATTGCTGCAACAGGGCAATGCCAAGGGGGTATTTCAGTTTGAATCCGATGGCATTCGCGAATTGTTGAAACGACTTAAACCCGACAATATTCGCGATATCATCGCCTGCACCGCGCTCTATCGACCGGGGCCCTTGCAGGGAGGGATGGTGGACGCCTATGTCAATCGCAAACATGGCCGGGAGCAGGTGGAGTATCCGCATCCGGTGGTGGAAGAGATTCTCAGCGAAACCTACGCCGTCATGGTCTATCAAGAACAGATCATGCGGATTCTCAATCGCCTGGGCGGAATTGAGCTGTCCAGCGCCTATGCGTGCATCAAAGCGATTAGCAAGAAAAAGCAGGAGATCATCGACCAGCGAAAGACGGACTTTCTCAGGGGGGCAGTGGAACGGGGCGTGGCCGAGGCGGTGGCGAAGGACATCTTCGACAAGATCGTCTTCTTCGGAGGCTATGGGTTTAACAAGTCGCACAGTGCCGCTTATGCCCATGTGTCGTACCAGACCGCCTATCTGAAAGCCCATTACACGCCGGAGTTTTTCGCAGCGCTGCTGTCCAGCGAGATCGACGATGGCAACAAGCGCGACATCATGGTCGATCACATTGCCGACGCCAAGAAGATGGGCGTGGAGGTGTTGCCGCCCTGTGTCAATGTGAGCGAGACGATGTTTAGTGTGCAGGGCAAGAAGGTGGTCTTTGGTCTGCTGGCGATCAAGGGGCTGGGGCACGCCGCGTCGGAGGATATTGTGCGGGCACGCAAGGAGGGGGGACCGTTCAAGGATCTCTTCGATTTTTGCGAGCGCGTCGATGTCAAGCTCGTGCCGCGGGCGGCGATGGAGAAGCTGATCAAGGCGGGGGCGATGGATCGTTTTGGCGGACATCGCGCGCAGTTGCTCCACACCTTGCCACGCGCCCAGCAGGCGGCCACGGAACGGCAACAGGACCTGCGGGTGGGGCAGGGCAATCTGTTCGAGAGTTTTACGAGTGAAAATAGTGCCAATGGCAGTACCCAGGCCGAGCCGTTGCCGGATGTACCGCCGTGGCCCGAGACGGACAAACTGAAATACGAGAAAGAAGCGCTCGACTTCTATTTTTCCAGCCATCCGCTCGCCCAGGTGGAGAAGGACCTGATGCGCCTGGGCACGCACACCGCTGAGCAATTGCCCACGGTGCCCCCCAACCAGGAGATCATGATTGGCGGCATGCTCAGCCAGGTCCGCTTCATGAACACCAAGAAGGCGCGCAACGGCAATAGCCGCTACATGCGCTGCAAGATCGAGGATTTCACCGGCACGGTCGAGTGTGTGATGTGGCCCGACGATTTTGCCCGCAACAAGGAATCGGTCCACGACGACAAGATCTGTTTCTTTCGCGGAGTGATCGACGAACGCAGTTCGCGGCAGGAACCGATTCTGCTGGTGAGCCAGATCGTGAGCGTGGAACAGGCGCAGCGTGAAGGGTGTGGCGAGGTATGGGTGCGCATGCGCCTGGGGGAGCATCATCCCTACGTGGTCGATACCTTGCGGGGCATCCTGATGCGCCATCCCGGGAGTTGTCCGGTGTGGCTGAGTGTGTGCGATCCGACCGGGAAACAGGCGCGGCTCCGCCTGGCGCGCAACTTTGGCGTCAATCCGCTGGCCTTGCCGGCGGCCGAGATCGAGGATTTACTCGGTCCGGGAAGTGTCAAACTGGTCGCCAGTCGGAATGGTCGCTAGCAAGCGAGATCCCCGCGCTGCGCGAACGGTTTGCTTGACGAGCCGTTGGCGGAGCGCGGAGAAGCGATCATCCTTCCAGTGCGAGCGGTTCAATGCGCCCGTCGGGGTGGAAGCGTAGCTTCCCCTGACGCCACAGGAGGGGAGGCAAGGGCTTCTCGGTGAGCACCGCCAACCAGACGGCTGCCAGGTTGGTGCGCGCCAGGGCGCGCAGTCCCAGGTAGGAGGTGGTCAGGCGCGGATTCATTTCGATCACCACATCGCGTGGTTCTCCCTCTGCGGTCTGTCCCAGGACGATGTCGATCCCCACGAATCCGCGTGCTTCCGAGACCAGGGGGAGCAACCGCCGGGTCAACTCCACGGCGCGCGTGAGCAAGGGAGGATCGAGCGGCACCGTTCCTCCCAGATAGTGAAAGCGTCCGTCGGGGGAGAGTTCCTGGGTGCAGGGGGGGAGGATCACGGCCTGGGTCTTGCCAACAAGGGCGAGCACACTGGCGGCGACCCCGGCGATATAGGGTTGGATGATCAACTCCCCGCGCCATCCTTCCTGATGGATCGTTTCCAGGCAGGTGCTCCACGCCTCGGGGTAGCGGACGAGCACGGTCGCCTGGGATCCCGCGCCGTAGCGCGGTTTGCACACCAGCGGGCCCTCTTCCACGAAGAGTTCACCGTAGGCGTTGTCGAGTAGAATCGTTTCAGGAGTGAGGGCTTGCCATCTTCGTTCGGCGAGGTAGCGCGCAAAGCGGAGCTTGTCGCTCATCACCTCCAGCAGATTCAAGGGACAGCCCAGCCATCGTCCGCCCGCTTGCTCCACCCAGTTGCGACGCTCGAAGAGGATATCGTCGAACTCGGGCGCGATGACGAGGACATTGCGGGTCGCCGCGGTGACTTCCTTGAAGCGGTGCTCCTCCTCGCCGGGCGAGATGACATGGCACCGACAGTTGAAGGCGAGAGAGGAGCCCGAGGCGACCATGGTCTCGACCTCCAGCTCGGGGAGCGCGTGGAGATCGGCGACGAGCGCCTGATACATGGCAGCTCCCTCGACGCGGAGCGAACGAGGGAGGGGGGAGTCGAGCGGTTGACAGGAAAGATACTCGTAGACGAAGAGTTTCATGGAAGGGCTCGGAGAGAACAAAAAACCGCAGAGTCCCTGGCATTGTACACACCAGAGACTCTGCGGTTCATCGGAGAATCTTACCGGCCTAGTTCAGGCCAGGGATTCCCAGGGTCGGCTCCTTGGGAGCCTCGAGCGTGGGCAAGGTTTGCGGTCGGCTCCCGTAGGGAGAGTTGACCGCCGGGGCAGAGGAACTCGGCCGCGGGGAGCTCACACTGGTCGCGGTGCTGGGGAGCGTGGTCGGCCGCGAGGTCGTCGGGCGAGCCGGCATCGTGGTCGGCACGGTCGGCTTGCTGCTGGCCGGGCTTTGCGGAATCTCTTCCAGCTTGGTGTTCAGGTCCGGGGCCTTGGGAGCCGTGCTCATCAGAGCCGGCAGGGACACCGCGGTGTCATGTGGCAGATCCGGGGTCGCCAGACAGCCATCCGCCGTCGTCTTGTGGATAACCGGGTTTTCCCGTTCGCGGAGCACCAGGGCGCTGGTGCGCTGCCGCTGATGTTCGACCGCTCGCACCTGGGCACAGCCGGGGAGATTGCCTTCGCCGATCACGACGTTGTTGTGCTGTAGCAGGGTGCCCTTGGCATACTCGAAGTTGGCCAGCGTGTTGTTGTACTGCACGATGGCGTTGTATTCGTTCGCCAGGGCGTCGGCCCAGAACCGCTGTGCTTCGAGGAGGATGTCGAGGGTGCCGCGACCCAGGACGAACTCGGCATAGCGCGATTCCAGCTGTTTGCCGAAGGCTTCCCGTTGAGCCCGCTGAGCGCGAATCTGTTCGTAGAACTCAAACAGACGGCGATACTGCAGGGTGAGATACTGTTGCGTCTTGAGTTCCTGATCATGCAGGACCGCGTAGCTGCGAGCCAGTTGCAAGCGAGCGATACGAACCTGCGAGTGAGCCGCCCGGAAGCCGATGGGCACCGTCATCCGCAGACCCATGGACCAGTTGTTGAACTGGCCATCGGTCAGGGCCTTGAGAGCATTGCCAAAGCCGGGGCCGTCGAGCTGGTTGCCGATCGAGTTCACATCGTAGCTGGACGTGAAGCGGAGATCGGGCAGCAGGTTGTTTTTCTGAGCGATCAGGTCCAGCTGACGGAACTTGAGGTCTTCACGAGCGAGAACCAGTTCCGGTCGCAGGGTGAGAGCCTCGTTGAGGGCGGTGCACCAGTCGGGCTGGAAGGGGGCCAGCGTGGGCGTATCCAGCGGCACCAGGCGGCAGCCATCCTCGGTCGGCAGACCCAGCAACTTGCGAAGTTGGCGTTCGTTTTCGAGCACCTGACCCAGAGCGGTCAAACGCTGGCTGCGGAACAATTCATACTGACCACGGCTCTGCGACAGATCGGCGATCGTCGACTTGCCGTTGTCGAACTTGGCCTTGTTGATGCGCCAGGCCTGGTAAGCTTGCCGCATACCCTGTTCGCGGCTGTAGAGGTTCCAGTACGAGCCATACAGGTTCCAGTAAGCCACCTCGACGTTGAGGAGCATGTTGGCGACCTGGCGTTCGAACTCCGCTCGCGATTCATCGTAGCGGATACGGCTGATCAGGATACCTTCCGCGCTCGGTTGGGTGTTGAACACGCCCGGATTCAGGATGCTCCCCGGGTGGGCCGCCCGAATCTGGTTGATGTCCACCCCGAAGCCCTGGAGCAACGGCTGTTCAAACTGGAAGGCCAGCGAGGGGGTGTACGCCGGATTGACGCGAGCAGCCAGGTTGGTGAAGTTGTAGTTGGTGGTCCAGGTAATGCCGGCCACACCACCGGTAGGTAACGGCTTGACCAAGGCGGCGTTGAAGGTGGCGGCATCGGTCTGGATGGCGCTGGCCCCGCTGGTCAGAGCCTGGAAACGATCCAACGCGGTTCCCACCGGGCGGTCCGTGGTGTTCCAGGTCAAGCTGGTGGCAAAGGCGGCGTCGAATTTCGACAACGAGGCTTCGATGGTGGTGTTGGCAATCGCGGGGTCGATGGCCAGGACGCGGATGGCGTCGGAGGGGCCTACCCCCGTCCCCTGGAAGGAGAGGAGGTTATCCACCCCGGTGCCCACCCCACCAGGGTTACCCACGGTACCGTGTTCCAGGGCTGTCGCGATGGCCTCGGCGAGCGACAGATACCGGACGGGACGATCCGGATCGAGCACCGTCGTAGGTGCCGCCGTGTGCACCACGCTGGAGGGTTTGAGTCCCGCCTCGGGATCAAATTCCAGCTGAGCCGGAAGGATATCACGGTAGTGGTTGTAGTCGCACTCCGTGATGAAGAGCTGCTGTTTGCATCCCGCAGTTGCGGTCCACAGCAGCGCCAGTAACCAAATTCTGGCTCTCATCCACCGCATAGTATTTCACCCCGTTGGAACTATCTTCCCTGAAGATCACGGAGCCCAAGAGCCGGGACGCGGATCGAGGGAAGCCCCCACAATCAGAGTTCGCCCGCAACTGTCCGGCGCGTGCACTGCAGATGCTACGTTCTGTATCGGTTATTCCCGAGGTAGGGTGTAGCGAATTTTTACCGACTGTAACGATAAATGTGGTGGTGACGGTTAAACTGGCGAAGTGAGGGTGAAGGGGAGAGGAATCGACTGGTCCTGAAGCGCCTGACAGCCGGCCAGGAGTGAGGGCGCGCAGGCCGGGGCAGCGTGATCCCGGCCTGGCGCAGCCCGAGGAGAGTTACTTCGAGTCGGCGAGTTTCAGCCCGGGCGAAGCATTGAACGCCTTCACCGGGCTGCCGTCCGCCACCTTCCAGATCCGTACCGCGCCATTGAAACTCCCCGCTGCCACCAGGGTGCCATCGGGAGAGAAGGCCACCGAATAGACCCAGTCGGTGTGCCCACTCAGGGTCTTCAGCGCGGCGCCGCTCTCGGCGTTCCACAGCCGGACCGTGCCATCGGCGCTACAGGTGGCCAGCATCGGTTGCTTGGGGTTGTAGGCAATCTTCTGCACGGACTTGCCATGTCCGCCCAGAGCCTTCAAGGGTTTGCCATCGCCGGTGGGGTTGAACGAACGCACCTGGTTGTCCTCGCCAACCGAGTAGGCCACCTTGCCATCCGGCTTGACGACCACGCCGTAGACGTTGTTCTGGTGCGCAGGGAAGGTGACGACGGATTCCTTGGTCTTCAGGTCCCAGACCTTGGCGGTCTTGTCGCGACTGGCGCTCACCACGTAGCGGCCATCGTTGGTGAGGGCGACGCCCATGACCCAATCGGCGTGGTTTTCAAAAGTCTGCACCAACTTGGCCTGGGTGTAGCCGCCGCTGAGATCCCAGACATTGATCAGGCGATCACACCCGCCGCTGGCCAGGTGCTTGCCATCCGCGCTCAGCCCCAAACAGAGGACCGAATCATCGTTTTCGAGCAATTGCTTGAGGCGCACGCTCTTGTCGGCAACGCCATCCAGGTAGGCGACGCCGTTTTCCACCTTCGGCTTCCCTCCCTGGAGATCGTAAATGACGACATCGCCCTCCTGGCCCGGACGACCGCCGGCGACCACGAGCTTGCCATCGGGGAGAAAGACCATCGCATAAGTGCGCTCGGAGCGGGTGCGCACCCGTTTCTCCAGCTTGGCAGTGGCCACGTCCCACACGGTGAGTTCATGGTGGCCCCCCACCACCAACTGCTTGTTGTCCGGGGTGAAGGCCAGGGCAGTGATGCTGACCGAGCCGGGGTAGATGGGGGGGGGAGTGGGGGGCTGCCAGCGTGCTCGCAACTCTTTTACTAGATCCGATTTGGGAGTGATGCCCTGATCGAGTTTGGCCCCCTCCTTGATCCACTGGCGAACGAGGGCAATCTTCGCCGGAGGGAGCGCCTCGCCGCTATCCTTGGGCGGCATGCGCGACGCATTGGTGGCGACCAGCACATCGAGCAGGTAGCTTTCCTCGGGCTTGCCGGCGACCACGGGATCTTCCTCGCGCGTGCCTCCCTTGTGCAACGACTCGACTGTGGTCAGGTCGAGTTTGCCCTTGCGTTTGCGGGCATCGTGGCAGGCGAAGCAATTCTCCTTCAGAATCGGTGCCACGTCGTTGATGAAGCTCACCGGTTTGCCCGGCGCTTGCGCCTGGGCCGCAGAGGTGTCGAGAAGCAGCGCCAGCGCGGCGAGCAGCAGGGCCAGCGCCATGCACAGGATGCAGTAGCAGCGATGCGAACGCAACATGGCAGTCGTATGCCTCCAGGAGAGCAGAACGGAGTCGGTCAGGGCACAGGGGGGCCGGTGCTACTCCGAACCGGTCGGGGTGGGAAATCCAGCAACGCTGATTATAGACGCGCGTACCCACGAGATGCGAGCAAGAAAATAGAATCCCTCGCAACCGTCCTGAAAGCTCTCGTTTGCGAAGAGGGTGGGGGCAGCCAGCCGCCTCTCCCGTGCCTCTCTCAAGGGTGGGTTTCACCATGCGATCCTTCCAAGCGGTGCGGACCCGCTGGTCGGGGGCCCAGACACACCGCGTCAACTCGCGGTCTTCGTCGTACCCCGCCCAGGAATCCTCCGCCGCCGAACGAGGGAACGCCACCACTGCGTTCCTTGCCTCAATCCGCACCATCCATCCTGTCGAGGGACGAGTTGATCATTCCCGAGGGGGCAAGGACTCAAGCACATTGGATTTTGTGGTTTCCGTATGAGCGCCTGCCGAAAGTGCTTCCGGCGCGAGACGAAGTTGATTGCGAAACACCCTGACGCCAGGTAGAGTGTGGCGAGACAGAATTTGCTCGCCCAAAAGCACGCGCCAGGTGCCTGATGTAGTGATTGCGTGCGCAAACCCCCGACTCCCTCCCCTGGCCCCTGCCGTCGTGGACCTCTTGGAGATGCGGTCATGTTTCGGCTCCTCGATACTGGCCTGGCACACACCTGCCGGGGTTACAGTCGCCGTGAGTTTTTGCGCATCGGCTCGCTGGCGCTGGGCGGATTGACGCTCCCCCACCTGCTGGCCCACCGAGCACAGGCAACTCCAGGCAAGCCGATGGTCAAGGATCGCGCGGTTGTCTTTCTCTTCCTCCAGGGGGGACCCTCACACATCGAGCTGTTCGACCCCAAGATGAACGCTCCCAGGGAGTTCCGCAGCATCACCGGCGAGGTGCCAACCAAATTACCGGGGGTCACCTTCGGGGGAACCTTTCCTCGCCTGGCTGCCCTGGCGGATCGCCTGGCGATTGTGCGCTCCTTTGCCTCGGGGAACACCGATCACCAGAAATATCTCAGCGTGATCGGCGCCAGCAATCCGCTTCAGGCCTCGCTCGGCTCACTCTACGCCCGGATCGCAGGGACCAACAACCCACGAACCGGCATCCCCAGCAATGCCACCATCACTCCAGAAGCAGTTGAACCCAACGTCAAGATAGGAAAGAACTTCGAGACCAAGGCTCTGCCCCAGCTGTCCAGCCCGGGGATGCTCGGTCCCAGCTATGCCGCGTTCGACCCCAGCAGCGGCGGCGACCTGAAGAAGAATCTGGAGCTGAAACTGCCGCGCGAACGCTTTGACGATCGCAAAAGTCTGCTGACACAGCTCGACACCTTCAAGCGGCGCATGGATGCCACCGGGGCTCTCCAGGGGATGGATGCCTACCAGCAACAGGCGTACGAGATCATTCTCAAGGGGATCGCCCAGGCGTTTGATCTCTCGAAGGAAGATCCCCGCACCGTGGAGAAATACGACACCAGCAAGCTCTTTCGCCTGGAGGAAGTGCAACGCTGGGGCGATATGCGACGCTCGTCCAATCTGCTGGGCAAGCAGATGTTGCTGGCGCGTCGCCTGGTCGAGGCGGGCTGTGGCTTTGTGACCGTCGCCGACGCCGGCTGGGACATGCACTCCAACGGCAACAGTCCCAAGAATCTCGATGGCATGAAATGGCTTGGCCCGCAGGTCGATCACGCCGTGGCCGCCTTTCTGGACGATGTGCACCAGCGCGGCCTGAGCGACAAGATCCTCCTCGTGGTCACCGGGGAAATGGGCCGCACCCCGCGCATCAACAAGAACGGCGGTCGCGATCACTACGGCAACCTGACCCCGCTGGCGCTGGCGGGCGGTGGGTTGAAAATGGGACAGGTGATCGGCCAGTCCGACCGCACGGCAGCCAACCCCGCCACCTCCAGGTACACCCCGAACAACCTGCTCGCTACCGTGCTGCAGACCGTGTTCGATGTCGGCGAGGTTCGCATCAACCCCGAGATTCCGACCACGGTCAGTCGAGTCGTTACTGACGACAAACCGATCCGTGAACTCTTCTAGAGCCGTGACGGCTCGTTGCGTGAAGATGCCCTTGCTTCGGCTCTCTGTGAGGATCTGCTCGATGCTGCACCGCACTGTTGTACTGCTCGGCGCCTGTCTGGCGGTCAGCCCCTGCCTGGCAGCCGCTCCAACCACGCAACCCCCTACTCCACCCGGCAGCCTCCAGAGCATCACGCTGCAAACCGGCCGGGAGAAGGATGGCACGGTTACCCTGGCCGGGCGCGATGCCAGTCAGCAGTTGCTGGTCACGGGGCAGTACAGCACCGGGCGGCTCCGCGACCTGACCACACAGGTCGAGTATGAAACGACCCCCACGGGCATCGTCTCGGTGGACCGCACTGGATTGCTCACCCCACGCAAGGAGGGGAAGACGCTCCTCAAGGCCACGGCGCCCGGAGGAAAGACCGCCCAGCTCACGATTCTCGTCCACAATCTGGTGCACGATGTGCCAGTTAGTTTTACCAACCAGGTCGTGCCGATCTTCACCAAGTTTGGGTGCAACGCCGGGGGCTGTCATGGCAAGGCCGATGGCCAGAATGGCTTCAAGCTGTCGCTCCTCGGCTTTGAGCCACAAGAAGATTATGAATATCTGGTAAAGGAAGATCGTGGCCGTCGGCTGTTCCCCGCAGCGCCCGATCACAGCCTGCTGCTGCGCAAGGCAACGGGGCGCAGCGCTCATGGCGGCGGCAAACGGCTCGATCCCGACACTCCCTACTATCGCGTCCTGCGTCGCTGGATTGAGCAGGGCGCACCGTACGGGGAAACGGAGAAGTCAGCCGTGGTGCGCCTGGAGGTGTTGCCGCGAGACCGCATCCTTGAGCGGGGCGCCCAGCAACAATTGCTGGTGATCGCACACCACGCCGATGGAAGCACCAGCGATGTCACCCGCATGACCCAACTGGAGGCGAATGTCCCGGAGATGGCGGAGGTGTCCGCCACCGGGCGGGTCACCATCAAGCAGCTGGCGGGGAGTGCCGCCATCATGGCCCGCTATCAGGCGCATGTTGATGTCTTTCACGCCACGGTGCCGCTGGGAGCCCCGGTCGAACGGCTCCCCGCCCCGGCCAACTTCATCGATGAACTGGTCTTCAAACGGCTCCAGGAACTCGGTTTACCGCCCTCGCCACGCTGCGACGACGGCACCTTTCTGCGCCGAGCAACGATCGACCTCGCCGGCCGTCTCCCCACCCTGGAAGAAACACGCCAGTTTCTCGCCGATTCTAGCCCAACCAAGCGCGCTCAGCTCATTGATCGTCTGCTCGCCAGTGAAGACTACGCCGACTATTTTGCGAACAAATGGGGAGCCATTCTCCGCAATCGGCGGCGCTCCTCCCAGGACAGCCCCGAGCCCACGCTCGCGTTTCATCAGTGGATTCGCACCAGTCTGAAGGACAATCGCCCCTATGACCAGTTTGTACGCGACATCCTGACGGCGAAGGGCGAGGCGACCAAGTCCCCGCCCGTGATCTGGTATCGCGAGGTGAAAGATCCCTCCGCACAGCTGGAAGATGTGGCGCAGCTCTTTCTCGGCCAGCGTCTCGCCTGTGCCCGGTGCCATCACCATCCGTTCGAGAAATGGAGCCAGGAAGATTACTATGGCTTTGCGGCCTTCTTTAGCCAGGTGGTGGTGAAGGATCCCCCGCCTCCCAAGAAACCCAAGAAGGGGCAGCCCGAACCACCGAAAGAACCGTTCTCCGTGGCGCACCGCAACGGTGTGGCGCAGGCAACCAACATTCGCACCGGCAAACCAGTGCGGCCGACGGGGTTGGGCGGCAAACCACTCGACCTGGGTGCCGCCATCGACCCACGGGAAAAGCTCGTCGACTGGATGGTACAGAAGGACAACCCTTTCTTCGCCCGCACACTGGTGAATCGCTACTGGAAACACTTCTTTGGCCGTGGGCTGGTTGATCCCGAGGACGATATGCGTCTGACCAACCCGGCCTCCAACCCCGAGTTGCTCGATGCGCTGGCGCGTGATTTCATCGCCAACAAATACGATCTGAAAAAGCTGATTCGCACGCTCTGTACCTCGCAGGTGTATCAACTCAGCGCACTGCCCAATGCCTACAACGCCAGTGATCGGCAGAACTTCTCGCGCTACCTGCCCAGGCGGCTCCACGCGGAGGTTTTGCTCGATGCCATCGACACGGTGACCCTCTCGCCAAGCAACTTCAAGGGTGCGCCCAGGGGGGTGCGGGCGGTCCAGTTGCCAGACAACCTGGTGGAGTCGTACTTCCTGAGCGTCTTTGGACGGCCCGATTCGGCGTCGGCGTGTGAATGCGAACGCAACTCGGATGCCAGCCTGGCGCAGGCGCTGCACATGTTCAATTCGCAGGAGATGCTGAACAAGGTGAGCGGACCGCGTGCGAGCAATCTGGCCCGGGACAAACGCCCGCACGAAGAACGGTTACGCGACCTCTATCTGCTCGCTCTGTCGCGCGAACCGAGCAAGGAGGAACTGACCACGCTGGTGAACTACATCCAGAAGAAGGACAAAAACGTGCAGTCCGCCTACGAGGACATCCTCTTTGCGCTGATCAACACCAAGGAATTCCTGTTCAACCATTGACCACGCCCTGTGAGACACAGAGATAAGGGATCTCCATGCTCACTCTTTTAAGCGGAACCGGCAGCCGTGATTGCGCCGGACTGACACGACGCTCCTTGCTCCAGGCGGGGCTGCTGGGGTTGGGAAGTCTCTCGTTGCCCTGGTTGCTGCGCACGCGCGCCGAGGCCGCCCGCGCGCAGTCCCCGGCTTTTGCCCGCGATCGTGCCGTGGTGCTGATCTTTCTGGGCGGGGGCGCCAGCCACATTGAGACGTTCAATCCCAACATGGACGGCCCGGAGGGGTCTCGCAGTATCACCGGCGAGGTAAAAACCACGCTGCCGGGGGTGACCTTTGGCGGAACCTTTCCCGAGCTGGCGAAGCAGGCCCACAAGATGGCGCTGGTGCGCTCGTTCCGCCATCCGGTGGGGAGTCACGATCAGGCGATCAGCCACGTGCTCACCGGGGGAACGGACCTCACCGGCCAGGGAAAAGACGGCTTTAGCCTGGGCTCGATGGTCGCCCGCCTGCGCGGTCCCAACCACCCGGAAAGTGGACTGCCAACCTATCACCTGCTGACTGCTCCGCACAAGGACGGGCAATACTCCCGCGAAATGAAGCGCGTCATGGGCGGTTCGCGCGCCGGTTCGCTCGGCCCCAGCTATGAGCCGTTCCTCCCCAGCGGCAGTGGCCCGGCGATGCAGAACATGCAATTGCATCTCGCGCCCGAGCGCCTCGAAGATCGCCGGGCCCTGATGAAACAGCTCGACACCCTGAAGCGCGGGCTGGATGAACGCGATACCGCCCAGGCCTATGATCAGTTCGAGCAACAGGCGCTCGATCTGCTCACCGGCTCAGCGGCCAGGGTCTTCGATCTGAAACAGGAGAAGCCGGCGACGCGCGAGCGCTACGACACCAGCATGTTCAAGTGCGGCAAGAAGGTCTTTGAGCCGTCGATCCTGGGCACCCAGATGTTGCTGGCGCGACGCTTGATCGAGGCGGGCGCCGGCTTTGTCACCGTGCAGAGCGCCGGCTGGGACATGCACGCCGATGGCAACAACCCCGGCATCAAGGCGGGGATGGAGATGCTGGGGCGCCCGCTCGACAAGGCGCTGGGAGCGTTTCTGAGCGACCTCGCCGACCGAGGCCTGAGCGAGAAGGTCCTGGTGATTGTCACGGGCGATTTTGGACGCACCCCGAAGATCAACAAGAACGGCGGCCGCGACCACTGGGCCAATCTGTGCACGCTGGCCCTGATCGGTGGCGGACTCAAGATGGGGCAGGTGATCGGCAAATCGGATCGCACCAACGGGAAACCCGCGAGCGAGCCGCATTCCACGCCGAATCTGCTGGCGACCGTCATGCACACCCTGTTCGACGTGGGCACCCTGCGTGTGACCCGTGGCCTGCCCTCGAACCTGATCAAGCTGGTGGAGAACACCCGCCCCATCGAGCCGTTGTTCTAACCAACATCCCTGTGGAGCGAGCGCCAACGAATCAGGTTGTCGCTCGCTCTGTTTTTCCGATCACTTCCACTGCAATAGCTACCAATGTTCTGATAAATACAACTTTCAAGATCCACCAAATAGATAAATGGATAAAAGCGATTGACGAGGCCCCGCGCCGCTGAGACAATCCACCGCACACCCAGCCTTCTCTGGAGTTGAACCGATGCGTGCTGCCTTGCTCTGTGCTTCTCTGTGCTTGGCGGGATGCTCTGCTACGGGCGAGCCGGATCGAAAACTGGGATCTGCGACAACCCAGGAGAATCTCAAGAAGATCGCCGAAGCGATCCGCGCTCACCACGCCAATCTCCTCGGTGCCAGGATGCCACGAGCGATCACCGACAAGGAAGGGCGGCCTCTGCTGAGCTGGCGTGTCGCAATCCTGCCGTTCCTCGGCGACAACGAGCGCCTCCTCGCCGGCAAGTTCCACAGAGACGAACCGTGGGACAGCCCCCACAACCTTTCCCTGCTCTCACTCATGCCGACTGCATACCGGATGTCGAACGACCCGGCCGCCGACGGGTACAAGACCTGTTGCCTCCTTCCGGTCGGCCGCCACGCCATCTTCCCCTCTGGCCCCCCGCCTTACCCGACCATTCGCCCGGAGTGGTGCGCCGTGGTCGTTGAGGCAGACGAGTCGGCCGCCGTGCCCTGGACAAAGCCGGGCGATCTGGAGATGGGCGACGCGGCACTTCCGTCGGGACTTGGCGGGCGCCGACAGGGGCGTCTGCTCATCGGAACGTGGGGCGGCTATGGAGCCGAGTTGGATTTCGCGAGCGATCCGAAAGCGGTGGTCGAGCACTACGTTCGCATCCCGCACCTGGGTGGAGGAGGCGGAGCGAGCACCCTCGATGGCGTCCAGATTCGGACCAGAACCGTCTACACGCGATACATCATCACCCGCACCCGCTGAATCGGACAAGACAGGCAGTTGCGAGATCTGCCCCAACAGCGTCATTGGGCGGTCCGTGCGTTACACCCACCCGAAGACCCCCCGGTGAGGGCGATGAGTGCGGTCGCGACCGTCACTCCGAAGCCCACAGGGATCACCCGCGATGCCCACCATGCCGAGTTACTCCTGTAGCGTATCCGGCCTCGTCCGAGCCATTCAAATGGCACGAGTCCTTCATACACAAAGTAGAACGCCGCCAGAAGCGAGAGGTCCGTCAGCAGCGAGATGGCCAGGATCCGGTCAGCGGACGTCAGCCCGTCCTCACGTTGGTTCAGGAAGACCTCCCCCACGAGCGCGAGGAGTAGGAACAGCACGAGGCCTATGCCGTACATCAGAAACAGAAACTTCAGGTTGTAGCCGCCCAGCCCCGAACCGTCATTTCGCGCGGGCTTGCTCTCCGGCGGAAAGATGCGGAACCCACACAATACCGAGAACAGCAGGCACTGAGCAAACGTGATGATGATGCTGTTGACGTAGGGCGGAAAAGGCATGAGTCGTCTCTTTCGGCGGGGTCGGTTCCTTCGCTCGCGCAGTGTGAACAGAGAGGATAGGGAACGGTCCCGTGCTGAGTAAGACGGTTCCGGGTGGTATTTCACCGAGACCACGGCGCTGATTAGATCGAGTTATAGAAAGGGATTCGCGAAACCGAGCAGCGTAGACCGTTCAAGTGATTCGCTCGTACTCTTCAGTGAAGCGACAGGAGTAATAGACCTCCGCGCCCAGACTGGTCACCCCCTTCCCCCTTGCGTGGAGTTTGTCGCCGCTTCCCACCGCGAGCGGAAACCTGTGGGGATGCCGCTCGCGGTGTTCTCACGCTCACTTCTTGCGTAATTGCGCGAGCAACCAGCGCGCGGACGAACCATCACCTTTCAGATCCAGTTTGTCCGCGTTCTTGCCGTACGTCTGTTTCGTCACCTGATACTCCTGGGCGAGCGCCTCGTTCTCTACGCGGCGATTGAAGCCATCGACCATCCCTTGCAGTCGCACAGGACGCGGAGCCAGCAGGGCGGCCACGTCGGCGAGATCGCCGCGCGCGAGCAGGCCAGGAATCACGGCGTCGTGCGGCAACACGATCGGCGGGGGGGCCAGGACCGAGCGATAGCTGCTCA
>JAKOSN010000113.1 GCA_029777335.1 Planctomycetota bacterium
CGGGGAACGACTCTTTACGTTCAGATACCTTTGACGGCGGACTATCATGGGCAAGATACGAGTCCTTCTGGCCGATGATCACACCATGTTGCGCGCCGCCCTGGCGGCCTTGATCAACAAGCAAGTCGACATGGAGGTGGTGGGAGAGGCGTCCGACTGTCGCGAGACCCTCGAACTGACCTCGGCCCTGCTGCCCGATGTGCTGGTGCTGGATTTGAACATGCCCGGCGTGGGCGGCATGAAGATCATCGAGAAACTGCGCAAGGACGGGATCCCCTCCCGAATCCTGGTTCTGACCATGCACGACGACCCCGCCTACCTGCATGCGGCGCGAGCCCTGGGTTGCATGGGGTACATTAGCAAAACCGACGCCTTGACGGATCTGCTGGAAGGCATTCGCCTGGTGCAACAGGGGCGCATCTATATTAGCAAACGGTTGCTCACGCTTCTGGAGCACATGGAGGCTCCGCCCAGCGTTCCCACGGGAAGCCTGGCGCCAAACCGAGCGCCGGCGGATCAGTTAACCGCACGGGAACGTCAGGTGTTGCAGATGCTGGCGCAGGGATACAGTTATCAGCGCATCGCCGAGGAACTGTTCCTGAGTGTGAAGACGATCGAAACCTATCGAACGCGAATCGGCCAAAAACTCGATTTCCGCTCGCGCGCCGACCTGGTGCGCTATGCGCTGGAAACGGGGTTGCTCAACGCAAGCGGCAGTGCCCGCAAGGCCGCTCCGGTCGAGCAGGTCAACGGGGTGGAGAAGAACGCCCACGCCGAACTGCCACCCTCGACCGAGTGAAACGCGTGTGCGCGGCATGAAGCCGCGCTCGTGAGCGCCTGGGTCATTGCGCTCCCAGGTGCTCACCTCTTTTCTTGACGACCCCCAGACAGACGTCTCTCTGTCAGCGAACAGGAATCCGCCTTGCTCTCTCCTCCGCACTGGGCTGTCACCGTGCTGTCTCCACGCAGTACAGAGTGTGATCGGAGCGCAGATAAAGTCGGCCTCCCGCGACGGCGGGGCTGGCGTTGAAGGTGCTGCGTTCGGCGAGATCGTTCACGGCGAGCACCTCGTATTTGGGACGTGCGGGGAGTACCACTGTACGCCCTGTACGCGTGAGGTAGTACAACCTGCCCTCGGCCAGCACGGGCGAGGCATAGACCTGGTCAACACGGTCCACCCGCTGCTCATACACGATTTTCCCCGTTTTGATCTCCGCGCAGTAGGCAATGCCGAGACTGTCGTTCATCCAGTAGAGATGGCCCTCGTGGAGGATCGGCGAGGACACGTTGGAACCCCTGGTGCCAGTCCAGAGGCGGTGCGATCGGGTCACGTCGCCGCGTCCCCCGGCGCGAACCGCCAGAGCCCCGCCACTCCGTCCGCCAAGGGCATAAACGATCCCCTGGTGGCTCACCAGACTCGGCACCATGTACCAGGGAATGTCGGTCGCGCAGGACCAGAGTTGCTCTCCGCTCTCTGGCTGGATGCCCAGGATTTTGCCGTGGATGGCAACCACCAGCTCGGTTTTACCGCCCTCGATTGGCACGAGCACCGGGGTGTTCCACGCTTCGCGGATACCCTTGAGCCGCCACACCTCCTTACCGCTCTTCCTGTCCAGGGCGAGCAGCGCTTCACTTTCGACGCTGGCGTTGAGGATCACCAGGTTGCCAACCAGCACGGGAGAGGCGGCCGACCCCCAGCCGTTCGTTCGCGTTCCGACCTCGGCGTGCCACAAGCTCTTGCCCTGGAAGTCGAAGGCGAACACTCCCGATTTTCCGAGGAAAACGTAGAGGCGTTCACCGTCGCTCGCCGGGGTGCTGGAGGCATAGCCATGGTTCTCGCGAATCGAGCCCTGTTCGGGCAGGGTGGGGGCGACGGTCTTCTGCCAGAGTGTTTTTCCGGTATCGCGGTCGAGGCAAACCACGTGCAACTTCAGATCGTTTATGTCTCCACGCGGTTTCCCAGGGACACCATAGCCGCTATAACAGGTCAAAAAAATCCGTGAACCAACCACGATGGGACTGGAGGTGCCTGCCCCAGGTAGCGGCGTCTTCCAGCGGAGATTCTCCGTTGCACTCCAGGTGAGGGGCACCCCCTTGTCGGTGCTGATGCCCTGGCCGGTGGGGCCGCGAAACTGGGGCCATTCGGATGTCTTCTCCTCCGCGCCCAGGCGCGCCCATCCTGGCGCAAGCAGCAACCCTGTAATCACCACGATTCCTGCCCGGCACAGAAACAGCCTCATGATTCACTTCCTTCCAGCACTCGGAACGCTCCCGGAGCCGCCGTGTGGACCTGTGCGGGGTCGCGCGCAAAAACGGGGGCGAACGCGCCCTCGACCGTGAAGGTGGCATTATCTGCGGACTCAAGCGATCCGGCAAGGGACCAGTCCGCATGAGGAGAGAAGCAGCACGATCCTCGGTGCGCGAACGTCGTTCGCGCACCGAGGATCAGCTGGGCAGAAAGGGAGCACAGGGGGTTATTCGGGGAGGCCGTTGTGGCGTGCGTCGGCGCCCCACATCATCCAGCCGTCGTCGGCCTCATCGCCGGTTTCCAGACAGAACAGGCTGCCGGCGTGTGTTGGAACATAAACCCGCCCCTTCACCACCGCTGGCTGAAAGAGCACGGGTTCGCCCACAGTGCAGCGCCAGCGCAGGGCGCCGGTCTCCGCGGTCAAGCAGTAGACATGCCCCTCGATCGAACCGAAAAAGAGCTTGCCGTTCACCACGGCCGGTGGAGTGAGCACACTGTCCAGCACCTCGGTGGCCCTGGAGTCGCTGAGGCGCTGTTTCCAGTAGACCTCGCCGCTGCGAGGATCGGCACAGTGAACGGTGTCGCCATGGGCGCTGTAGAGTCGGCCGCGTGACAGAAACGGCTTGGACCCCTGGTAGGACCACAGACTGGAAACGTGGCCATGCCCCAGATGGCGTTGCGCCTGTTCCATCTTGGCATCGCCCTTGTGACTACCAAAACCAACGGTAGCATCGCGGCCAGCGCTGTCGCGATACATCGGCGACCCGCGCAGGCGCTTGGCATGATCGAGATAGTCGGCATGGCCTCCGACCCCCGCGAAGGGAATCGACTCGGTCCCGGCCGCCGAGAGCTTGGTCGCCATGTATTCCATCTGCTGCACCACCTCGCCACTGGCCTCCTTCAGCGAAACCTCGTGGCGCTGGCTGAAATAACACTGGTTCTCCCACACCACCGGGGAGGAAGTGGCCTGGCGCGGCTCGTGCCATTCACGCTGGCCGTCGGCCTGGGCGAAACATCCCAGCGAACCGTCGAGGTTGGTGATGTACACCTTGCCGGCCGCGAGTACCGGCGCGGTCACGATTTCGCCGGGGATGGGTTGGCGCCAGACCTCCCGACCCGTGGTTAACTCGAAACAGGCCAGGTAATGGCGATGATCGCCACGACTCTCGGGATAGACCATGTAGACCTTGCCTCGTTCGATCGCGGGCATGCTCATCAGCGGATCGCCGAGCCATTTCTTCCACACCGGGCGGCCCGCGACCGTGAGAATCTCCAGTTCACAGCTTTCGGTGTTGAAGGCAACATACCCCTCGGCGACCACCGCCGCGGTCGGCCCGTCGTCGTTGGTTTGATATTGCCAGGCCGGCGCGCCGGTCTGAGCATCGAGGGCATAGAAGTCATAACTGCCAAAGCCGCCGCCGAGAAAGATAACCCCGTCGACCACGGCGGGGGTGGCGAGCGGACGTCCGCCGGGGATGGCGAGTTTCCAGCCGCGGAGTTGACTGACGGGATCGTGGAACGGGATCGGCGGGGCCACGCGCGGCAGTTGCCCCTTGAGGTTGGGATTGATTTGCATGGATGGTTCTCGACCAGGAAGGGAGTGAGGAAGCACCGAGCAGCCCAGTGCCACGTCGGCATCCCTCAGGACATTGCTCGCGCCAAGAAACGAATCGACCGCGAAAAGGTTAACGGGAAAAGACAGGAAGCAACGCCAGCCGCGCGCCCCGCTCAGGATTTGTTCTGGCCGCGGAAGCGTTGGAACAGGCGTTTCCAGAGACTGACAGGCGGTTCAGGCACGGGGACGCCAACAGGCGCTTCCCCGCGCAGCCAGGCCGCCAACTCGTCGGCGAGCGCCTGGGCGGTTTGGTAGCGCCGCGCCGGATCTTTTTCCAGACATTTCAGACACATAATCTCCAGTTGCCGATCAACGTTCGGGTTGAGTTGATGCGGCGGGGTTGGCGGTTCCAGCATCACCTTCATCAACATTTGCCCCACGCTCTCGGCCTTGAAGGGAGAACTCCCGGTGAGCATCTCGTAAAAGATGGTCCCCAGGCTGTAGATGTCGGACTGTGGGGTAGCGTAGCCAGCCTTTCCGGTGGCCTGTTCGGGTGCCATGTAGGCGGGCGTGCCCATGATTTGCCCGACCATGGTGAGTTTCATCTCGGGTTGTTCCAGGCTCTTGGCGAGCCCGAAATCGCCGATCTTGGCGAGCCCGCTGCTATCGAGAAGGACGTTGGAGGGTTTCAAATCGCGATGAATGATGCCATGTTGATGCGCGTGGTGAATCGCACGCGCCAGGTCGAGCATCAACTCGGCCACGCGCTGCGGGGGCAGCGGCCCCTGACGCACCACCTCGGAGAGCGTTCCTCCCTCCACGTATTCCAGCGAAATGAACCATTGTCCCTGGAACTGGCCCAGGTCGTAGACACGCACAATGTTGGGATGAGTCAACCCGGCGACCGATTGAGCCTCACGATGGAAGCGTGAGAGCGAGTCGGCGGCGGTCACGCCGAGCGGCAAGACCTTGATCGCCACCACCCGGTTGAGCAGAAGATGCCGCGCCTTGTAAACCACGCCCATGCCGCCCCGGCCCAGGATTTCCAGCACCTCGTACCCTGGAATCTGTGGCAACCC
The DNA here is from genome assembly GCA_029777335.1 of Planctomycetota bacterium. Lineage (GTDB taxonomy): Bacteria > Planctomycetota > Planctomycetia > Gemmatales > Gemmataceae > JAKOSN01. Next base: position 4,883 of record JAKOSN010000113.1, read on the forward strand.
CGCGCTCTTCAGCGTCTCTGGGTTGATCGGGGCAGCCTCGTCAACGGTTTTGCCCGGCTCGAAGGGGACAATGGAGACCCGTGATTGATACTGCTGCAACGAGGCATCGCGGAGCAGCGGAGCTGCGGCCACCGAGGGAGTCGCCGGCGTCACGATCTGCTGGACGCGCAGCAGTTCTTCCCCCGCCTGATAAATGTCAGCAAAGCGGTCTTTTTCGTCGCGTGCCAGCAGCCAGCGCAGATACTCTTCCCAGCAGGGCGGTTGCCCGCGTTGACTGACCGGAATGATGTCGTCGCGCAGATGACGCACCGTCAGTTCCTGATAGCTGTCAGCGACGAAGGGCGGTTCGCCACAGAGTAACTCGTAGGCGACGCACCCGATGCTGTAGAGATCGGCCGGCGGACCGGGGCTGGCGCCGCGCAGGGATTCCGGAGCGACATAACGATAGTCGTAGCAGAGACGATCGAGAGTCACGCCGAGCCCGTGGATGGGCACCGAGGGATCACCCAGGATCACCTGATCGCTGCCACGCAAAAAGATGTTCGACGGCTTGATGGCGCCGTGAGCCAGTCCGCGTTGATGGACGGGCATCAGGGCGCCGAGCAACTGACGCACGATCTGCACCACCTGCAAGGGAGTGAAGCGCTTGCCGCCTTCCAGCACCTTTTGCAGGGTCACGCCATCGATGTAATCGCGAACGGCAAAGTAGATGCCTCGATCGGGGAAGGCGCGCGCCTCGCGCGTGAGCACCAGGTTTTGGTGGACAAACTGGACCGATTTCTTGGTCAAATCGTGGAAGTCGGTGCGCACGCGCGGCTGGGTGGCCAGCTCGGGGCGCAGGACACGCACGACCACGTCGAGTTCGGTGTCGTCCATGCGCGCCAGGTAAGCGGCGGTGCACAACCCTTGCCCCAGAACCCGTTGCAGTTGATACGGACTTCGGATCTCGCGGAACAGATCGACCATCTTCTCCAGTTCCAGACTGAGCCGTTTGCGTTCGAGCAGAAGAATTGCCCGGTGACGGAGATCGCCGCGCAAATGATCTACCAGGCGATCGAGAAGATGGACCAGATCGGGATGCGCTTCGAAGGCGGCGAATCCCTCCAGGATGTCCCCCATGCGCGAATCGTTCTGGCGCGCCAGGGCCTGAATGACCTGTTCGGTCTGGCTCCAGCCCAGGGCATGGATGGCGCGTCGGGCCTGGTCGCGCACTCCCTCAGCCTGGTGGGTCAAACAGCGGAACAGCAACGGAACCGCCAGACGATCGGGGCGTTGCCGCAAGGTTTCCAGAGCACGGCGCAATTCCTCGGGATCGACATGGGGGAGTTGCGCTTCCAGTTCTTCCAGCACCGCGGTGGTGTCCTGGGGATTGAGGGCAACGGTGACGGCCTCGGAGGGGGCGAGCTTTCGGGGACGAGAGAGATAGACCTCGTCGCTATAAACCGCGGTGGTCCACGGCGTTTGTTCTTCTTGAAAGCGCGTGCGGGCCTCGTGGGCGACGGCGCGCGAGACGTAGGCGAACAGCTCGGCCACGCTGACCTGACCATCCCCGTCGCGATCCGCAGCTCCGGCCATTCCTTGCAACAGGTGATAGGTAAAGAGACCGTGGCCCAGGTCGGTCGATTCAAACGAGCGTTGCCCCTCGTTGCAGGAGGCGATCAGAAAGCGACCCGTACCGGCCATCCCGGCGAGCAGACTGGGGCGCAGCTCCATGTCGCGCGTGCCTTCGCGGTGCGCTCCTCCCTTGGCCAGCACCTTGCCGGCGTGGCAACAATCCAGACACACCACGACGGCCTTCGCCTGGATGGCGTCGATCCAGTGTGCCACGTCACTCATCGCCACCCCGCGCGTGATCAGATCGTCGGGGTCGGTGTCGTGAGCGAGCAGATAGCCTTCCTCGTGACCGCCCAGGGTGTGCACCATCCCATGACCGGCAAAATAAATGAAAGCCAGCTCGGTGCCGCGCCCCTGCGTGGGGAGCCAGTTTGACAGCCGGTGGACAATCTGATCGCGCGTCGCCTCGTGATTGGAGAGTAATACTACCTGGTTTGGCGGGAATTGACAGACGGCAGGGTTGGTGAGAGTCTCGGCGACCGCACGGGCATCCCTGGTCGCAAAGCGCAATGGGGCGATCCGTTCGGCGTGACGGTAATCGCCAATGCCGACCACAACCGCAATCGCTGCTCGAGGGGCTAATGTCATGGGCTGCACATCCTGCTGCATGTCAAGAAGCAGCGTTTTTATCTTCGTCGAAACCGTCGAGCAACGCAAGAGAATGCTGTATTTTTTCGACTCCGCGAGTCGCTAGTCCGGCGCGGCGGGCGCACCGTTCTTGACTGCGCTTCGGATCGTGCGATAATCGGCGAGTCTCTGGTCGATCCACGGCTTTGGCGAGGGGTCCCCGATGAAACTCTTTCTCCTTGTGTTTCTGTTGCTTCAACTCCCCCTCCTCGCGGCGGTCAACCTGGAGGCTGCGGAGCCGAAAACTCCCCCATTGCCCTGCCTCATCGGGCATCGCGGATTGCTGCGCGATGCTCCCGAAAATACCCTCGCCGGCTTTGGCGCCTGCCTGGATCTGCGCCTGGGCTTTGAACTCGATGTGCGCCGGACACGGGATGGTCACCTCGTGTGCATTCACGATGCTCTGGTCGAGCGGACCACCAACGGCAAGGGGAAGGTGGCGGAGCTTTCCCTGGCTCAGTTGCGCCAGCTGGACGCGGGCCGGTGGTTCGCCCCGGAGTTTGCCGGGCAGCGCGTGCCGACCCTTGCCGAGGTATTTCAGTTGATCCGCCAGCGCCGGGTTCCCGAGGTGGTGATTGCTGTCGATGTGAAAGCCGACGATGCCACCATTGAGGCCGACATGGTCGAGTTGGCTGAGAAAGAAGGAGTGCTGACACAACTTGCGTTTATTGGCCGTACCATCGAGGAACCCGCGGTGCGCAAGAAACTGCGCGCGGCCAGCAAACGCGCCCCGACGGCGGTGCTGGCGCAGACGTCGGCGAACTTGCAGGCCGCGCTCGACGATCCCGACTCCACCTGGGTCTATGCGCGTTTCATCCCGAGCAAGGAAGAGGCGGACCAGATCCGCAAGGCGGGCAAACGCCTCTTTCTCTCCGGTCCGCCCGTCAACAAGCACGAACCCGAGAACTTTCAGCGGGCGCGGGAGATCGGCGCCGAGGCGCTGTTGACCGATTACCCGCTGGAATGTCGCCGTCTCTGGCGCGGTGCACCAGGCCGCTGAGTACCACCCGGCACGCAGCTCCTCTTGGTTTTTCTTTTTCTCTCTTGCAATATCAGGCAAAATGTCTTAGCTTCTCAGTCAGACATTTCGCCTGAGGGGATCCAGGTATGGCACGCACCCCGCAAGACGTGACCGAGACGGAACTCTCGATCCTGCAGTTGTTGTGGGATGAGGGAGCGGCCACGATCCGTCATCTCACGGAGCGGTTGTACCCCGGAGGGGGCACCTCCAAGTATGCCACGGTGCAGAAGTTGCTCGAACGACTGGAAGAGGAACAACTGGTGCGGCGCGATCGGAGCGGGTCGGCGCACACCTTTCAGGCGCTGATCAATCGCGAAGAACTGATCGGCAGACGCCTGCGCACGGTGGCGGAGCAACTGTGTGGCGGGTCGTTGACTCCGCTTCTGACGCATCTGGTGCGGACGCGGAAACTCAGCGATCAGGAACGCCGGGAACTGCGCTCCCTGATCGAGGAACTGGAGAGCGACAAACGGAAATCCCCACGGTCCAACTGAGAGGAGGAGGCGTTCATGGAGCCCTGGTTCCGCATCGCGCTTAGCAACGCTCTGTGCGCGGGCCTCCTGGCCATTCCGGCTCTGCTGGCCAGCCGCCTGGCGCGTCGGCCCGCCCTGGCGCACGGCCTGTGGTTGCTGGTGCTCTTGAAATTGTTGACGCCGCCCTTGCTGGCCATCCCCATCGACCTGCCTGGTCAGCCAGCCGAGCGCGAAGCGCCGGCGACTCTCCAGGAAAGCGAACCACTCGCGCGCCTGGAACCGCACGGGATGGTGGTGGTGCCGTTCGTCGACGAAGGAGCGGACCGCGCGAAGAAGGAGGAAGGACAGGACGACAAGCCGATCAATCTCGCGCTCTTTGTCCCTGTGCCGCCGGACGATATTCCTGAGTCGACCCTGGCCGCGCCGGCTCCCGCCGCTCGGGCGACGATCCCGGCCTTCTGGCCCCAGGTGGTGATCGGCGTGTGGTTGATGGGGAGTCTCGCCTGGCTGGCGCTGGTGCTGTGGCGGGTGTTGCGGTTTCAGCGTCTGCTGCGCTATGCCACGCCCGCCCCGGAATCCCTGCGCCGCGAGGTGGCGCGCCTGGCGCGGCGGTTGGACCTCCCGGGTTGTCCCTCGATCTGGTTGGTGCCAGGCCGACTTACGCCGATGCTCTGGGGGGTGGGAACACGTCCCCGGTTGCTTCTGCCTGCCGAATTGTGGGCGATCCTTGATTGCGAGCAGCGCGCCACCTTGCTGGTGCATGAACTGGCGCACCTGGTGCGTCGCGATCACTGGGTGCGCTGGCTGGAGACAGCCGCGATGCTGCTCTACTGGTGGCATCCGGTGGTCTGGCTGGCGCGGAAAGAACTCCGCGAGGCCGAGGAACAATGCTGCGACGCCTGGGTGGTGTGGGCCCTGCCGGGCGCGGGCAAAACGTATGCGCTGGCCCTGCTGGAATGTGTGGATTTCCTCTCCGACCAGCCGACTGCTCTGCCCACGGGGGCCTGTGGTATCGGCCAGGTAAACGATCTGAAAAGGAGATTGACAATGATCATGGGTGGAACGACCCCGCGGCAACTGACTCGCGCCGGAGTGCTCGCCGTGCTTGGCCTGGCGCTCCTGCTTCTGCCGGTGCTCCCGACCACGGCCGACGAACCCCCTCCCGAGCGCCGCGAGCAGCCGAATCGCCCGGCGCAGCGACAACCCAACCCCGACGAACTGGACCGGGCCCGCGCCGAATTGAGACGAGCGCAGGCAGAACTCCAGGAACGAATGGCCCAGGTGCGCCAGGCCGAGCAGCGGATGCGTGAACTGGCCGAACGGGTTGCCCGGCTCGAAGGTGCCTCTGGCAAACGGGAAATCCGTGTCATCGTGGTGCCCAAGGAGAATCAGCCGGGTGGCCTGGGGGGCCGTCCTCAACTCCGAGAGGTTCCTCGGGGCGGTAACCCGGCAGAGCGCCGGCTCGAAGAGATGGAACGCAAACTCGACGCCGTCATGCGGGAACTGGAAGCGATGCGGAGGCAGATGCAACAGCCCAATCGGGGACCGAACCCGGATCGTCGGAATGAGCGGCAACCCGACCCGAACCGTCGCGATGAGCGCCGACCGAACGACCGTCGTCCGGGGGAAGGTGGCGCGACCAGTGGCAACCTGGAGCTGGAATTCACCTTGCCGTTGCAGCGCCGCTAAACTCCTGGCGGCCGAAAGCAACGCCGCGTGTTCTCGCCGTGAGAAGTCGCCCACGGCAGAGGACACGCGGCGTTGGTGTTTTTCGGGGGGTCAAAATCCGTCGGGATTGAGCATCTGGCGCAGCACCTCATCGGGCGCCGGTGCATAGGAGTGCGGTTCCATGCTGAAGGCGGCTCGGCCCTGACTCAGGCTCCGAACTTTATCCGAATAGTCGAACATTTTGGCCAGCGGTACCAGCGCCTCGATCACCCGGACCTTCCCGCGCATGATGATCTCTCGAATGTCGGCGCGGCGCGCGGTCAGATCGGCGGTCACCGGTCCCAGGAATTCCTCGGGGACGGTGACTTCCAGCCACATCACCGGCTCCAGAAGCACCATGTTGTCGCGCAACGCCCTGCGCACCGCATCGGCGCCGGCCGCCTCGAAGGCGGTCTCGTTGGACATCTCCAGATCCATCTCGCCGCCAGTGAGCGTCGCCTTGACGTTCATCACCGGGTAGCCGAGCTCGCCTGACTGCAGCGCTCCACGGATGCCTTTCTCCGCAGCCGCCACATAGAGCGGCAGGAGTTCGTCGGGCTTGAGACGATGGGTGATTGCGATGGTGTCCGGTCCCTCGTAGGGTGCAAAGGAAACGTTCACCTTGGCGAACAGCCCGGTAGTGCCCGCCTGGCGAATGCACTCGCCAACCACCAGGATGGGGGCCCGAATCGTCTCGCGAAAACTGACACGCGGTTTGCTCACCCGCACCTTCAACTTGAAATCCCGCTCCATGCGGTGTTGCTTGATTTCCAGATGTAACAGACCCATCCCGCTCATCAACGTCTGTCCCGTTTCGGGATCGACCTTCCAGAGAAAGGTGGGATCCTCGCGTCCCAGGCGGGTTAACAGGTCGACGAGTTTCTGCTTGTCCGCCGACGATTCCGGCTCGATGCTCTTGCTGACCACGGCCTCGGCGAACTGAATCCGTTCGAGGAGAATCGGGTGCTGGGTCTCGCAGAGCGTGTCGCCGGTGACCGAATCCTTCAGGCCAATGAGCGCAACAATATCGCCCGCGTGGCTCAGGGGAAGCTCGTCGCGCTTGGTTGGGTCAGCGTGGGTGTGATAGAGCTTGCTGACCAGTTCCTTGCAGTCCTTCCCGGGGTTGTAGAGTCGGCTGTTGGGCTTGAGCGTACCCGAGTAGATGCGCAGATAGAACAGCTCGTTGTGTTCATCGACAACGACCTTGAAAACAAGTCCGCAGAAGGGGTCCTTCAGATCGGGTTTGCGTTTCTCGATCTTGTCGGGCTTCTTGGGATTGTGGCCTTCGACCGGGGGGCGATCCAGAGGACTGGGGAGATAGTAGCACACGGCATCCATGAGCGGTTGCACGCCGATGTGTTCGCGCCCAGAGCCAGCGAAGACGGGTTGAATCAGGCGCTTCAACGTTTGTTCACGCAGCAGGGTGCGGATCGTCTCCGGAGCGATGGGCTGGCCGTCGAGATAGGCGCTGGTGATCAGATCCTTCTCGTCGTGCTGGGTGAGGACATCGAAGAGTTTTTCGCGCCAGGCAGCCACCTCCACGGTCATCTCGGGAGGGATCGGTTCAGCGCGAAAGGTCTTGCCGCGGGTGTCGGGGTCAAAATAGAGGGCCTGCTGGCTGAGAAGGTCGACAATGCCACGAAAGGGAGTCGGACTGTCCTTGATCGAGCCGCTGCCGATGGGAACGGTGAGGGCGACGGGGTTGCCTTCGAGCCGTTCGCGGACCTCGGCGAGCACATTGCCAAAATCGGCCCCGACGACATCCATCTTGTTGACAAAGACCATGCGCGGGACCTGGTATTTGTCGGCCTGGCGCCAGACGGTTTCCGACTGCGCCTCCACGCCTTTTTGGGCATCGAAGACGACAATGCAGCCATCGAGGACGCGCAGGGAGCGTTCGACCTCGGCGGTGAAGTCCACGTGGCCGGGAGTGTCGATGAGGTTCACCGTACAGCCTTGCCAGGCGAAGGGGATGCAGGCGCTGTAGATGGTGATGCCGCGTTCCTTCTCTTCCTCGTTCCAGTCGGTTTCGGTGTTGCCCTCGTCGACGGCGCCCAGGCGATGGGTGGCCCCGGCGTAGAAGAGGATGTGCTCGGAGGTGGTGGTTTTGCCTGCGTCAATGTGCGCAATGATGCCGATATTGCGGATCGTACTCAGATCGATTTCAGCAGCTTTGGCGGCCATTGGCGTGTGGCTCCCACGAACGAGAGAGGGCGAGGCTGGAACTATTGTAAGAAAAACGCGACTGTCCACGGAACCTGAACGGGAGGATCCCGAACAGGCTCCGTGGACAGCCGCGCACAAACAGCCGGGGTCACCAGGCGAAGTGAGAAAACGCCTTGTTCGCGTCGGCCATCTTGATGGTGTTCTCACGTTTGGTCATGGCTTCGCCTTCGCGCCGATAGGCGGCCATCAATTCGTCGGCCAGGCGTTGAAACATGGGACGGCCCGCCTTGTTGCGCGCCGCCCCGATGATCCAGCGAATGGCGAGGCTCTGCTGGCGGGTGCGATTCACCTGCATCGGGACCTGGTACGTGGCCCCCCCGACGCGCTTGGAGCGCACCTCAACGGTCGGCTTGACGTGCTCGACGGCCTGGGTGAAGACCTCGATCGGGCTCAGATCGGGGATCTTCTTCTTGATCTGGTCCAGGGCATCGTAAAAGATGCGCTGGGCGGTGGCCTTCTTCCCCTGCCACATCAGGCAATTGATGAATTTGCTGGCGAGCACCGAGTTGTAGCGCGGATCCGGCTTGAGGGTTTCCGCACTGGCAGTTCGTTTTCCCATGTTGCTTTCGGGGTAAAACCTTGATGTCCTGAGTGTCAACCGTCGGAACAGGGTTCCGACCCGGAAACTAGTTGTTGGAAGGTAAGGGAACACTGCGCAGGGCCGCGGCTGGGCGCACGACCTGGATCAATCCCTTGGGTTCAAAAAGGACCTCGTTGACCTGGCCACAAAGGGGACAGGCCACGTGGACCGCAGCAACCGGGCGGGTCCGATCGGTGAGCCCCTTGCCGGAGCAATGTACGACCACATCCAATCCCTGACCACACCCACAACACACGAACGAAAGTGCGCGTTGCAGTTCCATCAGCGTTCTTGCTCTGGCCCCAGAAAGCCGCTTTCACCCCGTCGGTGAAAGACCGGTCGGCTGGCAGTGGGCGGCCGCGGCGCGAACGTTATTTCCCTTCGCGCTTGGCGCCGTACTTGGATCGGGCTTGTTTGCGGTCCGCGACGCCCTGCGAGTCGAGCACCCCACGAATGATGTGGTAGCGCACGCCTGGCAAGTCGCGGACACGACCGCCGCGCACAAGCACGATCGAGTGCTCCTGCAGATTGTGGCCTTCCCCAGGGATGTACGCCGTCACTTCGATGCCGTTGGACAGGCGGACACGAGCCACCTTCCGCAGCGCCGAGTTCGGCTTCTTCGGCGTCATGATCTTCACCTGCAGGCACACGCCCTTTTTCTGCGGGCAACCCTGCATGGCGGGATGTTTCGGGCGGCGATATTGCTGCACCCGAGGCTTGCGCACCAACTGATTAATCGTCGGCATTCCCAGCTCCGCTCTGGCGTTCCACTCCTACGGTCGTCTTCGCGAGACCGGTATGGCATATCCCGGTGATCGGGAAGTAAAGAGTTACGGTAGTAGCGAAAGAAACGATGGTCAAGGGCAGTCCCCGATTTTGCGTACTCCAGCGTGGCTGGCCAAGGGTGGCAGAGCACGTCGCCGAGCGAACCAGGCGAGGCGGAGGGGAAGAAGAGCCCGGGCCCTGGAGCGGAGAGGGGTGGTCCACTCCACTTCAGGGCCCGAGTGCTGACGAACATTTTTTCAGGAGGCGAACACGGCACCGGCGGTCTGCGCGGTTTCCGTCAGTTCTTCGGCGGGAACCTTGACCACCTTACCGTCGCGCCACAAAACGAGGGGCAATCCATTTTGCTGGTGCTCGGCCACAGCGCGCGCAAAAGCTCGCGCCAGGGCCAGATGCGCTCGCTCCGACAGAGGGAGCTTTTGCAGAACCGCGTCCGTGGGACTCACTGTCTTACCTCGTGTTTCAGCAGTTGAGCGTACAGCTCTTGATTGTATACCTCAACCTGCCCCGCGGCATCCAGTCCAATTACTGCGCGCGGGGGCGGGCTGGAATTGTCGAAGATAATCGCCGAATCCACCAGCGGGCGATACACCGGCATCAGATTCTCCAGCCCCCGCGTATAGCGCCGCCGGATGTCTTCCTCGGGGACATGATGTCCCCCCATCTTCACGCGGTTGGCCACGCGTTCCAGCGCCATCTCGACCGCAGGCAACCACAGGAAGAAGAGGTGCAGCTCGTAGCCCAGATCACGCCAGTGGCGCAGATAGGGCACCAGGGATTTTCCCGACAGAGTGGTTTCAAAGGCGAATGTTTGCCGTTCGCTCGCCAGCCGATCAATCGTCTCCAGCATCAGCCGGCCCGCCCGCCGCGCCACCAATTCGGGGGAGTCGGGAGCGAGCCGCTGAGCTATTTGATCGGCATTCACAAAATGCTCGCAGAAGCCAAAATCGGTCAAAAACTCGCGAGCAAAGGTCGTTTTCCCGGCCCCATTCGGCCCGGCGATAATGTACACCAGAGGTGTCTCTTTCCGTTCGCCCACGCTTCGCCTGTTTCTCTGGCCCGCATTCTTAAGAGGACGTCACGCCTGGGGTTTCTCGCAACGCTTTTTCCACTGCCTCGGCTCCGGTCAGGGGCGCCTGGCAGGTGAAGTTGCTGCAAAGATAGGTCGTGACCACGCCCGTACTTCCTTTGCCGCGCAGCAAGGGGAGCCAGTCACCGACCGGCGGCTGCGAGGGAGCCTGCAACGCCACCACCTTGTGGGGATTGTAGTCCCGACGGATGGCGCGCAGCACGCGACGTGTTTCCTCTTCTGCTGGTTCGCCCACCACTGCAAATTCTTGCACAGGACCGAGCTGAAAATCAAGCGCGAGCGCCATCTGAGTCGCGACCAGGGGATGCGTGGAGAGCAGGCCGCGATACAGATCGAGGGTCGCCTCCGCTTTTTCCTGCAAATCGACTCGCCCCGTCAGTTTTACCAGCCGCAGCAACGCCGTCACCGCCATGGCATTCCCCGAGGGGGTGGCGTTATCGTGCGGATCCTTGGTGCGCGCGATCAGCGGTTCGTGATTGTTCCCGGTGAAGAAAAAGCCCGCCTCGCGGGGGTCCCAGAACTGCTCGATCAGCACCTGCGCCAGGTCGAGCGCCGCTTCCAGCCAGCGTGGCGTGAACGTCGCCTCGTAGAGCGAAACCAGGCCATCCAGCAAAAAGGCGTAGTCCTCCAGGTAGCCATTGAGCCTGGCGGCGCTCCCACTGCTACAGGTGCGCAGCAGGCGGCCTTCTGTGGTACGCATGCGTGTGAGAATAAAGTCGGCCGCGCGCACAGCGGTTTCAGCGTAGGCGGGCTGGTCGAGCACCTGGGCGGCCAGGGCAAAGGCGCCGATCATCAATCCGTTCCACGCCGTCAGCATCTTGTCATCCCGGCCAGGAGCGACACGCTGGCGTCGGACCTCGAACAACTTGTGCCGGGCCTCGCGCAGCGTTTGCTTCAACGCCATCTCGTCCAGACCGGTCAGGCGCGCATACTGCTCGAAGGTCTTGGTACGATGCAGGATGTTGTGACCTTCCCAGTTGCCCTCGGGAAGGACGTTGTAGACATCACTCAGGAGCCGGCTGCCCTGGGGGCCCAGGATGGATTCAATCTCTGCCTCGGTCCAGACGTAGAACTTGCCCTCCTCGCCCTCGCTATCGGCATCGAGCGCGCTGTAGAAGGGGCCTTCGGGGCTGGTCATTTCGCGCTGGACCCAGCCAAGGGTTTCCTCGGCGATCTCGCGATAAAACGGATTGCGGGTCACCTGGTAGGTTTCGAGATAGACCACCACGAGAAGGGCGTTGTCGTAGAGCATCTTCTCGAAGTGAGGCACCAGCCACTGGGCGTCGGTACTGTAGCGGGCAAACCCTCCCCCCAGATGATCGTACAACCCGCCCATCGCCATCCGGTCGAGGGTGTGCCGCACCATGTGCAGGGCCTCGACATCCTCAAAGCGCTTCCAGGCACGCAGGAGAAGGCGCAAATCCATCGTGTGCAAAAACTTGGGCGGACGCCCAAATCCACCATTGAGAGGATCGAACCGGGAACTCAGTTCCGCGACCGCCTTGCGCAGGATCGAGAGATCGAGCGGCGCGCTGCCGGGAGGGAGATCGCCAATGCCCTGCATGTGCTCGGTCAACTGGGTGGCGTGGGTGTGAACATCCTGGCGCTGTGTTTGCCACAGATCGATAATGCGTTGCAGCACACGCTTGAAGCTGGGGCGACCGTACATGTCGCGTGGTGGGAAGTACGTTCCCCCGACAAATGGTTTCAAGTCGGGGGTGAGGAACACCGACATGGGCCATCCGCCCTGCCCGGTGAGTAACTGCACCGCGGTCATGTAGATCTGATCCAGGTCCGGCCGTTCCTCGCGATCGACCTTGATGGCCACGAAATGGTCGTTGAGGATCTGGGCGGTCTCGGCATCCTCGAAACTCTCGTGCTCCATCACATGGCACCAGTGACAGGCCGAGTAGCCGATGCTCAGAAAAATCGGGCGATCCAACTGGCGAGCCCGGTCAATGGCCTCGGGACCCCAGGGATACCAATCGACGGGGTTGTGCGCATGTTGACGCAGATAAGGACTTGTCTCGTGAATGAGACGATTGGTGAATTCGGCTGGACTCATGCTGCACTCTCCGCGACTGGGCCCGAACCCTGGGACCAGGGGTTAGTTTACAGAGAGTGCTGGCAAAGGGGTAATGCACGAGGAAGTTCGACAGAAGCGAGCGGCCCGCTGGCCCTGATCCGCTCGCTTCGAAGTGGCAATTTGTTCAGGGAGAGACACTTCCCTCGATCACCAACGTGACGGGGGTTTCTTGCAGATCGGTCTTGATGTGAATCTCACGACGGAAATCACCAGTGACGTTCAGCTGGACCTTGAACGTGATCGTCTGGACGGCGGCGACCTTGCTCCCGAACTCCTCGGCGAGTGTGATTCCCTCGCCCATTCCCTCCACGCCGGTCAACCGAAAGGGCTTCTTCCCTTGAATCACAATCTTGCGTGTCACCACCTCGTTGGGCTTGATCGCTCCCAGGCGCAGAATACCGGGTGAAACCGAGAGAGTCGCCTGCACGTTGGCCTCCACCAGCACCGAGACGGTCGGGCTGGTTGGATCATTGGTTTTGAGAATGATCGGCTGCTTGATGACTCCGCTCGGGGCGTCGGCTTTCAAGGTGGCCTTCACCTGGTAGCCCACCTGGCCCGATCGCCGGTAAAGCTCCTTGAACGAAAGGTCCACTGGAGCGCCGTTGGCCAGCACCTCGGTCAGTCTCCAGTCGAGGGAGCCCGCGTACTCCAGATCGATGGTTTCCGACGGCGTTTGCCCCACGGAGACCACGCCAAAGTTCAGCTGCCCCGGATTGAAGACCACATCGTTGCGGCTGTTGGCGGACACCTTCAACTCTGCGGTCGAGATAAATTCGGGGCCAACGCTGACATGGATGGCAACCGTCTTGGCTCCGGCAAAGCGGCGCGTGTCCATGGAGACCTCGAAGGTCACCGTGCCGCGCGGTTCCAGAACGCGCGACGAGGGCGTGACCGTGACACAGCCACACGAGGCGCGAACCTCGGTAATCTGCAACTTCACGGCATAGATGTTGGTCATGGTGAAGCGATGCAGCAATTGCGAGCCGCGCGGCACCGTGCCAAAATCGTGGGTGGTCCCCTGCTTGAACATCTTCTCGGCCCAGGGTTGTTGCGCCTGGGTGAAGGAGGCACTCGCGCCGAGAACAAGCAGGGCCAGGAGGAATTGTTTCATTGCAACTGCGCCTCTCGCTGAGGTGGGCACCTCGATCGAATCCCGATCAGTCCGGCAGGGGATTCTACCCAGAGAGCCGTTACGTGAAAACCCGGTTTTGTGGGTGCAAGGAGGAGGTGAGCCCAGGATTGCAGGCTGAAAAGGCCGACTGGGGAAGATGGGAAGTCCGCGGCAGGCCGATACTCAGTAGGCCGCCTGAAGGATCCCTTCGAGATCGTCGACGGTCACGGGACGCGGATTGACACGGAGAATGCGTTTGATGCCGGCGGCCTTCTCGGCGAAGAGGCGCAGCTGCTCGGGTTGGACGCCCAGATCGCGCAAGCGTGCGGGAATGCCGATATCTCGGCGCAGCTTCTCCACTGCCTCAATAGCCTGTTCGGCCGCCTCATGCTCGCTGATCCCGACGATGTTCTCTCCCAGAAGATGGGCAATCGTCGCCATTTCACGCCGGCGCATGGGGAGGTTGAAGCGCATCACATAGGGGAGCAGCAGTCCGTTGCCCGCCCCGTGGGAACAGTGGGTCGCCCCTCCGACCGGGTATTCCAGGGCGTGGACGACCGCAACCCCCACGTTGGAGAAGGCCATTCCAGCCAGGGTCGCTGCCAGGGCCATCCCCTCACGTGCTTCCAGATCCTTGCCATCGCTCACGGCACGGCGGAGAAAGCGCCCGATGAGGGTGATTGCCTTCTCGGCCAGGAGATCGCCCATCGGATGGCGTCCCTGGTAGACGGTTCGTTCGCCGGCCGGGAGCGGAAAGGTGGCGTTGTCGACGGCGGTATAGGCTTCAATGGCATGAGTGAGGGCATCGATGCCGCTGTCGGCGGTCACACTGGGAGGACAGGACACGGTCAGGAGCGGATCGACAATCGCCACTCGTGGCCGCAGGTAATTGCTGAGAATGCCGACCTTGATGTGGTTTTCGGTATCGGTCAGCACCGAGGCGGCAGAGACCTCGGAGCCGGTGCCTGCGGTCGTGGGCAAGCAGAGCAGGGGCAGAAGCGGACCCGGAACGCGATCGTCGCCAACGTAGTCGCGCGGCGTGCCACCGTGGGACAGTATGGTGGCAGCGATCTTGGCCAGATCCATGTTGCTGCCGCCGCCCAGCCCCAGGACCGCGTCGGGGTGGAAGGCGCGCGCACTGGCGATACATGCTTCCGCGGCATGAAGCGACGGTTCGGGCTCGCCGCCCGAGAAGATCTCCACACGCACCCCGGCTTCACTGAGAGGAGCGTGCACCTGTTCCACCAACCCCGCCCGAAGCAGGATCGGATCGGTCACCACCAGCACCCGCCGCGATCCAAGACGAGCGGCCACCTCTCCCAGTTGCTGGCAAGCGCTGGGGCCAAAGAGCAGTTGTCCGGCGGTATGAAAAGTCCACGTCTGACGCATGGCGGTCCATCACAGGGCCAGGGGCGAATTACGGGTTGGGGGTCGGATTCGGGCCAGGCTGTTTCGGTTTGAGCAACTCTTTCACGTCCTTGATCGTGTTCCCGACCATGTTCTGCTTGCGGAAGTTGTTGAACTCCAGCGCCGCCGGGCTAACCAGCAGGATGGCGGCACCCATCGCCAGCAGATACGCTGGGAAGAGCAACTTGAACGGGGCCTTGTTCGCCGTTTCATCGGCGCGTTGCTGCATGATCACGCGCAGGTTGTCGGCATATTCCCGCAGGGTGCTTCCGGTGTCGGTCCCCAGGCTCTCGGACTGGCTGAGGATGACCGCCAGGGTGCGCAGTTGCGGCAGATCGATACGTTCGGCGAACTGTAGCACGGCGAATTCCAGGGTGCGCAACTCCGCCTGTCGGCGGACGATTTCCAGTTCCTGGCCGAGAGTAGGATACGCCATGCTCACCTCGCGGGCAATGCGCTGCAAGCTGGTCATGATGTTCAACCCGGCACTGAGGCAAAGCACCATCATGTCGATGGCGGTCGGCAAACCGCGTTCGATCTCGCGTTTACGACGGCGTGCCCGGTAGTAGATGTACACACGGGGCATCGAGTAGCCCAGCACCGCGCCGATCACCCCGAGGATGATGGCGTTGCGGAAGTGGGCCCAGGTTTCGGCAAAGAAGAAACCGAGGACGCCGGCGGCGACCAGGGGCAAGAGAATCAAGAGATAGCGAATGGCGGCGTATTCTTCGAGCGCACTGCTCTGATAGAAGCCGGCTTCGCGTAGTTCCTTTTGCAGATCGATTTTGTCCTCACTCCCCACCGGCAGCGAGCCCGCCAGCGTGGGAGTGAGCGGTCCGAGCACTAACTCGGGGGTCGATTCGGTCCCGGGATCGCTCCCGGTTTGCTTGAGCCGTTCCTGAAAGCGCAGGTTCCGTTGCGCGATGAGCCAGTAAACCCCGGCGACCAGGCCAGTCACAAAAAGAAAGATCAGCAGGAGCAGCAGAATATCCATGGTGTTTTCTCAGGAGCGAAGCGAGCGGGGCGCCGGCCGCCTGGCGACCGGGCCCAGCGCTCGTCGGGAGTCGATCAGTCCGCCACCTTCACGAACCAGTACAGTAACGCCAACCCCGCCACCTGGAGGGCCATCGCCGTCAGGAAGAGTGCCCAGCCCGTGGGGCTTTCAAAGAAGTTGTTGGCCCAGTCGCGCTGGAAGAAGAACAGCCACACCAGGATGACAACCACCATGAAGCCGATAAAGCCAGCACTGTAGCGACCCAGGACCGTGGCGGCTCGATGTTTGCCCGCGAACTGGTTGTTGTCGCGGATCGAGGCCGCCAGGCGGTCAAGGATCACGGGGAGATTACCGCCCGTGGTGCGGTACAGGTTCATCACCGAGGCAAAGACGTTGAAATCGAGGATCTGCAGTCGCCGCGCCTCGGCATCGAGCACCTGATGCGTGGCCAGACCAAGATCCAACTGGTGATGCATGCGGGCAAATTCCCGTCGGATCGGCATCGTGCCATGTTCGCCAATCAGCTGGATTGATTGCTCGAAACTGCGTCCCGCACGCATCGAGCGCGCCAGCAGAAAGATGGCGTCGGGGAGTTGTTCTTGCAAGCTGCGCCGCCAGGTTCCCTGGCGGAACAGGAAGAACGCCAGCGGAATGGCGCCGCCCAGAAAGAGGGCGGGGACGGCCAGCCACGGTTCCTGATCGAAGCGCCAGATGAAGACCAGGATCGCCAGGCCGATCCCGAAAAACATGATGATCGCCAGCGCTAACGGCGGTTCCAGGTCGAGCCCGGTTCGCGCGATCATGGCGTTGAAGGAGGCGTCGAGCTGGCCGAACAGGCCGCGCGGCTGGGCGGCCTGTTCGGTCAACAGCAAGGTCGGCTCGCTGTCGGCGCCGTTCATGCGTTTGTCCAGGGCCTCGCGCCGCTTCCCCAGCCGGGTGCTGATCAAATACCAGACCAGAAGCACCAGGCCGGTGGCGGCGCCAAAGATGGCCACAAAAATTACTACATCGTTGCCCATGGTCTGTTCCTCGTCCGCAGGGGGGGCCTGATCCGCTCGCCCTCCCTGCCCGGCCTCAATTCAGCACGCGTTCGGCAAACAAGTCCGGCGGCAACTCGATCGCCATCGCCTTGAGACGGTCCAGATACGTCGGTTCATTGCCGCAGGCGTGGAACTCTCCGTACGCCACCCCGTGCCGGATTCCCTTTTGCTGGAAGGTGAAGATGTCGCGCAGCACATACGCACGCCGCTTCAACCCGATGATCTCGCTGATGCGCGTGATCTTGCGCACCCCACCCTTCAAGCGGCTAAGATGCACCACCAGGCCGATCGCCGAACTGATGTACTGGCGAATGACCGGGATCGGCAGTTCAAACCCCGCCAGCATCACCATCATCTCCAGACGCGACAGCGCGTCGAAGGTGTCGTTGGCGTGGATGGTGGTAAGCGAACCCTCGTGGCCGGTGGTCATGGCCTGCAACATGTCCAGCGCCTCGGGGCCGCGCACCTCGCCGACGATGATGCGATCGGGCCGCATACGCAGACTGTTCCGCACCAGGTCGCGCTGGCGCACCTCGCCCGCCCCCTCCAGGTTTGGCGGACGGGTCTCCAGCGAGATCACGTGCGGTTGCTGTAACTTCAACTCGGCGGTGTCCTCAATCGTGATCAGTCGCTCGTCGTTGGGAATGAACGAGGACAGAGCGTTGAGGAGAGTCGTCTTGCCGGTGCCGGTCCCGCCCGAGACCAGCACGCTGATGCGCCCGGCGACGGTGGCCGAGAGCAAGGTCAGCATCTCGCGGGTCATCGTCCCGTTGCCGACCAGATCCTCGGAGTTGAGCCGCACCCCAAACCGGCGAATGGACAGAATGGGTCCGTTGAGTGCCAGCGGTGGAATGATGGCGTTCACACGCGAGCCATCCGGCAGGCGGGCATCGACCATCGGCGACATCTCATCCACGCGGCGGCCAATCCTGGCGGCAATGCGCTGAATCACCTGCATCAGATGCGCATCGTCGGC